>CAZJOH010000076.1:0-13201 GCA_964547575.1 uncultured Clostridium sp.
ATAATATTTTGACTGTAGGGCGGGGGCTTGCTCCCGCCGAAATAATTCGAGGTGACAAAATGAAATTTCTAATAGTTGTTGATATGCAGAATGATTTTATTGACGGCGCTCTCGGCACAAAGGAGGCCGTCTCTATTCTTCCTGCCGTAAAGGCAAAAATCGAGGGCTTTGACGGCAGAGTGCTTTTTACGAGAGATACTCATGAACCCGATTATCTCTCAACGCAGGAGGGCAGAAATCTCCCCGTTGAGCATTGCATAAAGGGCACCGACGGCTGGCAGATTCACCCCGAGCTCGAAGCTCTCCGCAAGGAAGAAGCAATCGACAAGCCCACCTTCGGCAGCGTTGCTCTCGGTCAGCTTCTCAAGGCATACGACACCTATGAAGAAAAAATCGAGGAAATAACCCTTATCGGTCTTTGCACCGATATCTGTGTTATCTCAAACGCCATGCTGATTAAGGCTTATCTCCCCGAAACTCCGATTATAGTTGATGCCTCATGCTGCGCAGGTGTTACTCCCGAAAGCCATGAGCGTGCGCTGGATGCCATGGCGATTTGCCAGATAACCACTTTAAATCGCTAAACTTTTTTGCCAAAAACTATTGACAAACGCATTTCAAAGTGATATTCTGTATGCAACATAATTATTCGAGGTAATTCTCAATGACTAAAAACGTTTTCACAGCTGCATACTTCTACTTTTACTTTATCAAGTAATTTGATAGGGTCTGGTAGGTTTTGCTGAAAACGGATATCAAGGTTATTAACCCCGCAGTGAAATTTACGCTGCGGGGATTTTTTTATTAATAATGAAGAATGAAAAATTAAGGGGCTGCGCCGCTTATTATATTGGGTGTGGGCAACGCCCACCCGAAATTCTTCATTATTCATTATTCATTTTTAATTTTTCATTAAATTGCAATTTAGTAAACATTATATTATAATATACGGAGGTCACTCAAATGATTGTATCAATTAAAAAAGGAACAGACGAAGCTCAAATCCAAAATCTCGTTGAATGGCTTGAAAGCCTCAACCTCGAAATTCACCGCAGTAACGGTATGTATGACACGATTCTCGGTCTTGTTGGCGATACAAGCCGTGTTGATATGGACCTTATCAGCGGTCTTAACATAGTATCCAATGTTGCCCGTATCAGCGAGCCTTATAAGAGTGCCAACAGAAAATTCCATCCTGATGATACCGTCATTGACGTAGGCGGTCATAAAATCGGCGGCGGCAATTTCCAGTTCATCGCAGGTCCCTGCTCCGTTGAATCTCCCGAACAGATTTGTTCAATTGCGCATGATATCAAGGCTGCCGGCGCAAATCTTCTCCGTGGCGGTGCGTTCAAGCCCAGAACCTCTCCCTATGCATTCCAGGGCATGAGAGCCGAGGGTCTTGAGCTTCTGCGTGAGGCAAGAAAGGCAACGGGTGCACCGATTGTTACCGAAATCATGGACCTTTCCCATCTTCCTCTTTTTGAGGATGTTGACGTTATTCAGGTCGGCGCAAGAAATATGCAGAACTTTGAGCTTCTCAAGGAGCTTGGCAAAACCGATAAGCCCATTCTTCTCAAAAGAGGTCTTGCGGCAACAATGGAAGAGCTTCTCATGAGCGCCGAATATATCATGGCAGGCGGCAACAGCAAGGTTATGCTCTGCGAAAGAGGCATACGCACCTTTGAGCATTACACAAGAAATACAATGGATATTTCCGCCATTGCTCTTCTCAAAGAGAAAACACATCTTCCCATTATCGCAGACCCCAGCCATGCGGCAGGTATTGCAAGAATGGTTCGTCCCCTTGCTCTTGCGGCAGTTGCGGCAGGCGCAGACGGACTTATGATTGAAGTTCATAATGACCCCGCACACGCTCTCTGCGACGGTCCTCAGGCTTTAAGACCCGAGGAATTCGCAGAAATAGTCGGTGAGGTTAATGCTATAAGAGAAATTATCAATAAATTTTAAGGTGTAGATTATGAAAATAGGAATTGCAGGCTTGGGACTTATCGGCGGCTCTCTCGCAAGAGCTCTTGCCGAAAGCGGAAAGCATGAAGTATACGGTCTTGACCGAAACAGAAGCTCGCTTCTTGCCGCAAAAATGGTTGAAGCAATAAAAGGCGAGCTGACCGAGGATAATATCGGCGAATGCGACATGATTCTAATCGCCCTCTATCCGCAGGCAACGGTTGATTTTGTTGAAACCTACGCAAAGAAAATCAAAAAGGGCGCAATCGTAGCGGACTGCGGCGGCGTTAAAAGACTTATCTGCACTCCCTGCGAAAAGCTTGCCGAAGAAAACGGCTTTATCTTTATCGGCGCTCATCCCATGGCAGGCACGCAGTTTTCGGGCTTCGGTCACACAAGGGCGAATCTTTTCAAAAACGCAACCATGATTATAACTCCGAAGGAAAATACGGATATCAGAATTCTCCAGAAATTCCGTGACGTACTTACGGATGCAGGCTTCGGCGAAATAAACTTCACCTCACCCGAGGAGCATGACAAGGTGATTGCCTTTACATCACAGCTTCCTCACATCATTTCCAACGCCTATGTAAAGAGCCATACGGCAGTTAAGCAGAAGGGCTTTTCGGCAGGCAGTTACAGGGATTTAACCCGTGTTTCAAAGCTCAACGAGGCAATGTGGTCGGAGCTTTTCTTTGAAAACAAGGATAATCTTACAGCGGAAATCGATTTTCTTGTTGAAAGACTTCAGGAATACAGCGCCGCTCTTAAAAATGACGACAGAGAAGGTCTTATTGAGCTTCTCAAAGAGGGTACAGACAGCAAAAAACAGGCAAAGTAGGGATAAAAATGAAAACGGTAAATGTTAACGCTTCAAAGAATTATGATGTTATAATCGGTGAAGGTCTCCTTTCATCTCTGGGCGAAAGATGCATATCGCTTTTCGGAAAAAGCAAGGCGGTTATCGTAACGGATTCCAACGTTGCAAAGCATTGGCTTGACAAAACAAAGGCAAGCCTTGAAAATGCGGGAATTCAGACTCTTGATTTTATTTTTCCTGCAGGCGAGGAGTCAAAAAGCAAGGAAACCCTCTTTGAGCTGATTGAATTTGCCGCTGAAAACAAGCTCACACGCAGCGATTTTCTCGTTGCTCTCGGCGGCGGCGTAACGGGCGATATGACGGGGCTTGCAGCCTCTCTCTACTTAAGAGGAATTCCCTTTGTTCAGGTCCCGACCTCTCTGCTTGCGGCGGTTGACTCCTCCGTGGGCGGCAAAACGGCGGTAAACCTTAAGGCAGGCAAAAATCTTATGGGTGCATTCTGCCAGCCCTCACTCGTTATCTGCGACATAAATACTCTCTCAACTCTTCCCGAAGAGGAATTTGCCAACGGAATGGCGGAAATTATCAAATACGGTGTTATTTTCGATAAGGAATTATTTGACAAAGTGCAGTCGGGTGATGTAAAATCCGATATGGAAAATATAATTGCTCGCTGCGTTGAATTGAAGCGTGATGTTGTTGTCAAAGACGAGTTTGATAAGGGCGACAGACAGCTTCTGAATTTCGGCCATACCATGGCGCATTCGATTGAAAAATGCAGTAATTTTGAAATTGCCCACGGCTCTGCGGTTGCAATCGGCATGGTAATTGCCGCAAAGGCCTCTTTTGCACTCGGCTGGAGCAGGGAGGACTGCACGGCGGCGATTATTGAAGCAAATAAAAACAATAATCTGCCAACCGCTTGCGATTTTTCACCGAATGACCTCGCAGACGTTGCCCTTTCCGATAAAAAACGCACGGGAGGCACAATAAATTTTGTTGTTCCCGAGGTCATGGGCAAATGTATATTGAAAAAAATACCCGTTGATGTGTTGTATCAGATTGCGGAGTGTGTGAATTAAAGTGGATACACAATTACCAAAGAGAAAACATCCGAGATTAAAGAATTATGATTACGGCAGCAACGGATATTACTATGTCACAATCAACACATATGAAAACCACAATATCTTATCCAAGGTAGGGCGGGGGCTTGCTCCCGCCGAAACCGAAATAACGCTTTTGCCAATCGGAAAGCTTGCAGAAGAACAGCTCTTTGATTTGGAAAAGCGTTATTCCGGACTTAAAATAGATTAATATGTTATCATGCCGAATCATATTCATGTGATTCTGATTTTGGATAATCCCACGGCGGGAGCAAGCCCCCGCCCTACACTTCCTGATATCATCTGCGCTTATAAATCACTTACAACAAGAATATGCAACAAAGCGTTTAATACTCCCGGAAGAAAAATTTTTCAGGTATCTTTTTATGATGAAGTAATAAAAAATGAAAATCACTATCTTGAAGCATGCCAATATATTGAAAATAACCCGTTAAAATATTTGCTAAAAAAAGAAAACAACTTGTAAACAGAGGAGAAACGAATGGTTATAATTCGTGAAGCTGTTATAAAAGATTTTGACAGTTATATAAATTTGTACGAATCCCTTACTGAATATCATATCCAAAACAGACCGGATATTTTAAAAAGCGTTCCGGGACTTACAAAAAGTGATTTCAAAAAAATTATAAAAAACAAAGATACCTTTATTACTGTTATTGAGAAAGATGAAGAAATTATAGGCTTCAGTAAATGGCAAATCAAAAAAGTACGCAATAATCCACATCTCCAAGAAAGAATTGTTGCTTTTGTAGATGAGTTTTTTATCGATTTTCCGTTCAGAAGAAACGGGTATGGAAAAAAGCTATGGAATTCAATTGTTGATATTGCTTCAAAAAGAGGTGCACAACATATAGAGTTATATGTATGGGATTTTAATGAGAATGCTCAAAAATTTTATGAAAGCCTCGGTATGACACCACAAAGAACAGTTATGGAGTTAAAAGTATAATGGACATTCAAATCACCCCTGCCCCGATATCGGGCAGTATTGAGGGCATAGCCTCAAAATCCTTTGCCCACCGTGCGCTCATCTGCGCCGCTCTTGCAAAGGGCAAAAGCAAAATCAGAATTAACACAACCTCCGCCGATATTGAGGCAACCGTTGCATGCCTTAAGAATCTCGGTGCGTTTATTGAAAAAAACGGCACGGTCTATACCGTAACGCCGATTGATACCTTATACAAAAAAGCAGAGATTGACTGCAATGAAAGCGGCTCAACTCTGCGTTTTCTGCTTCCCGTAATATGTGCTCTGGGAATAAAATCCACCGTTCACGGCTCGGGAAGGCTCCCTGAAAGACCCCTTTCTCCGCTCAAAGAGGAATTAATCCGCATGGGTGCGGATATATCCGATAAGTTTCCGCTCGAAGTTTCGGGCAGAATATCAGCAGGCGAATTTACAATGCGGGGAGATGTCAGCTCGCAGTTTGTTACGGGTTTGCTCATGGCTCTGTCTTACCTCGGCGGCGGCAAAATCAATCTGCTGCCTCCCGTAGAATCAAGACCCTATATCGACATGACAGTTCAGGTTTTAAAGCAATTCGGAGCGGATATCAAAGAAGAAAACAATACTTTTTATATAAATAATTCACCCCTCACGGGCTGCGAATTTACCGTTGAGGGCGACTGGTCAAACGCCGCATTTCCTCTCTGCATGGGCGCAGAGGTGACGGGGCTGAATCCCGATTCAGTGCAAGGCGACAAGGCAATTATTTCCGTACTTAAAAAAATGGGTGCAAATATCACAGAAAACGGCGGCAATTACAAAGCCGATGTATCGGCGCTTCACGGCAGCCGAATTGATGCCTCGGATATCCCGGATGCCGTGCCCGTTATTGCTTCAATCGCTTCAACTGCAGAGGGCGAAACGGTGATATATAATGCACAGCGCCTCCGACTTAAGGAGAGCGACAGAATTCAGACCGTCTGCGATATGCTCCGCTCGCTCGGTGCGGATATCTCCGAAACCCACGACGGAATGGTGATAAACGGCAAAAAATTCCTTTTTGGCGGCGAGGTTAACTCCTTCAATGACCACAGAATCGCAATGGCGGCGGCTGTTGCGGCGGTTAAATGCGAAAATGCCGTAATAATCCGTAATGCCGAGGCGGTAAACAAATCTTACCCCGAATTTTTTAATGACTATAACAAGCTGGGAGGTAAAGCCCGTGTCCTGTAATTTCGGAAATAACATTAAAATAACAATTTTCGGTCAGTCGCACTCCGAGGCAATCGGTGTTGTGATTGACGGTCTGCCCGCAGGCTTTAAAATCGATACGGAAAAAACTGCCGCATTCATGGCAAGGCGTGCACCCGGTCAGAATGACCTTTCAACTCCGAGAAAAGAGGCTGACGAGGTTAAAATTCTCTCGGGCGTTGTTGATAACGTAACCTGCGGAGCGCCTCTCTGCGCCGTTATTTTCAACACAAACACACGCTCGGGTGATTACGATAAGCTGAAATCCGTTCCCAGACCCTCCCACAGCGACTTTGCCGCAATGATGAAGCATGAGGGCTTCAACGATATCAGAGGCGGCGGAAACTTCAGCGGAAGGCTGACTGCTCCTCTCTGCTTTGCAGGCGCAGTATGTATGCAAATGCTCGAAGAAAAAGGCATAAAAATCGGCGCACATATTGCATCTATCGGTAAGGTCAAAGATGAAAAATTCGACCCCGTAAATGTAAATGCAGACGATTTTGAAAAAATTCTCTCAAAGCCCTTCCCCGTTATCAATGATAAGCAGGGCGAGCTGATGAGAAAAGAAATATATGACGCAAAGGCTCTCGGCGATTCCGTTGGCGGCACAATCGAGTGCGCAATAACGGGAATGCCCGTCGGCATCGGCGACCCGATTTTTGACGGCATAGAAAACAGAATCAGCATGGCGGTTTTCGGAATTCCCGCAGTCAAGGGAATTGAATTCGGCTCGGGCTTTAAGGGCAGTACTCTCAGAGGCAGCGAAAACAACGATGATTTTATCGCCCAAAACGGCAAAATAAAAACTCTCACGAATAATCACGGCGGAATTTTAGGCGGTATTTCCTCGGGTATGCCGATAGTTTTCCGTACAGCAATAAAACCCACTCCGTCAATCGGCATGAAACAGCAGTCGGTCAATATTCAGTCGCTCGAAGCTGAGGAGCTTGTTATCGGCGGCAGACATGACCCCTGCATCGTTCCCAGAGCCGTGCCCTGCATTGAAGCGGCGGCTGCAGTTGTTATTGCGGATTATATTTTAAAATGAGGTAAACCATGGATATTAAAGATTTAAGAAACAACATTGACAGAATTGATTCGGAGCTGACAAGGCTCTTTCAGGAGCGCATGGAAACGGCGGCGCAGATTGCAAAATACAAGCAGGAAAACAATATGCCCGTTTTCAACCGTGAGCGTGAGAGAGAGGTTATAAACAAAGTAACTTCAAACGTTTCACCCGATTTGGAAGGTTACACCAAAACTCTCTACCAGACCATTTTCAACCTCAGCCGTTCTTATCAGAAAAAGCTTATCAAACCGAGGTCACCCGTTTCAAAAATGATTGAGGACGTAACAAATCACACTCCCTGCGAAAGACCAGAGCGTGCCATGGTTGCCTGCCAGGGCGTTGAGGGCGCATATTCACAGCTTGCGTGCGACAAGATATTTGCCTATCCCACGATTTTCTACTGCAGAAGCTTTGAGGATGTTTTCAAGGCAGTTGACGGCGGCTTTTGCCGTTACGGCATTCTTCCCGTTGAAAACAGCACCGCAGGCACGGTAAACAAGGTCTATGACCTTATGGAAAAATATAAATTTTATATTACCCACAGCCTTAAGCTCTTTATCCGCCACTCAATTCTTGCTCCCGAGGGCGTTGAACTCGGTGATATCAAGGAGATCTTCTCCCATGAGCAAGCGATAAACCAATGCTCCGAATTTTTAAATACTCTCGGAGTTAAGGTAACGGTTTGTGAAAATACCGCTGTTGCGGCAAAAATGGTTGCCGAAAGCGGCAGAAAAGACTGCGCTTCAATCGGCTCAAAGGACGGTGCGGTGCTTTACGGTCTTAACGTGCTGAAAACCGGAATTCAGAATACCGATAACAACTACACCCGTTTTATCTGCATTTCCAAAACTCCCGAAATTTATCCCGGCGCAAAGAAAACGAGCTTCATGATGACAATTGCTCATGAGCCCGGCTCGCTTTATAATATTCTTTCAAGATTTGCTGCTCTCGGACTTAATATGACGAAGCTTGAAAGCCGTCCCATTCCCGGCAGCAACTTTGAATTTATGTTCTATTTTGATATTGATGCATCGGTTTATTCCGAAAACCTCAAGGCTCTTTTCAGCGAGCTTGAAAACGATGCCGAAAAATTCATTTACCTCGGAAGCTATACCGAGGACTAAGGTGATTTTATGTACGGACTTTTAGGCAGGAAGCTCGGTCACTCACTCTCGCCCGAGATACATTCCCTGCTCTGCGATTATGAATATATGCTTTATCCCACCGAACCCGAGGGACTCGACTCCTTTTTTTCCGATACCTCATTAAAGGGTTATAACGTTACGATTCCCTATAAAATCGAGGCATTCAACCGTTGCGACGAGCGAAGTGAAACCGCTGAAAAGGTCGGCAGTGTCAACACGGTTATCCGCAGAAGTGACGGCACTCTTTACGGCGACAATACCGATTATTTCGGATTTTCCTATATGGCGGAAAAATGCGGCTGTGAGTTCAATAATAAAAAGGTTCTTATCCTCGGCAACGGCGGTGCAAGCCTTACGGTGCGTCATGTTGCGGCAGATAAGGGTGCGTCGGAAATTATTGTTGTTTCACGCACGGGCGAGGATAATTACGGCAACATAAGCCGCCATTACGATGCGGATATAATTATTAACACAACTCCCGTCGGAATGTTTCCGAATAACGGCGAAAGACTCATTGACCTTTCAGAATTCACAAAATGCAAAAAGGCGCTCGACCTTATTTATAACCCTGCACGAACGGTTTTTCTTTTAGATGCGGAAAAGCTTGGAATTGACTGCATAAACGGTCTTTATATGCTCGTTGCACAGGCACTTCGTGCCGCCGAAATCTTCACGGGCAAAGAAATTCCTCTTTCGGAAATCGACAGAATATATGATATTATCATAAACAGACAAAAAAATCTTGTTCTTGTAGGTATGCCGGGCTGCGGAAAATCAACCGCCGCCGCACTTCTGAGCGAAAAAACGGGGCGTGAATGCCTTGATACTGATTCCATGGTGGTTGAAGCATCGGGAGAAAAAATCCCCGATATCTTCGCAAAATACGGCGAAAACGAATTCAGAAACCGTGAAACCGAGGCTGTTAAAGCCGCAGGCAAGGGCGCAGGCAAAATAATTGCAACGGGCGGCGGCGCAATTCTGCGTGAAGAAAACCGAATTGCTCTTAAAGAAAATTCAACGGTGATTTTCCTTAAAGCTCCGATAAATAACCTTGCAACCGACGGCAGACCTCTTTCAAAGGATGCCGAAACGCTTGCAAAAATGCTCGAAACCCGTCTGCCTTATTACCTCGAAACGGCAGATTTTACCGTTGAGGTTGACCCCGACCCCGAAATAACCGTAAGGAGGATTTTAAAATGCGTATCCTTGTAATAAACGGCCCGAATATAAATATGCTCGGCATCAGAGAGCCGGGTATTTACGGCAAAAATACCTATGCGGATCTCTGCGAAATGATTAATAATTATGCCGCTGAAAAGGGCGTTGAAGTTAAGCTTTTTCAGTCAAATCACGAGGGCGATATTGTTGACGAAATTCAGGCGGCTTACGGCAATTTTGACGGAATTGTCATTAATCCCGCTGCTTATACCCACACAAGCGTTGCAATTCTCGATGCGCTCAAATCCGTTGCTCTCCCTGCCGTTGAAATTCATATTTCCGATGTTTCAAAAAGAGAGGATTTCAGGCAGATTTCTTATGCAGGCATGGCGTGCGAAAAATCCTTCATCGGCCTCGGCTTTGACGGCTACTTAAAAGGTATTGATTATTTACTTGAAAGATAAAAGAGATTAAAAAGAAACATATAATAACAATTAAAAAAATAATTACAAAACAAAAAGTGGTTTGCAAAGGTTTTTCCTATGCAAGCCACTTATTTTTTATTCAGTTTCTTTTGTTCTTCGCTTCGTGAAGCAGTCTCCTCTTTTTTATACATTTGTAAGAGAATCAACATATCCCGTTCTTTTCAGGAGCGTTGACGAGGAAATCTGCGAGATATACACCCTCTCCTTGCCGTTTTTATCACGGCAAACAATGAATGATTTCGGAATATCGTAGCAGACATTTTCAACAATTCCCGCCTTCTCCGCTTTCGCAAGGTAATCCCTTGTGCGTTTTGAAACGGTGGTTGTGTCTAAATCAAAAATTCCGATTATTTCGTCAAAGGTAATAACCTTATCCATTCCGAGGTGCAAATACATTTTTTACTCCATTTCCTTTATTTCGCCGCCGATAACCTCAAACGCCTTGCCTTTTTTGGAGCGCAGAAGCTGTGACGGGTCGCAGCAGGTGATAAAAACCTGCCAGTTATCAAGATAATTGAGAATGAAGGTCTGCCTGCCTTCGTCAAGCTCACTCATGACGTCATCAAGCAGCACAACGGGGCTTTCTCCCGTTATTTCTTCAATAATTGAAGCTTCGCCGAGCTTCATTGCAAGGGCGCACGACCTTTGCTGACCCTGCGAGCCGAAAACCCTTGCATCCCTGCCGTTTAAATTCAGAACAAGGTCATGTGTATGAGGACCTGCGTTTGTATAGAGCCTTTTGAGGTCTGCCTCACGGTATTTTTCTATATCAGAAATAAGCTTTTGCTTTATTTCTTCTTCGCTTATGTTTTCAGGCGAAAAATCATAGTGAAAAGTGAATTCTTCACGTCCCGAGCTGATTCCTCTGTAAATCTCGCCCGATAATTCCGCTAATTTTTCAATATAATCAAGGCGGTATTTCACTATTTTAGTGCCGAGCGACACAAGCTCGTTATCCCACGGCTCGATATAACCGTTTTCAAAGCATCTTTCGCCCATTTTTTTGAGCAGAGCATTTCTCTGGTCAAGCACACGCAGATAGCGTGACATAACAACCGCATAATTTGGTTTAATAAGGCTGAGCGCAATATCAAGCAATTTTCGCCTTTCGGAAGGACCGTCCTGAACAATTCCGAGCGTTGAGGGAGAAAAAACAACGGCAAAATATTTGCCCATCATCACCCTCGGCGATTCCTCTTTTATGCCGTTGAGGACAAGCTCTTTCCGCTTATTTATCTTCATTTCTGCGGTTTGTTCACGCATGTGTGAATAAAATCTTGTGCGGATTTCGGCTTCTTCATGTCCCTGAGCGATAAGCTGGATATTTTTCCTTGCTCTGAAGCTGTAAAAGCCCGTCAAAAGCCATATGCTTTCAATAATATTTGTTTTTCCCTGACCGTTTTCTCCGTAAATGATATTCATTTCGGGATGAGGTTCAAAGGAAATGCAGTCAATATTGCGGAAATTTTCGGCGGAATGGTGTTTAATTATCAAATTTTACCACTCCGTTTCTTTTAAAGATACGGACGCCCGATGGGCGCCCCTACTTTTTATTCAACAATATAAATAACTCTTTCAAATTCGGCTTTGTCGCCGCTGCGGAGCTTTCTGCCTCTCTGGGTGCAGATTTCTCCGTTAACCCTGACCTCGCCCTCCTGAATAACGATTTTTGCGTGGCCGCCCGTCTGTACGGCATCGCACATCTTCAGAAAAGCATCAAGTCTTATAAAATGGGTATCAATCTTTTTTGATACCTGTTTTTTTTCAACAATTTTCGCTTTAATTTTCATTTTTCAGCCTCACGGGAAGAATAAGGAATATAAAATCATCGCCCTCATTGGGTACGATAAGAATGGGTGCAACTGCGCCGTTGAGCATAATTCTGACCTCGTCGCTGTCGCAGGCACGCAGAGCATCAAGCATATACTTATTATTAAAGCCGACTGTGCAGGTTTCACCCTCAATGTTTGCCATAAGTCTGTCGTTTGCAGTACCGAGCGAGGTGATGCTCGACATTTTAATCATATTTTCATCAAATACACACTTAATCGGGCTCTTGATTTTTTCTGTGATGATAAGAGAAGTTCTGTCGATACTCTCGATAAAGCTTCTTGTATTAACACGGATAACGGTCTTTGTTGACGAAGGAATTGCCGCTTTATAGTTAAGAAATTCGCCGTCAAGAAGTCTTGAAATGATATTATATCCGCCAACCTCAAAAATAATGTGACGCTTGCCTACTCCGAGAGTTACCATTGCATCATCGTCATTCATGAGCTTTACAACCTCGGAAAGTGTTTTTGCGGGAACAACAAACGAAAGAACTTCACCGCTGTAGTCAATTTTTTCATTTCTTATTGCAAGGCGAACACCGTCAACAGCAATAAGTCTGATATGATTTTCTTCAATTTCAAACTTTATGCCCGTGTGAACGATTTTGCTGTCCTTAACCGCAGCGGAAAAAATGGTTTTTCTTACCATATCCTTAAGAACACCCTGAGGAATCGAAATAGGATATCCGCCCGAAACAGAGGGAAGATCGGGATATTCCTCTGCGGAAATACCTATAAGAGTTGATTCAAAATCACCGCATGAAATTGCAGCGATATTTCTTTTATCGCTGAAGATACTTACAGTTTCTTCGGGAAGCTTTCTCAGAGTTTCGCTGAGCATATGAGCATTGAGAACAAGCTCGCCTGCCTCCTCGATTTTAGCGGGAATTGAAGTTGTGATTCCCATTTCAAGGTCATATCCCGTGAGAGTGAGTGTTCCGTTTTCCGCAACCATGAGAATACCCTCAATTGCGGGAATTGCGGTTTTTGTTGAAGCCGCTCTCTGAACATTCTGGCAAGCCTCGCAAAGCTCAACAGTACTGCATATAATTTTCATGTAAATATCCTCCTTAAGTGTCTGCCGAAAATTATCCACGCTCTTTTTTCCTGCTGACTGCTGTTAAAGATTATTTGAAGAAATCTTTCTCAACGAATAAATATAATAATATATATATTTATAGTAGTAGTAGTAGGGAGCGTGAAAATATGGTATAACTCCGAAAAGCCTTGTAAATAAAGGGAATTTCGTCAAATTTTATCAACATCGGAATGTGGATAAATCAGGGTTATTCACTTCCCTTTTTATGGTAAAGTGAAAATGTGGAAAACCCATATGTGGAAAAGTATAAAAAAGTGGAAAACTTTTTTGCTAAATTAAAGCTCTTTTCTGCCTTCAAG
>CAZJOH010000077.1:0-12600 GCA_964547575.1 uncultured Clostridium sp.
TGACCCTCTGCTTGTAAGGCAGATGCTCTCCCAGCTGAGCTATGCTCCCACATCGGCGTTGCTTTGGTCAAGCGACATGACGTATAATACACTACTTTTCAGAAAATGTCAACCCCTTTTTTAAAAAAATTTCAAAAAATTTTAAATTATTTTTTTAGTTCCGAAATGCAATTATTTTTCGGTACTTTAACCTTCGCTTTCAGGTGCAATTGCTTTGTTTTTTTCATGTTATATATCTATTATGGTATTAACAGGATTATTACAATAAAATCCGCCTCATTCTTGACAATCAACCGGCTAAGTAATATAATGATATATATTATTTATTGTCGAATGGAGGAATTACAAATGAAAAAAGTAATTTCCGTATTGTTGATTTTAATCTTTGTTTTGAGCGGCTGCAGCAGTCTCATGGGAGTCCGCATAGAAAAATACAACTGGAGTTTTTCACGTATTGCTAACACCGAAAACGGCGAAGTGATTTTTTGTTCAGCCGAAAACGAATTAAAATACAGCGGTGCAAAAATAACCGATATCAAGTGTTCTGCTGATGACGGCATAATAACCGTTACAAACAACGCAACAGGCGATATATGGACCTTGGAATACGCAGATAATAAAACTGTTGAAACAAACAATACTATCGGTTCGATATATGATATCCATTATAATTCTGAAGCAGAAAGCCTGAAAGGCTATGCCACAACAGGAATAGCAAGCAAAAGCGATGTTGATGACGATTATTATTTAATAATTACAATCGGTGGGTATGATTTGTATTTTATAGATACGGCAGATTAAATCAGATACAGCAAAGTCGGCAGAGATTTTCCCTGCCGACTTTATTTTTATATTTCCGCATTGTGAAGCCAGATATATTTTTCATCCTCATTTCTGGTTGTCTGAAGCCAGGGATCACCGTCAAGATGACGAATCATCCAACAGGTATACATCTGAAATCCGGGTGCAACGGACTGCGGATGGAGTGCACCGCCGGGAATAGCCGAAAAGCTGTTGTCAACACTCTTGAAAACTTCATTGCCGACAAAGCTTGCACCGAAGCCCTCGGGACGGTCAAACTTGAAATAATAACACTCAGGCTGAGGATGTCTGTGAGGAAGATATCCCGACCAATTGCCTTTATCATTAAGGACTTCACCGAGAACCATATTGGAATACGGTGCTATTTCTTTATCAATAATTGTGTTTACACGGCGTTTTGCAACGTTTCCGAATTTACCTACGCAGGAATAACCCCATGGGGCATCCTCGGGTCTGTAAAGCTTTGCCGAAAAAGAAGCATCATTCTTTGTGCACTGAACAAGAATCTCGGAATCATCCTGTGCGCTTACCGAAATATTGCTTTCCGAGCATGCATGAACTGCATACGGACCTTCCGTAAATACGCTTTCACGGCTGACTGTTTCGGAAATGCTTTCGCATCCAAATGTGATTTTACCCGAAAGAAGAAGAACAGCGATTTCTTCTCCTGAACGGCAGAACTCTCTTTTTTCGCCTGCCTTCATACGGTAAACACGCACATCCATCATCATTTCGCTGTAATCATTGTCATAAGTGCAAAGAATTTCTTCGCCGTTGATATCAAATTCGGGATAACCGAATAATTTTCCCATATTTATCCGCCTTTCTTATTCTGCAAGCTTTTTAACTTCAGCAGAGGTAAATCTGTATTTCTTTTCGCAGAAATGGCAGTCCACCTCGGTGAACGGGTCATTTGCCATATCGATAAGTTCTTCCTTGCCCATGGTGAGGAGAGCTTTTGTTACTCTTTCTCTCGAACAGTTGCATTTGTATTCAGGCGATGAGGAATCAAGAATTTCAAGTTCAAACGTTTTGAGAACGCTGCGGCAGATATCCTCCGGAGTCATGCCGTCGGTAAGCATCTGCGTAACGGAAGGAATTCCTTTGATACATTCTTCCACCTGATCAATAGTATCTTCAAGAGCTGTAGGAAGAAGCTGAATTATAAATCCGCCTGCAGCTTTTATTGTTAAATCGGGATTAACAAGAACGCCGAGCGCACAGACACTCGGAATCTGCTCGCTTGTTGCGAAATAACTTGTTATATCCTCGGCAATTTCGCCCGAAATAATTGGAATCTGACCGATGTAAGGCTCTTTCATGCCGAGGTCTTTCATAACGGTCAACGTGCCGTCTGTACCGACAGCGCCGGCAACATCAAGCTTACCTTTATCGTTAAGGGGAATTTCAACAACAGGATTTGCAACATAGCCTCTTACATTGCCTTCGCTGTCCGAAACTGCAATAAGAGAGCCTGCCGGACCGTTGCCGTTAAGACGCAGGGTAACACTGTTGTCCTTACCTTTCAGAACCGCACCCATCATCGAAGCGGCGGTAAGAAGTCTGCCGAGAGCGGCAGAGGTTACGGCAGATGTCATGTGTATCTGCTCCATACGGTTAATTATATCGGTGCTGTCCACCGCAATGACGGTTAAAGTGCCGTCATTTGAAATCATTCTTACAAGTTCACTCATAATATCACTTCTTCTTTGCTAAAAATACTGCCCTTTCACTGTCGGGCTTAACATAGTCCGTTGTCATATCGTCATAGATACCGACAACCTCAAATCCCGCTTCCTCGAGCCAGAGCTTTATATCATCAAGCTCATATGCTTTTTCGGTAAAGCTTTCGGAAGAACGGTAGTATATGCCGTTCTCCTCCTCGAAGAAATCGAGAGTAATTTCAACGCTGTTATCCTCGGGACTGTAGCTGTTCTGCCATGCACAGAAAACACCTTCGGGTTCATAGATAAACGCATTATCCGCAAGAATATATTTATGTTTATAAACAGTGTTTACATCAAAGGCGAAAGAACCGCCCTTGTTCATAAAAAGAGAAACCTTTTTAAATGTTGCCCTCACATCGTCGGAATTATCAAGATGATTGATACCGTCAAGAACGCATACGGCGCAGTCAACCGTACCGTAAAGGTCAATCTCCTGCATATTCTGATTGAGCAAGAGAATCTGTTTTCCCTTTTCAAACATTTTTTGCTGAGCCGCATTAAGCATACCCACGCTGCTGTCTACTCCAATGACATCATATCCTCTGTCTGCCATTTCAAAAGACATATTGCCCGTGCCGCAGCCGAGATCAAGGAGAATTCCGCCGTTTGTTCCGCACATGGAAAGAAGCCTGCAAAAATAATCTGCACGCTTCTTATACTCTACATTATCGGTCAGCAAGTCATAAAAACGTGAAAAATCATCGTATGACATTACTCTTCCATCCTTTTGAATACAACCTCATATCCGTTACAGCCGTACTGAAGAGAACGGTTAACACGGCTTATGGTAGCTGTGCTCGCACCTGTTTCAGATACAATTTCATTATATACTTTTTTATCACGAAGCATCTTTGCAACCACGATTCTCTGCGAAATGGATTTAATTTCCGTTACCGTGCAAAGGTCTTCAAAGAAATCATAGCATTCCTCAAGAGTTTCGAGATTCAGAATTGCTTCAAAAAGAAAATCAACATTTGCATCTTTAAATTTTGCGCTCATTACAGAACCGCCTTTCGTACACTTTTATGCTTTAATATTTTAACACACGAAAAGCAAAAAGTAAATACTAAATGATGAAAAAAATATAAGAAAGAATAATCAGAACAATGCTTTGCAGAAGCATAAACGGATAAACGGTAATAAACGATGTTTTTAAAAGCACATCGGATATTTTCTTTCCGCCCCTTGATGATTTCCATATTACGCTGATAAGCTCTGTGAAAAGATAGGGAATTGTGCCAATTAAAATTACGGCATGAGGAGTGCAGTATTCAGGATAAAAGCACATCATGAAGGCCGCAGAACATACAGCAGTTAAAATCACACCTGCAACAGACAGAAGTTTTGACTCGGAGAATCGGTCAAAAAAGCATTTGACGGAAAGGACAAAAACAAGGATAAACACCGTCATGATTCTTGCGGTAAAAACTGAACCGAGAAGCACAAAAATCATAGGGATAACATTATACAGAGGTCTTTCGATAAGGTCACAAACGTAAGAATTAACTTTTTTGCCGTTCCTGTCGCAAACCATTGCATAAATATTCACGGCAAGAATTCCGATTATGCATGCAACGATTATAAACGGAATAAAATCATTCAGAGTTCCATCGGAATAAGCTATGCCCTCTCTGCTTATTATTTCATTATATTTTTCAACAAATTCAAACCTTGCGCAGTAGGTCAGGGAGAGTCCGAAACCACCTATTGCACCAAGCGTGAATTCCATTATTTTCCAACCGTCAATAAGAGCTTTTTCATGAAGCTTACCAAAAATATATTTGCCGTTTTTCATCGGGAATGCCGAAAGAACATACAATTTCATAGCAACATACCAACCGAGTGCGCCAAAGAAAAATCCGCCTGCAATCATGGCAAGAGTGAAATCATCGCCTTTGATAACTGCAAAAGCAATCATGGCAATAAGCAAAGCAAGGTTGCTGCCCCATTCCTCACGGCGGGTAACGGAATAAAAGATTTTAGGGTAAATGCCTTTCTGCTTATCATAAGGCTGATTGAAAATTTTATATCCGATTCTCTGTATAACCGGAATAAGAAGCATAAATACAACTAAATCCGAAGCAGCATAAACGTTTTTGCACATTGACGCCAGAGAAATCGCTATAAATCCGCCGCAGATTGAAAACCAAAGTGCGCCTTTGAATGCAAGACCGAAATATCCTTTTCGGGGATTATAATCAGGTCTGTCCCGGTGAAGCACCATACCTATTGTTTCGCCGTATGGCTCCGTGCCTCCGAAGGTCATACCCATTAGACCTGCCGCAGCAGGAATCCAGAAAGTTTCTCTTATTGCGCCGCCCGAAAACCATGCAAGAATAAGTCCTATGAATACGCCGGGGAGCATTGCGCCCTTTTCTCCGCCCATAACCGTACCTCTCATTCCCCATGCATAGCTTGCGGCAAAGGTTGTAAGAAGAATGCAGATAATCATTTCCGAAATTCTCATTTGTATCCCCTTTCTGTATTTCCGTAATAAAATAATATCATACTTCTGCGAAAAAACATATAGTTTTTCTACAATATTTTTATTTGCCACTTGCACACTTGCGACAAAAAGTATATAATATATGCATTACTCTATCGAAAGCGTGGATTTATTATGGTTGATTCACATATCAAAGCTTTGATTTCATATGCCGTTTCGCACGGTCTTATTGAAGAAAGTGATAAGGTTTACTGCACAAATGCAATTATGTATTTGCTCAGAAGAGATGCCTACGATGATTCCTGCGAAGAAGCATCGGGCGAAATAAATGTTATTCTTGATGCACTCTGCGACTATGCGGCAGAAAACGGAATTATCGAAGATTCTATTACATACCGTGACCTTTTCGATACCGCAATCATGGGTGCACTTACTCCCAGACCCTCGGCAGTTATCGAAAAGTTCAACAAGCTTTATTCGGAATCTCCCGAAAAGGCTACGGATTATTACTATAAACTGAGCGGAGATACAAATTATATCCGCAGGGACAGAATTGCAAAAATCCTCAAATGGCAGCACAACGGCGACTACGGCGCAATTGATATAACCGTCAATCTTTCAAAGCCCGAAAAGGACCCGAAAGCAATTGCCGCAGCCAAAAACGCACCGCAGTCAGGCTACCCGAAATGTCAGCTTTGCCGTGAATGCGAAGGTTATGCGGGAAGAGTTGATTTTCCTGCAAGGCAGAATCACAGAATCATTCCGATTACAATTGATAATTCGGGTTGGTTCATGCAGTATTCACCTTATGTATACTACAATGAACATTGCATTGTTTTTAACGGCAAACATACTCCCATGAAAATCGATAAAGCGGCTTTTTCAAAGCTTCTTGAATTTGTCGCTCTGTTCCCTCATTATTTTGTAGGATCAAATGCAGATTTGCCTATTGTCGGCGGTTCAATTTTAAGCCATGAGCATTTTCAGGGCGGCAGGTATGAGTTTGCAATGGAAAGAGCACCGATTGAGAAAAAGGTTGAATTCAAAGGTTTTTCGGATGTCGAAGCAGGCATCGTAAAGTGGCCTATGTCAACAATCCGTCTGCTTTCCGATTCACCCGAAAGACTCACAGAGCTTGCAGATAAAATTCTCACCGCATGGCGTGAATACACAGATGAAAGCGCATTTGTTTTTGCTTATTCGGCCGAAACACCGCACAATACCATCACTCCCATTGCAAGGCGCAGAGGCAATAAGTATGAGCTTGACCTTGTGCTTCGCAACAACATTACAACAGACGAGCATCCCATGGGTGTTTATCATCCCCATGCAGAGCTTCATCATATAAAGAAAGAAAACATAGGATTAATTGAGGTTATGGGTCTTGCGGTTCTTCCTCCCAGACTTAAAGACGAGCTTGAAGCTCTTGCCGATGCTATAGTCAGCGGCAAGGATTTACGTTCGAACAAGCTTACCGCTCTTCATGCAGACTGGGCAGAGGAATTCATTCCTCACTATCAGGATATCAATGCTGAAAATGTAACCGATATCATCCACGCAGAGGTCGGAAAGGTCTTTGCAGCCGTTCTTGAGCACGCCGGGGTTTTCAAGCGTGACGAATCCGGACTTGCGGCATTCATGAGATTCATCGAAGCCGTATAAACCACAAAAGGAAACAACACCAAAAGGTGTTAAATATGAAAGGAGTAAATCCCATGAAAAAAATTCTCGCACTTCTCCTCGCCGCTGCACTTCTTTTCAGCTTTGCAGCATGCGGTAAGGAAGACACAACAACAAACGAAACCACTACAGCAGCAGCCGACGAGGTTGACACAACAGCAGCACCCGTTGAGGAAGATACAACAGCTGCTCCCGTTGAAGGTGAAACAACGGTTGCTCCCGTTGAAGATGACACAACAGTTGCTCCCGTTGAAGGCGAAACAACTGCAGCTCCCGCTGAAAGCGAAACAACTGCAGCAATTGCAGTACCCGCAACAACCGACGAAATCCTTGCAGTTTATAACGATGCCGTAAACGGTGCAATCAGCGCCAAGGCAGGTTATGACAAGAAGAGAGTTACAAACATCCAGAACCTTGAGGGCGGCGCTCTCATGAAGATTCAGATCGTTCAGGATGAAGTTGCAAACTTCCTCGGAGTTGGCACAAAAGAATATCCCAACGCTAAGGGTAAGGCTGAATTCATGAGCAAAGCTTCCCTTACCGCTGCTGATGTTCAATCAGCTACATGCAAGGAAGCTAACGGTAAATATACAATCACCATCGAACTTAAGGATGGCGCCAGCAACTCATCAGCATCAGGCAAAAAAGATTCTTCACCCCTTGTCAGATCAGGTCTTTACGTCGGCGAAGGCGACTCCAGCAAGTTCGACTATAAGAGCGCTGACAATATCTTTGTAGCACTCAACGGTCTTGAGGAAGCTTCCGTTGAAGCTGTTAAGCTCAACACAACAAAAGCCAAGATTGTTTGCGTTGTTGACGCTGCAACAGGCAACATCGAAAAGCTCACAGTATCCTTCGTTTTCAATGCAACTCTCACAAAGGTTAAGTATCTGATTGCTTCCATCAACGAAGCAACAGGCATTGCAGATACAACAGTTACCTACAGCAACTTTAAGTATTAATCAAACATATCATCAGCAGCCGGAGATTCGTTCTCCGGCTGCTTTTTCTTTCTATATTTTTTACAAATATCACTCTTTTTTGTTGTGCAATATTAACATACAAATTCCGATATAAAAATTTAAAGTTGTTGCAGTCTACGATTTTCACCCGCATTGTTTTTAACCTTTCAAATCGGTGTTGACTTTGCAGGTTCTTTTATATATAATATTAAGAACTTATAGTGCATAAGTATTTTTATTTATCAGAATTGCATATTCCGTCAGGGAATGCTGTTCAAAAAGGAGAGATTAACATGAAAAAAATCACAATCACGGATGCAACACTCAGAGAGTGCGCACGCAAGGGTGATATCGCCCTGAGTTTTAAAGAAAAACTCGAAATTGCAAAGCTGCTCGATAAGCTCAACATTGACGTTATCGAAGCTGCTCCCATTACCGATGAAAAAATTGATACACTCGTTTTGCGCACTATAAGTCCCCTCCTAAAAAACAGCATTCTATCATGCCCCGTCGGCAGCACGGTTGAAGAAGCAGACAGAACCATGAAATCCATTTCAGGCACAAAGAAGCCCAGGCTTGTTGTTTCGCTTCCGGTGTCGGCAGTTCAGATGGAATATTTCTACCATAAAAAGCCGGCTCAGATGCTTGAGCTTATCGGCACACTGACTGCTCACTGCGCTTCTCTTTGCAGCGATGTTGAGTTTTCCGCAGTTGATGCTACAAGAGCAGAAAAGGAATATCTTTTTGAAGCTGTTAAAATCGCCGTTGAAAACGGTGCCAAAACCGTTACTCTGTGCGACACGGCAGGTGCACTTCTTCCCACGGAATTTGCATCACTCATAAAAGAACTCAGCGATGCCGTTCCCGCCGTTAAAGAAATCACTCTCGGTGCAGAATGCAGCAACGCTCTTGATATGGCAAATGCCTGTGTTTTCACTTGCATCGGTGCAGGTGCAACACAGATTAAAACTTGTGTAGGCAGCGAAGCAATGACAGACCTTGAGCAGGTTATGAAGGCTCTTCAGGTCAAGGGGCACACCCTTGACGTCAGCTATTCGGTAAACTCAATGGCAATCAACCATTCCGCAGGTCAGATTCTTCGCATGACAAGCGAAACACACAAGAATCTTGCAGCCTCCGAGGGCTCGGGAGAATACGGCAGCACCGTTCTTCTTGACGATACTGCCGATATCTCAAAGGTCAGCAACGCAATCGTATCTCTCGGCTATGAGCTTTCCGAAGACGATACGGCAAAAGTTTTTGAAGCATTCAAGAATGTTTCGGCTAAAAAGCAGGTCGGTGCAAAAGAGCTTGATGCAATTATTGCGAACGTTGCGCATCAGGTTCCTCCCACATACAGACTCCAGAGCTATGTTATCAACACGGGAAATGTTATTTCCTCAACCGCTAACATAACCCTTGAAAAAGGCAGCAGAACTCTCAAGGCAGTCTGCATGGGTGACGGTCCGATTGATGCCGCCTTCCATACAGTTGAACAGATTATAGGTCATCACTACGAGCTTGACGATTTCCAGATTCAGTCTGTTACCGAAGGCCGTGAGGCTATGGGTGAAGCCCTTGTAAAGCTCCGCTCAAACGGTAAGCTCTATTCGGGCAAGGGCGTTTCAACGGATATTATCGGCGCAAGCATTGTCGCTTATATAAATGCACTTAATAAAATTGTCTATGAGGAGAAAGCTATATGAGACTGTCATTTTCAACAAACGGATGGCAGGAGCTTTCATGGTCTGAATTTGTAAGCACTGCCAATGAACTCGGATTTTCAGGTATTGAAATCCACAATATAACAGACGACAGGTTCACCGGAAACGATGCACCTTTCAATAAACAGAATTCATCCGCAACAGTTCACAAGCTGCGAGAGAATTCACTTACAGTTTCCTGCCTTGACACTTTCTGCAACATTGCAGACGCCGAAGCAGCGGAAGAAGGCTATGAGGAAATTGCAACGGCGATTGAAATTGCCGCAAGAATCAGATGCCCTTATGTCAGAATTCATGCATATACAACGGGCGAGGACAGAAGAACCGAAGACTCAACCGTTATTTCGCTTATCGGCAGACTGATAGAAAAAGCAGAACAGGATAACGTCGCACTTCTTGTTGAAACCGTAGGTATTTATGCGGATACCTCAAGACTCCGTGACCTTCTCAATATTTTTGCCTGCGATAATCTTGCAGCACTCTGGGATATAAATCATCCCTACAGAGATTTCGGCGAAGAACCTGATACAACAATCACAAACCTCGGCGCTTACATAAAGCATGTTCATGTCAAGGATTCGGTTGTTGAAAACGGCGAAGTGAAATACCGTCTTATCGGCGAAGGTTCACTTCCGATTCAGACAATGCTCAATGCACTTGAATCCGTTAACTATGACGGCTTCCTTTCATATGAGTGCCAGCCTGAAACAATGGAGGATTTCGGCGTTGCCGAAATCGTTTTCCCCCATTTCGTAAACTCAATCACTAATTACGATAAAAAGAAGAAGAACGAAGAGCTTCTTTACACAAACAGAAGCGGTACGGGCAAATTTGTCTGGGAAAAGTACAAGCTCATCAACAAAACCTTCTCCGAAGTGCTTGATGTTATGGTTGAAAAATTCCCTGACCAGCTTGCTTACAAGTACACAACTCTTGATTACACAAGAACATACTCGCAGTTCCGTGACGATGTTGATAACTGCGCAAGAGCACTTATTGCTCTCGGCGTAAAGCCCGGTGACAAAGTTGCCGTATGGCTCACAAACCTTCCCCAGTGGTTCATCACCTTCTGGGCTGCAACAAAAATCGGTGCAGTTCTTGTTACAGTAAATACAGCATACAAAATTCACGAGATTGAGTATCTTCTCAGACAGTCCGATACACACACTCTTATCACCATTGAATCATGCCTTGATTCAAACTATGCTCAGTCTATTGCTGAGCTTTGCCCCGAGCTTGAAGTTGCAGTACCCGGTAACCCCCTTCACTGCCGCAAGCTCCCCTTCCTTCGCAACATCATTACCGTAGGCTACCGTCAGAAGGGCTGCCTCACATGGGAAGAAGCCATGGATATGGCAGTAAGAGTTCCCGTTGAGGAGGTTTACCGCAGAGCGGCTGCGGTTGACTGCCACGACGTTGCGAACATGCAGTATACTTCGGGCACAACAGGCTTCCCCAAGGGCGTTATGCTTACACACTACAATATTGTTAATAACGGTAAAACTATCGGCGACAGAATGGATATGTCAACAGCCGACAGAATGATGATTCAGGTTCCGATGTTCCACTGCTTCGGCATGGTGCTTTCAATGACATCAATGATGACTCACGGCGGAACACTTTGCCCGCTCCCCTATTTCTCGGCAAAATCATCGCTTGCCTGCGTTCATCAGGAACATATCACCTGCTTCAACGGCGTTCCCACAATGTTCATTGCGATGTTCCAGCACGAGGACTTTGCAAAGACAGACTTCTCATATATGAGAACGGGTATTATGGCAGGTGCAAACTGCCCGCCCGACCTTATGAAGCGTGCCGCTGCTGAAATGAATATGACAGAAATTCTTTCTGTTTACGGCGAAACCGAAGCTTCTCCCGGCTGCACAATGGGTGAGGTTAACGAATCGCTTGAGGACAGAACCGAAACCGTAGGCAGTGCATTCCCGAATGTTGAATGCAAGATTATCGACCCCGAAACCGGCGAAGACCTTCCCGACGGCGAAAACGGTGAATTTGTTGCAAGAGGCTATAACATAATGAAAGGTTATTATAAGATGCCTAAAGCAACGGAAGCTGCTATTGACAAAGACGGCTGGCTTCACAGCGGCGATATCGCCTGCAGAAGACCCGACGGATACTATCTCATCACGGGCAGACTCAAGGATATGATTATCCGTGGCGGTGAAAACATCTATCCCCGTGAAATTGAGGAATTTATTTTTACTCACGAATATGTTCAGGACGTTCAGGTTATCGGTGTTCCCGATAAACGCTACGGCGAAGAAATAATGGCATGTGTAATTCTTAAAGAAGGTTACAGCATGACCGAAGAAGAAATGAAAGATTATATCAAATCACATATGGCAAGACACAAGGTTCCCCGCTATATTGAATTTGTTGATGATTTCCCGAAGAATGCTGCAGGCAAGATTCTCAAGTATAAGATGAGAGAAGAGTTTGCCGCAAAGCTCGGACTTTCAAAAAACTAAATTACCGAAAGGGTGTTATATAATGTTAAATATCAAGATTGAGAGAACAACCGCTCCCAAACAGAAGCCTGATGAAAGCAATCTCGGCTTCGGAAAATTATTCACCGACCACATGTTTATCATGAATTATACCGAAGGTCAGGGTTGGCACGATCCCCGTATAGTTCCTTACGGAAATCTCACCCTCTCCCCCGCTTGCATGGTTTTCCACTATGGCCAGGAAATGTTTGAAGGTCTTAAGGCATACAAGGGCGCTGACGGCGAAGTCCGTCTTTTCAGACCCGAAATGAACGCAAAGAGAACTAACGACACCAACAAGCGTCTTTGCATTCCCGAGCTTCCCGTTGAGGATTTTGTTCAGGCTGTAAGCGCAGTTGTTGATGTTGACAGAGATTGGATTCCCTCCGCTCCCGGCACTTCTCTTTACATTCGTCCCTTCATCATTGCAACAGACGATTTCCTCGGTGTTGCTCCTTCAAAGACATATCTCTTCATCGTAATCCTCTCCCCCTCAGGCGCTTATTACGCAAGCGGTCTTGCTCCCGTAGGCATCTGGATTGAGGATGACTATGTAAGAGCTGTTAAGGGCGGCATGGGATTTGCAAAAACAGGCGGCAACTATGCAGCCAGCCTTGCAGCTCAGGTTAAGGCACATGATGACGGCTATTCACAGGTTCTCTGGCTTGACGGCGTTGAGAGAAAGTACATCGAAGAAGTTGGCGCAATGAACATCTTCTTTAAGATTAACGG
>CAZJOH010000078.1:0-11928 GCA_964547575.1 uncultured Clostridium sp.
TGAGTATTCACTTGTGTTATGAATACTCACTATGGTCCGAGTGGCGAGACTTGAAAAAGTCACAGAGCTTATTGTGATTTTCTGCGAAATCCGTAAACCCTTGTATATCAACGGATTTCAGGTGCAGACTCTTGTTATCTTTGATGTTCTCTTGCGATTTTTCTCAAAAATAATGTCCAAATAATGTCCAAGAAATGTCCCGAAAACCACAGAATTATTTCATCAGTCTGCAAGGCGGTATCTTGTGAGGTTGGAGCTCTTGCGGCGTGCACCTCTGTCGAGAACGCAGAAAACAGGTTCGCCGTTTTCATCGGCATAGACAGTCATACCTTCAGCCTCAATCTCTGCGCCGACATTTCTTGTGAATGCAACCTGAACATCGCCGTTTTCAACATCAACGCAATAAATATGCTTGTTGCCGTCAAGCTCGTCGCAGGACATATAAAGCTTTCCGCCAAACATTTCAGCGCCCTGAACTCTGTCCACAGGTTGCGAAAGAGGTATGGTTTTAACAAGCTCTAAGGTGTCGAGGTCAAAAACATTAAGAACGGTTGCTTTTGTCCATTCAGCGGTATAGATATAATTCTTTTCAACATCCACCGCACACCAAGGCACACCTTCCTTGTGAAGGTCATAGGGAAGAGGATAATATTTACCTGTGTATTTCAGCGTCTCGGCATCATAGAGCACGATGCATGAACGCTCATAATCGGGACCGTCCTCAACGGCTGCATAAACAATTCCGTCGTGGCAGCTCAAGCCGCCAATGTGGTCATATCCCATCTCTTCGAGTTCATCGGGAATTGCATTTGTGGTGATACGGAATATCTCACCCGTTTCGATATCAGCCTTGCCCAGATTCTTTTTGCCGCTGAAATAAAAATATTCGCCGTCGTTTGTGACACCCTGCGAGGTCATATGATAATCATATAAAACATAGGTGGTCTTTGAAATAACATCTGCGCCGACCGGTGCAGGTGTGTTTTTTTCGTCAGCACCGACAACAAGCAGCATAATTGCAGATATCAGTGCCACGCACTTTTTGAAAATAACATAAATCGTTCCGAATGTAGCCGTCATAAAATCATCTCCGATTATTTTTTACTATAATAAATCAAAAATCAAACCATGTCAAACAGATATTGGCTGAATTATGGGTTAAAACGATTTGATAAGTTTAATCGTACCTCTTATCCATTTCATTGCACCGTTCAGGCGGTAGCCCTTGAAGCCTGAGCCAACGAGAATTTCGTTGATTTCTTCATCGGTGATGTCAAGATTTATGAGTTTTGAGAAATCGACGCCCTCTTTGGCGATATCGCAGATGTAGTCGTAATAGGTGCCCGAGTATCCGAAGTTCGTTGCATACATTTCGATATTCTCAACAGCATTCTCAACGGTTTCTTCGGTGTCCTCATAGAAAAGACTGCGTCCGTTATCGTAAAGCGGATAGAAGCTTTCGCCTTCAGATGTAACCTTGACCGCCATATTTGAGAGATGTCTGTCATCCTGCCTTGTGATAAAATCAAGCAGGATCATACGGATAAAATCATCCCTGTATTGAGGTCTGACGGCAAGCAGATTTTTATATTCGTTATCGGAACGTGCACCGTCAAAAAGTCTGCGGAAGTGCACAATATATTCATTCGAGAAATCGTAAAGGAATTCAGAAAAGATTGAGTTCTTATCGTGGAGATAAACGGGGCAACAAGGTACACCGAGCTTTTCAGCAAGTTTATATACAGCGATTTCGGATTCAACATCGGTCACAAGCGGACTGATTCTCTGCTTATAAATACCGTATTTACTGTCCATAACACCGTAGCGTTTGATGTTGTAGCCTTCGGGAGTGTCAACGCTGTCACCGACGAGGTCGATTTTCTGCAGAAAGACAGATTCAAACACCTCTGTCATTATCTCGTCAAGAGTTTCGTTCTCGCTGTGAGCAATCCAAAGCAAGTCCTTGGGATGAATGCCTCGTGTAACCTTGGCAATTCGCAAAACATCGTATGCAGAAAGTCCGCAACGGAAAAGGATTTTCTCAATATCACGTCTGTCACGGCTTACAACTCGCTCAGAAAGAAAGCTGACAAACTGCTCGTGAGTCCACTCACTCTGACCGTGAGTATAAAGATTCACAACCTCGTTATATTCGGGACTGATAAAATGAACATTGTAGGCAGAGTCGATAAGACCTATGGTATCGTTACCCCATTTAAGATAAAACTCTGACTGACCGACGGGATTCTTCATTCTTCCGTCAGTCGGTTTTTTTGCGTCAACGGGGATTCGGTAGGTCTTGCCTACAAGAACGGCACCCTCAATTTTGCCTTCTTTGCAAAGGGTGCGTACTCGTCTGTCGCTGACATTCCATTTTTCAGATGCTTTAGCTGTGGTCATATAGTCCATATCATCGCCTCCGAATGTAGTATAACATATTATCGGAACAATATCAACAGTATTGTTCCGATAATTTTCTTATCACTTGACTCAAATACACTAATTTATTGACCCGCTCGGATGATAACGACACGGCAATTAAATAAATTGGCAATAATAAACTGGCAAACAGAATATGTCCGTGTTTTTGCTGAAATCTTTGGTGTAAATCAAATATTTATTCAATACTCTCGAAGAATATTTCTCGCAGAACGCATCTATTGATTTATGCGTTCTGTAATTTGATGATTTAACCTCAATAGGGCAAATCTTGTTTTTGCGGGTTATCAGGAAATCCACTTCATAATTGTGCTTGAACATATGTTGGAAGCTGTGCCGGTGTAACCGGTAAGTGTGGCAATATTGTTACTCACCGTATAAGTCCAGTTGCCGCTTGTATAGGTTGTTGCTGCTTCCGCTTTTAAAGCAGAGAATGAAACAAGCAAACCTACGCATAAGGCAACCACTGCAAAAATTGAGATTACATGTTTTGTGATTTTTTTATTTGCAATTCCTCCATAAATAAAATTATAAATCTAAAAACTCATAGCCGCTTGCAAAAGATGTGTCTGCAGGCTTCTGCGAGTTTACTGGCTGGGTTGATGTTGAATAAAGGTCATCGTAATTTATCTGAGGCTGTGTGGGTTGAAAAGGTCTTTGTGTGGGCTGAGCAGGTCTCTGTGCATATTGCTGAGGAGGCTGCTGTGCGGCATTTTCTCTTCTTGCCTGAGCCTTCTGTGCCTGATTGCCGATGAATTCACCGCTCTTGTCGTAAATTGTCTTCGCAGCAATTGCACCTTTATCCATAGCACTTCTGATAACCTGTGACATAGGCTGCTTGGGTTCTTCAGGCTGAACGGGTTCATTACCTGAGTTCCTGCGATACTGTCTTGCGATAATATCGGAGTTCTCAACAAGTCTTCCGAAACCATAAAGAACAAAAGAAAGAATCCAGCTGAGAATCGAGCCGAGAACAATAACAACAATACCGATTGTAAGCAAAGTTTCGTTTGTTCCGTAATAATATCCGCCATCCGACATTTGAATAAGTACTGTACCGATTGCTATACTTGCGATCATGCCAAGAATTGCGCATACCATTGCGAGCTTCTGAATTTTTTTACCGATGTTTGAATACATAATAATTTCTCCTTTTTAATAATATTAAAATTCTTGTACATAGTCAAAAAGTTCTTTTCCCGATGATTTGAAATCTTCAACTGATGTTTCATAAGCTTTCGTGTAGTTATTGGTTATATCTTTATATATCCTGTTGAAATCAGACTCGCTTATTTCAACTTCATTATAATTTTCGTCATATATATAATATCTAACACCAACGATTTCATCAGTATCTCTGTCATATATCGTTACTCTGTGGACATAATCGCTATCGTGAACAGCCCCGTTTTCTAAATATGAATAGCAGAAACACTCATCATAATTTCGATATGATTTTCCTGTGTCAGGATCGTTTTCAAAAAAGTTAATTAATGATGATGTTGCAATTTTTCCGCTTTTAGAAATATACAGATAATCATAATAACTTGATTCATCGTCGCAAGTATCTGTGTATTCTCCGTTCATACATGTAGCAGTAAGGGGACCGCGAGTACCTCTGTGCATTACAAGAATTAAATCCGGAACACCGTTATTATCTAAATCTGTGAGAATAAAATTGAAATTTTCAAACGCTTCGTGGTTAATTGTTTTCAGATAATTCGTTTCCCACTCGGATGTTTTTTCTCCGCTCGCAGGTTCCTTTGGCTCTTCGGGCTCAACACCGATTCCGATGAAGCCCCATTTACCGCTCTTTTGTGCAATGAATATACCGTCATCACCGTGCATAATAACCGAATATTCAAACGGAACAACAACTTGATTCTGTTTGTTAATGATGCCCATTTTGCCGTTCTTTTTAACCGGAATATATGTACCGTCAAAACCACGGCAATCATCAGCTATAAATCTGTCCTCAACTTGTTCATATTCAAAGGGAATTACCGTATTGTTGTTTTTATCAACATATCCCCATTTGCCGTTCTTTTTTGCTGCGGCAAGACCGTTATGGTATCTGTCAATATCGTCAAATCCTGCTGGAATTACATCGTCATTTGCGCCGTGTCCGCCGTGTATCTGCGGGTCTACCTTAAAAGTGTTCATATCGATGATATGATCATTTCGATCTTCATCTTGCATTACATAATGAACATCACTGCCGCCGTAACTGCAATAGTCAAAATAGTGTCCGTATTCGGGCTCAACAACAATATTGCCCTTCAGATCAATCAATCCGAAATATCCCGTATCAGCCATTTTGACCAGACAGGATTTTTCATTATAGTTTTCAATAAGAGCAAAGCTGTTGTTTAGTACAGAACTTTCTTTCCAGTTTACATTTTCAGGAACTGCTGTCGGTTCTGTTGTATTTGAAGTCTGCGGAAGTTCAACAAAACTGGTGCCAGACATATTGGGGAACTTATATTCCGTTGTTTTGGCAGTTTCGAGATAATCCACCAATGATTTGCCTGAATTCACAAAGTCTGAAACGTCATATCCACTTGATAAGCGATGATATTCGGCAAGAATTTCTTTCATCTTTGATTCAAATTCTGTCCATCCGCTCAGTTCCTGGTTGTCATCGGGAGCATCTTCAGTCCAGTAATACCATTTTTCGCCAACAACCGGTTTTGCTTCATAAAAGTCGTTTTCGTATCTGATTTCTGAAACACCATTATATACGGTGCTTCCGTCATCTTCTTTTTTCAGAAGGTATTCTGTAAACGTTAATAATTTACCGTTTTCGCTTTGCTCACATATTACTATGTGTCCTTTTTTGCCAACCCATAAGTTTTCAGGGTTCTCATATCCGCTATATGTATCATCAGCGAAATCAGAAGTTTCCATATCCACATAATTTCCGTTTGCATGAATAATACATATATTTTTTTTATTTCGACTTCCGAACAAAACCAAATCGGGAATGTCATTCGCATCGATATATTCGAAACGGAATTTCATAGCCTGCCATTCGTTGTTATAAAAGCTATAATAATCTTTCAGATTCAGAGAATAGTTATCCGCTTTCGCTTTGATCTGTTTGAGCATTTCAGAATCAATTTCATTTGAAATTTCAGCGGAAACATCTGAAGTGGTCTCTTCAAGCTTATCAATCGATGAATCTGCAAGCTTGGGTATTCCTATTGCACCGACAACAATAAGCACAACCGCAACAGCCACACAAACCGCTGCCGTTATTTTCTGCTTCTTCGTTAAAGCATTGAGATTTTTAACAATATTGGGAATAATCTTCTCTTTTGGATGTTTAACCGTACTTGAATCAGGAGTTTTTGTTTCAGAAACAGATTCTGTTGAAACCGATGTAGTAATAGGCGCTGAAACTGTTTCAGGAACGGGTCGTTTTATTGAAACAGCAAACATTCCTTCAGTCGCCGAAGCAAAAATTGTTCTGAGCAGAGTTTCATCAACTTTTTGCTGTTCACCTGAGGATTGGAGAATCAAAGCAAGCAGAGGTTTATTTTCAGAAGGACAAAGCACTGTTTCTCTGTTTATCATTCTGTCAACGCACTTTTTGAACTGTTCTCTTACCGAATAAAGCTCGGAAACAACCGTTTCTTCCGGGCAGTCCAGCATTTTTGCAATATGAGTAACAGGCATTTCGTTATAATAATGAAGCACCGTAACCACTCTTTGACAGGCGGGAAGGGAATCAACGATTTTGTTAATCGCCTTTCCTGCATTTGCGGATTTTTCAAGCCCTTTGGGCAAAAACTCTGTATCATCTCCGATTTTTTGAGAATAAGCAGATGCTTGTCTGCCAAATACTAATTGATTGTTTTGCTTCAGAAGTTCAATGCTTTTTACTGCGGTAATATGTTTTATCCACGCTTCAAAACTTTCGGGATTTTTAATGGATGCAATTGAAGAAAAAGCTTTTTTATAGCTTGCCTCAACTGATTGCGCCGCAATGCTTTCATTTCCCGTAATTTTTAATGCAAGATAGTAGGAACTTTTGAACGTAAGCTGATAAAGCTTGGAACAAGCCCCTCTGTCTCCGTTTTGTGCCTGATAAACAAGCTCAACAATATTAATCTGCATATAAATTCACCTCACAAATATTCAGCAAATAAAAATCCGATAACACTTAATTTAAAGTTTATTATTATCAACTGCAATATTTATCAAAATCTTCATAAGTAAATGCATAGGATGTGTTGCTTGAAGTCAGCATTGAAGAATCAGGCCAATTCTCGTCAAATTGCTTTTCATACTCATCATACGAAACCTTTTGGTCATTAACTTCGCAAGAATAGTTGCCGTCTTCAGACGGAAGCGTAGAGAAGAAACTGAACAATTCTTTTGCAGAACCGTCATCACTCATTGAATAAAGAGTTCCACTGTGGTTACCGTGTCCGTAACGAGAACTCGCTATAAGAGAGCCTTTCTCAACATACTCAAAAGCACCTACACTACCGTATTCTCCAACCTCAACCACTTTGCCGTTCACATAAGTCACAACTCTTACCATGGATGCCTGCGCTGTACCTTCTGCAACAAGCAATTCCGGAATATTGTCATCATTAATATAGGCAAACCCGAAAGACATTTGGTCGGTAAACTCAAATTCATTGGGGTCACAATCATCATAAACATTTTTCAGATACTTGTTATATGCTGTTTTCCAATTATCAACCTTTGTTTCGGTGGTTGTTTCCGCTTTTGTTATCTCCTGCGTTTCTTTTGTTATGATATAATAATATGACCATACTTTTTTACCATTGATTTGTTTCAGCTCAGCTCTGATGTTGAGGTTGTGGGTGTACCCCGATTCACCCTCTGCACCGTAGCCCTCACCCTCAAAAGAGGTTTTATTTAAAATTACGGTATATCCGCCATCTGAATGTTTTGCGTTTCCGAGAATGTTGACTTCTACAAAAGGACAGCTGCCGGGATAAAAAGCAGCATAATACTTTCCTTCATAATAATAACGTTCGCTGGTTTTAAGCTTATGGTTAGGAGTTTGGTTAAATACATTAGTGATAATCCAATCCACATCTTCTACGTTAAATATACAATACTCTGTATCTTCGAAATAACCGAGCGGGTCATTTCCGTATGCGTATTCCGGTGAAGTTTCGAAATAAAGGCTGTATATCATAGTTGTGCAATATTCCGACAAAACCATTTCATACGCATCATCCGATTTATTGTTGTATTCACTGCAGAAAATAAGAATAGTACTCAAATCCTCTTTTAATGCTTCCCAATCTTGATATGTAGCTTCAAGGTCACTTTCTATAACGGTTTTACCGTTTGTTGTGTGAATTGAAGTTGTGGCTTGAGTAGTTGTTTCTTTTGAATCTTCATCAAGAATAACAGAGAACGTTTTTGCTTTTTTCAGATATTTTGTAAGACTTTTACCTGAATCTGCAAAATCAAATATATCATAGCTGCTCAATATACGATTAAAACCTTCAAGCAGAATATCTTTCTTCTGATTGTATTCATCCCGGCTTGTCAACTCCTGTATATTCCCTTCTGAATCTGCCATATAAGACCAATATTCTTTGGATGTATCTTCGTCCTCCAACACTTTGTCATATCTCAAACCGCCGGCAAACACTTCAGGTTTCTTTTCGCTTTCATATTTATATTTGTAATATGCTTCCGATTGTTCATCAGCTTGCCTCTCAATGTCGGAAACCACATAATATCCGTTTGAACCAAACCAAGTGTTAAGTAAATTGATTTCATAAACTTCTTCCGAAGCGTCTAAACACACAAAAGAGGTATAGTAATAATCTTTTTGATCGTTGTAATAACACTTATAATCAATTGTGAGATCAGGGATTTCGTTATCATTAAAATAAACGAAGTTGAATCCGCCATCAAAAACATCATCATCTTCTTTAAATGATTCAGCATAAAATGTCAGCAAATTCTCATAATCTTTTTCGTAAGGCTCAATACTTTTCAGCATTTCAGCATCTATTTTATTTGTTGAGTCTTTCTCACTATTTTGAGAAATTTCAGGTATAAATACCGCACCCGCAACTATCAACACAGCCATTACAGCACAAACTGCAGCTATAATTTTATGTTTGTCAGACATGCCCTTAATTTTTTTAAAAATCACTGAATGATTATTTTTTTCTGAGGGTTTAACACGATTGTTTTGGTGTTCAGACGATACAGTGAAAACGGTTTGTTCTTTAGCCGTTTCTACAAACATCCCAGCTGACGCCGAAGCAAAAATTGTTCTGAGCAGAGTTTCATCAACTTTTTGCTGTTCACCTGAGGATTGGAGAATCAAAGCAAGCAGAGGTTTATTTTCAGAAGGACAAAGCACTGTTTCTCTGTTTATCATTCTGTCAACGCACTTTTTGAACTGTTCTCTTACCGAATAAAGCTCGGAAACAACCGTTTCTTCCGGGCAGTCCAGCATTTTTGCAATATGAGTAACAGGCATTTCGTTATAATAATGAAGCACCGTAACCACTCTTTGACAGGCGGGAAGGGAATCAACGATTTTGTTAATCGCCTTTCCTGCATTTGCGGATTTTTCAAGCCCTTTGGGCAAAAACTCTGTATCATCTCCGATTTTTTGAGAATAAGCAGATGCTTGTCTGCCAAATACTAATTGATTGTTTTGCTTCAGAAGTTCAATGCTTTTTACTGCGGTAATATGTTTTATCCACGCTTCAAAACTTTCGGGATTTTTAATGGATGCAATTGAAGAAAAAGCTTTTTTATAGCTTGCCTCAACTGATTGCGCCGCAATGCTTTCATTTCCCGTAATTTTTAATGCAAGATAGTAGGAACTTTTGAACGTAAGCTGATAAAGCTTGGAACAAGCCCCTCTGTCTCCGTTTTGTGCCTGATAAACAAGCTCAACAATATTAATCTGCATATAAATTCACCCCACAAATAGTTATACATTATAAAAATAGTTAATTATTAAAAAAATGACAATATGTTATGTAAAAACTCGGTTAAAAATGTAATAATTATCTTTAATTTTCTTCTTTACTTATTTTTAGTTTTTTGTTATCTTAAGTAAAGTGAGGAGATGATATTTTGAAAATTGCAATTTGCGATGACGATATAAAAATTGCGGAATATGTAGCGCATAAAATCAACGAATACAATCCAAATCATAGCGTTGAAATATTCAGCAATTCCGATTCTCTGTTTTCTTATTTAAACGGCAATGAAAGCAAGATAGACTTATTGTTTATGGATATCGTTCTTAACGATGAAAACGGTATAGACCTTGCGGCAAAAATAATTGAGAAGCACCCCGACACGCTGACGGTGTTTATAACCGCATTTGCTGATAAATTTTCGGAAGAAATCTTTATGAAAATCAAGCCCTACGGTTATTTGCATAAGCCCGTCAAGGATGAAATGCTTAATCATTACCTTGATTCGGCAGAGCGAGATGTTGAATTAAAGAACAGAACTCTTTCCGTTAAAATCGGACAGGATTCAATTGAAATTCCGTTTTCCGAAATTGTTTATGTTGAGTCCGAAAAAAGACTTTCTCATATCCACTGCAAAAATATAATTCACGATACATATGCAAAGCTTGATGACATTCAAAACGGTTTGGACAGCAGTTTTATACGCTGCCATAAAAGCTATCTTGTTAATGCAGATTTTATAAAATCGATTGAAAAGGATTACTTTATTCTCAAAGACGAAAAAGAAATTCCGATTTCAAAGGCTATGCATTCTGATGCAAGGACAGTCTATTTCAAAGCGAAAGGCAGGGAGCTTAAATGACTTATTTCGTGCTTGATACCATTTTCGGCTTCTTTCAGATGCTGATAATCGGAATGTATTTTTATAAGGTTCACGGTGCCAAAAACAAGTGGCTTTCTCTTAGTCTGACATCCGTTTTGGGCGACTTAGCACTGACTGTTACAGACTTGTCAAACATGAATCAAACCACACGGGTAATCATCAATCACATAGTAATTTTTTTGCTTCTTGTTTTTCTGTTTAACGGAAAAACATCTAAAAAAACAACAACGTTCTTCGTCTATTTCCTTCTCAGCTTTGCCTGCGATTTTCTTGTTTTCACCCTTACAGGCTCATTCGGAATACAAAACGAATTGATTTTTATGCTTGTTATGAATGGGCTGATGTTTGTTCTGCTTTCGCTTATTCTTGCCGTTGCAGCAAAGTTTATGTCCGACTTCGGCAAAATTTACGACAAACGACTTTACCTTGTATTCATTCTTATTCCAATAACTCAATTTGGTTTTATTGCAGTACTTATTACACTTATGAATTCAATGGGTATAATAGCCGATTCTTACTTAAGCATTTCCGCACAAAGCACATCAATAATCGTTTCCGCACTGCTTATATTCACTCTTATCGCTGATATTATTTTCCTTGATGTAACACGCAAAGCCGCAGAGAGCTTCCGAGACAAGGAGCGCTTGCAGACTCTCGAAACCGAAGCGAAAATGAATTACAAATATTACGAAGACTTGCGGGAAAACACCGATAAAATGCGTAAATACCGCCACGACACAAACAACATAATTCAAAGCATTTATGCTCTTCTTGAAAGCCCGGACAAAACATCTTCCGAAGAAGCTTTGAAGCTTGCAAAAACACTTGAAGAAGAAATAAATTCAATCAATATAAGCCGTCATTGCTCTCACGCAATTGTTAACGCCGTTCTTTCAGACAAAGAAAAGTCTTTTGAAAAATCGGATATATCCTGCAAATTCAATGTTAATATTCCGCACGATATAAGCATCAGCGGTTTTGACCTTTGCAGAATTTTTTCAAATATGCTTGATAATGCACTTGAAGCCTGCAAAATTTCAAATGGCAAATCAGTTTCAATTGATGCGTCAATCATTGACGGATATCTCTACATAAAAATGAGAAATCCCGTTGATATAAAGAAGAAAACCAACGATTCCGACAGAGGTAACGGACTTAAAATAATGAAGCAAATTACCGATAAGTATAACGGAGAAACAATTATTACTGTTGAAAATGAGATTTTTGAAACGCTTGTCACGATGAAATGTGGAAATTAAAAGCTTTGTAAAATAAAAAATGCGCAGCCGAAGCTGCGCACGAAAAACACATAGCTCCAACTGTCGCCAAACAAAAATCAACACATCCTCAAAGGTATATGCAGAAACAGAGCATCTGTATTTTTACCTGAACAAATAAAAATACACATACCTCGAGGATAATTATTATTCGATTTTTGTTTGGCACAATTAGTATATCACAAATTTAATAATAATTCAATAAAAAATATAAACTACGGTACAAATGAATTACAAAAAGGTAAAGGAGGGAAACTTATGCTCTCGGTTATGATATTGGCTTTTCTAAGCGTAATAGTTAACATTATCGACCCGTTTGGGTTGATATTTTAAATTGAAATTGGAAATTCATAAAACCTGAATAAAAATCAACAACCCCGAAGCG
>CAZJOH010000079.1:0-11807 GCA_964547575.1 uncultured Clostridium sp.
ATTCAAAGGATGCTTTGCTGAATAAAATTGATATTGTTGCAACCAACACCCTCAAAGAATGCATGCAGACCTTCTTTGAAGACGGTCCTAAACGTGACCGCCGCCTTTGGATTGGAGACCTTCGGCTTGAAGCTCTTACAAATTACTACACTTTTAAAAATCTTGAAATTGTTAAAAGATGTTTATATCTTTTCGCTGCAGGTGAATGTAACAATCTCGGATTTCTGCCGTCATTTGTTTATGAAACACCTTATTATCATTCAGGCGAAGCACATATTGCGGATTATGCACTATTATATGTTGTTACCGTATGTGATTATTATGAACATACTGCAGACATCGGTGTCGTGAATGACCTTTTGCAGGTTTGTAAATCACAGCTTGACAGCTTTGAAGCAACACTTGATGAAAATATGATTGTCACAATGCAGGAAGGTTGGTTTGCTTTTATCGATTGGTGCCCGGGACTCGAAAAGCTGACGGCCTTGCAGGGTGTATATCTTTATACTCTTGAGCGTTTTTCCGAATTGTTGAAAGCGATCGGTGACGAAGATTTCAAGAAATATTCATCACTTCTTTTGCAAATCCTTTCTGCTTGTAAAAAGCATATTTATGATGAAAAAGCAAACGCATTTATAAATGATTTGGATAATAGGCAGTTCAGCGTCCATTCGCAGGTGTGGATGATATTGGGCGGTGCAATAAACGGAGAAGAAGCCCAAAAGCTTCTGTTGCTCTGCCTTGAAAGTGAAGAGGCAAAACAACCCGTCACCCCGTATATGCGCCATTATGTCACAGAGGCTATGATAAAGCTTGGAATGAAGAATGAAGCGGTATCATATCTGAAAAAATTCTGGGGCGGAATGCTTGAACTCGGTGCCGATACATTCTGGGAGGCATATATTCCCGATGACCTTGATTTTTCACCATACGAGGACAGGATGATAAACAGTCTCTGCCATGCGTGGAGCTGTACACCGTCATATTTCATCCGAAAATACGGATTGTAATTCTCGATTTAGATTATGATATTAAAAAAAGGAGCGAAAAAAATGATTCTTTCTCAAAAAAATAATTGTGCAACAAAATTCGGCGAAATAAGAGCAGTTGAGCTTATTGCCGAAGCAGGCTTTGATGCAATCGATTACTCCATATCCACTCTTGCAAGGGGCGGGGATGTACTTGATTCAGATAATTATAAAGCCTATATTAATGAGCTGTGTGAAGCAGCAAAAAGAAGTGATATAGTTTTCAATCAAGGTCACGCAATAACAGATGTGGGTATAGATGACCCTGAAATCGCCTACAAAGTCCTCGCAGAAAAGAATATCAATTGTCTTGAAATAGCAGGTCTTATGGGTATGAAAACGCTTGTTGTCCACCCTTACGGTACAGGTATATATATCGGCAGGGAAGAAGAAGGATTGGAAAGAAACATAAAATATTTTAACATTCTTCTTCCTTATGCAGAGAAATACGGCGTTAAGATTGCCTGTGAAAACATGTGGTGCGGTGACAAAAAACGTCAGGTGAAAAGAGGCAGTACTTTCAGTAATCCTTATGAGCATGCAAAATTTGTTGACGAAATGAACAGCGAGTTCTTTGTTGCTTGCCTGGATTTAGGGCATACAAGTCTTGACGGCAGAGAACCTCAGGACAGCATAAGAGTTTTAGGAAACAGATTAGGAGCTCTTCATGTTCATGACAACGATTATCTTGATGATATGCACACACTTCCGGGTTTGAGTGAAATGAATTGGGAAGAAATAACAAGGGCATTGGCAGATGTTGATTACCAAGGTGATTTCACCCTTGAAACAAACCATTTCTTTGACTCCTTTGAAACCGAAGAGGAAATCAGATTAGGCTTGAAACTTTCTGAAGTAATAGGCAGAAAGATGATTGGAAAAATAGAGAAATACAGAATGGAAATCAAATAGTAAATTTAGTTTTCTGTCTGAAACACCGTATTAAAAAATTATTCTTTCATAAAAATAAAAATTCCTAAATAAAAGGATGATTCATATGTCAGCAGCTTTACCAAAAAGAAAAATGTACCGCTATTGCCTTGCCGATATAGCAAAAGGCTTGTTTACCGGTATGATAAGCAACTATCTTCTCTATTTCTTCCAGCCGACGGCAAAAAGCGGTTTGCCGCTTCTTCTGCCTCAGAATAAACTTCTCGGCTTTATCACAATTATGGCACTTGTTACGGCACTGGGCAAAATTGTTGATGCCGTTACAGACCCGATTGTTGCATCAATTTCGGATAAATGCAAACACAAAGACGGCAGAAGAATGCCGTTTCTCCGCTATGCAGCCATTCCGTATGCACTTTCCGTGCTCCTGATTTTCTACGCACCATTTGCCGAAGGCTCTGTTGCAAACGCTGTATGGGTGGGCTTCTTTCTCGTTGTTTATTACACAGCATATACATTCTTCTTTATTCCCCGCAATGCACTTGTGCCTGAAATTATTCCCGATGCAAAAGTAAGAGTAGGTTACTATGGCATCAGTACCGTTTTCTTTATGGGTTCAAGCTCATTTATGTATGCGGCAACAATGTTTGTTAATATGCTTAAGAATGCAGGCCTTTCTCCTCTCTGGGCATGGCGTACGGTGTTTACGTTTTTTGCTGCTATCGGCATTATTTGTCTGCTTTTGAGTGCATATGCTTTCAACGAAAAAGACTATGTTCAGGAAAACACAAAGCCAAAGGAATCAATGCTGAAATCCTTTGCACTTGTATTTAAAAACAAGAATTTTGTTATTTTCAGCTTGGGTGATTTGTTCAGCGGTGTTTCTATGGCTTTCTTTCAGACGGCTATGCTTTACTATATTACAATGCTTCTCAATGTACCCGAATCGCAGTCATTTCTCGTTATGCTTGCTGCTATTGCTGTTGCAATCTGTCTGTTCCCGCTTATTATTAAAATCAGCCGTAAATACAACAAAAAGCTCCCCCTGATTATAGCAAGTGTAGTATTTACCGTTGTTTTCGGACTTATCTATTTCGGCGATAAAATTGCCGCACTTGTTCCCGGCAACGAGCTTTTTGTAGGTCTTGCTATGGGTGTTATTGTTGCTTTCCCGTTTGCGGCAATCAACATTCTTCCCCAATCCGTTATTTCGGATATCATTCAGTGCGACAGCTTGGTCAGCGGTGTTAACCGTGAAGGTATTTTCTCTGCTGTTAAAACATTTATCGAAAAAATTGCATCCGCTGTTGCGATGATGGGGGTTTCAAGCATACTTGCAGTCGGTGCTCTTTCCGGTGAATCCGTAGGGCTTCAGGGGGTTAAGCTGACGGGTGTTTTTGCAGGTGTATTCAGCCTGCTGTCACTGATAGTTTTTGCTTTCTACAATGATAAAAAAATTACCGCAACCATTGAAAAATACAGAAAAGAGAATCAGTAATGAAAAAAAGAATTTTATCCTCCGAAGATAAACGTAAAAATGTTTCTGCTCAACAGATAAGCCAATATGTTGGAATTCTCAAAAAAATGGTGGACTGTAAAACGGTTTTTACCCGTGATTTTGAAAATAAGGCTGAGTACGAAAAGTTCAATTCTGTTATTGAACAGAGCTTTCCGAATATTGCCGCAAAGGCTGAAAAGCTTGTGTTCGGCAGCGGATGCTTTGTTTATGTTGTTAAAGGTAAAAATGCCAAGAAAAATATAATGCTTATGTCACACCACGATGTTGTTGACGGTGACGATAAATGGGAAACTGACCCGTTTTGTGCAGCGGAAAAAGAAGGCGCACTCTACGGCAGAGGAACAATTGATACCAAAACTCCGCTTTTTGCCGAGCTTCAGGCTTGCGAGGAGCTTCTTGCAGACGGCTATGAATTCAACGGCATAAACCTCTACATAGGTTCGTCGAACAATGAAGAAGTCTGCGGTGACGGTATGGTGCTCGCTACGGAATATTTCAAAGAAAACGGAATAAGGTTTGATGCAGTGCTTGATGAAGGCGGTGCAATAACCGAGGAAATGATTCCCGGTGTGAACGCCAAAAGTGCAATGGTCGCCGTTCACGAAAAGAGCCGACACCTCTACCGCTGTAAGGCTGTGCTGGCGACAAAAGGGCATGGCGGACTCAACCCCACCGATGACAGTGCCGTATTAAGGCTTTCCCGCTTTATTGCCGAAGTCAGCGAAAAGAAAATATACAAGGGAACATTTCATCCCGAAGTCAGAGCTACCTTTGAAACCCACGCACCGTATATGTCTTTTCCGCTTAATGTGCTTTTCGGCAACCTGACTTTGTTCTCACCGCTGATAAAAAAAATAATGCTTGGTATTCCGCAGACAAAGGCGATGCTTTCAACAAGCATTGCATTCACAACTGTTTTTGCAGGCTCAAGGGACGATCCGCAGATGAGAGCAAAAGAAGCGGAAACCACTATGTTTCTGCGTTGTATCCGTGAAGATGATTTGTTAAAGGGTCTTGAAAGTATCAAGAAAATCGCTGAAAAATATGCGATAGAAATCGAAGAAATTGAAAGGGATTATTGCAAACCTTCTTCATTTGAAAGCAAGCCCTACAAACTGCTTGAACAAGTTATGAATGAAAATTTCCCCGATGTTATAGTTGCACCGTTTCTTCTTACCGCAGGCACTGATGCAAGGCGTTTTACCGATGTTGCTGACTGTATTCTGCGCTTTGCACCGATTGACCTTGATAAGAAACAGTACGCATCAATCCACAGTGCAAACGAGCATATAAAAATTAAAAACATAGGCGAATGTGTCTGCTTCTACAAAGATTTCATCAAAAAATTCAGCTGAAAAACAAAATTTTAAATCACTTCATATCGGTGTGCCTGTTTCGGCACTTAATGAAGTGGTTTTATAAATTCTTTATACTATACCCATGCAAATTTCAACAACCAATGCCACAACTACAACAAGAGCGGAAATGATAAAGCCGTGAACCATGGGACGGATACCCGATTTTTTGAAGCCGGAAAATGAAGTGTTCAGTCCGATCGCCGCAAGAGCATTGACTATCAAAAATTTACTTACAGACTTTGTTCCTGATATAATTTCGGCGGGAATGGAGAAAATGCTTGCGACAACGGACATAGCAATAAATCCGAGAATGAACCGTTCAATAAACATGTTAAGTTTTTGGTTGACTGAATCCGATAAATGATATACAATGATTAATAAATCTAAAAACGGAGGCAATAAAATGAAGAAAAAGCTTTTAAGCATTATTTCAGTCGTACTCTGCGCTGCACTTCTTATTTCAGGTGCATCTGTCGGTTCTTATGCCGCTCAGGAACAGAGCGTTACCGCTGCGCAGGAGGAATCTGTCGGCGACGGTATCATGAAAGGTCTTTACAATACACTCAATGTTATTGTTGAAGGGCTTGTAAAATCAATCTGCACAATCTACGCAAATCCCCGTGACTGGCAAAGTATTGATGAGTATGATTCCGAAGAAATCGGTTTCTTGCCCGGCAGAGATACATATCAGACGTCAGCTGGCGAAAATAACGTATGGAAGCTCGGTTACTCAAAAAAGAGTATTGTACCCGATGATATTGACAGCGGTAAGTATAACCTTGGCAGAGATCTTCTCAATAAATATGCACAGGGTGTTTATGATGACCAGTGCATCCGTGTTGCCGTAATTGACGATAACAGCGGTGAGGGTGCGGTTGTTCTCGGGGCGATTGACGCACTCGGCGTTACATCAACCGACACACGTACAATCCGCAAGGCGGTTCTCGAATACTGCGAGACACAAGGCATAAAGGTTGCGAGTATCAATATCAGCGCAACTCATGCACATTCTGCACTTGATACACAGGGTGTAAGTACAGAATTTTTTAAAAAGCTTTTCGGTTCATACTGGCGCAACCTGCTTGGAATTGACGGAACAATGTCAGGTCTTGAAGCTGCGGAATTTTTTAAGCAGCATTTCATCAGCGTATCTGTCGAAGCAATTAAAGAAGCTTTAGGCAATATGGAAGAAGGTAAGCTTTATTTCTCGGCAATAGATATGAGCGAATATTTCGAGGATAAGCGTGATCTTATCTCAAAAGAAGATCTCCCCGATACGGCAAGCTTTAAATTTGTTCCCGATTCAGGAAATCCCGCAACATATATCAGCGATATCACTTGCCATGCAACATCTTTCAGCGCAAGCAACGGTCTTGTAGGTTCAGACTATATTTATTATGCGGATGAATATATCAAAAACACCGACGGCGGCAATTTTATCATGATACCCGGTGCAGTCGGTCAGGTTTCTCGCGACATTGAGGTAGATACAACAGGCATGACCGAGCATGAAGAAAAAGGTTCAAGCGCAAGAAAACTCGGACAGCTTGTCGGTGCAAAAATCATTGAGGCTGATTATGCCACAGAGCTTTCACCTGTTATTAACGTAAAGCACAGAGAACTCTTTATTGAGCCCGAAAACAGCATTCTTACTCTTGCTTGTGAAATCGGACTTGTAAATAATAAGGTTTACTATGACGGCTTCCTCTTTAAAGAATACCTTATGGCAACTGAGATGGGATATCTTGAATTCGGCAACGAGATTGCGCTTGCGCTTTTCCCCGGTGAGCTTTATCCTGAGGTTTTCTGGGATGATGAGATTACGGGCGGTGCAAACTGGGACGGCACCGAATGGCCCTACGACAATCTTTCAACAGCGGTTGACGGTGTTACCGCTTATCCCGTAAGCCTTACAAATGACGCTATCGGTTATGTGCTCACAGATAACAATTTTGCGTTTATGGGTCATATCATCGGTGACGGAATTGCAGATGAAACACTTTCTGTTGGCAAGCACATCGGCTCATATCTTGTAACAGAATATTTGACTCTTGTTAATTCACTCTGATAATAAAACCGTTTTATTATTCAGTAGGTCTAGCGGAAAAAGTTTCAACCGCACTTCCTGAAGCGTAAGAAACGGCTGAACGGCTGAAGTCTTATTTGAGTGTTGACACCAACATGTAAACCGAAGAAACTTTTATTTTTCAGGTGAAAAATTTGATGGCGGAAATGAAATAAATTTTCTTTTCCGTGCTTTTGGAATTAATAATGAGTATATACCGGGAGTGAAAATAAAAAGCAAGGGAAACTGTGTGTTGAAGGTTCAAGTCCTTTTGACTCTGCTATAGATAAGTCCTGAATGAATACCTTGTTTTTAAAATTCACTTTCAAAATTGCTGTCAAAAAACCCGACGATATTTTCGTCGGGTTTTGGCTTTTTAATGATAAGACTGTTCACAGCTGCATCCGGTTTCAGGTCCTTTTGTCTTTAAATTCCGTATATTCTGAAGAATTTCGGGATTTAGCTTCATTTTCTCACCGAATTCTTTTTTTGAAAGTAGTTTTGAATGACAGCGTGCATGTTATGAATTATTTTTATATTGATATACTTTTACATAGTCTATAACAAAATCAACAGGAAGAGTTCCTTCGGGATTGTTTTTGACATTGCCTGACCAACCGAAAACCGGCTTTCCTCCCACGCCGTCAACCTCAACCGAAAGAATCATAAATTCCTCGTTCTGGGAAACACCGCCAAATGAAGAACGGCAGGTTTCAACACCGTTGATATAAAAAATATATTCTTTTTCGTTCCACTCAAGTCCGTAGGTATTGAAGGTGTTATAGGGGTCGTTAACTTCAAATGCTCCGAGGCGTTTTGATTTTCCTTGAATTCCGTAACCGTTATAATGAAGATTTGAAACAACGGAATTCCTGATTTTCTTGCGCTTATATAATGGGGATTCGAAAATGTCAATTTCGGTTCCTTCTTTTCCCGAGTTTCCCACACCTACTTTCATTGAGTGCAGCCAGAACGCAGCCCACAAGCCCTCAGCGGCAGGAAGCTTGCAGCGGCATTCGAAATAGCCGAATTTCTGTTCAAACAATTCCGATGTGTCAATCGCTTCTGTATAATAGCCTGCACCGAATTCACCGCTTTCTTTATATTCAGTGCGGATATGCAGTTTGTTATCTATTATCATTGCCTGGGAAGGAGACCATAAGCCGCCTTTACGTGCGCCTGTTTCAGTGTTGAAAAAGCAATGTTCATGCCATTTTGATTCATCTAATTTATCGCCGTCAAAATTATCCTCAAAAACAAGTTCAAATTCTGACAAATCAAGCTTTTTCGGGTCTTGCGGAACAGAAGTGAACTTACTTGTTACAAGCGGATCGAAAATTCCCGAAAAAATATTACCGATAAGACTAAGAATATCCATTTAATCACCTTTTTGCTTTTTGAAATTATATTACAACCTGATATAACTCAAGATACCTCATGATTCTGTTTATGCAATACCTGATGCATAACAGTCGTATCTTGAAAATGTGTATACAGTTCTTTGATTTTCTATGCAAATCAGGGTTGATATTATGAGTTTTGCAGAGCGTTTTCTCCGGTTAACAAGCCGTTTCTGCGGGTGGTTTCAAAAGTAATATATTTCTTGAAATCACAAAACACATTATATTCCTATAAGTTTTCTTATTTCTACAGCATCAATATCATTCAGATTGCGGTTTTGCAAAGTTGAAATGGCTGCTGCAGTACCTGCGGCTTCACCGATTCCCATGCAGATGGGCATAGCCCTGAAATTTGAGTGTGCTACATGTGTACCGGAAATGTTTCTGCCGCAAAATAAAAGATTTTCTTTTGTTTCGGGGAGCAAACAGCGGTAAGGAATTGTATAGCCCTTTTTCTGTGAGAAATGCTTTTGAACTCCTGTTTTATCCAGTCCCGAACCCGTGATATTATGAACGTCAAAATTGAAGTAGGCGTCTTTAACAACATAGTCATCAAACACTTTAGCTTCAAGAATATCCTGCTCGGTTAAAGTGTATTTACCCTTGAAATGCCTTGTTTCACGTATACCGATTAAAGAAGCGGAGCTGACAATAAAACAATTTTCATATCCCGGAACAAACTTTCTTAAATATTTAATAATATCATCCGTCTGTCTGCGGCAGATTAATGTTGCTTTCGTTAAATCTTCTGCGCAAGTGCCGTCAATATCAATTGCATTTGTCATATTGCAGGTAACAATCCCGGGAAGAGTTGTTTTATAAGTGAGTATATGGCCTGCGGGATAGGGAATATGCTGTTTTGCAAGGGTCTGAAGTTCACCGTTTATTGTTTCGTATGTAGATTCAAACGAACCTAAAAATACGGCACGACTGTAATCCACGCCGCCAACCTTAAACATAAGGGTAGCAGGCTGCATTTTATTGTCACTTTCACGGCCTGAAATGAATTGAGCTCCTGCACGTGCAGCGATATCGCCGTCACCTGTAGCATCTATGGTGATTTTGGCATAAATATCGGTTTTCCCGGATTTGTTAACAACGGATGCTCCGAGCACTTTATCGCCGTCACAGATTGCATCCTCCGCAAAGGAATAAAGCATGATACGGCATCCGACTTCATCGAGCATTTCAAGGTATAATGTTTTTAACTTTTCAGGGTCGATTATATTGGTTATTTTATTTTTGAATTCACCTTCGTTTTTTTCTGCACTTCGTTTTAGTATTTCATTAAATAACGGACTGCCGCAGCTGCCCGTCCAATGGCTCATGAGTCCGGAGGTGGAGATTCCGCCTATGTCTCCGTTTTGTTCAACAAGAACAACTTTTGCACCGCTTTTTGCAGCCGTATATGCTGCTGCAAAGCCCGAAGGTCCGCTGCCAAGAACCAAAATATCGGTATGTAATTCAAATTTTGAAATCATATTCTGCCCTCATATTTTTGTTTATTTGTTTACACAGCGAAGCACTGCGTTGCCGTCACGGCAAAATTCAACAACGGAGATTGAAATGTTATCCAAAGAAAATCTGAATACATGAGGCTTAACTCCCAGAGCAGTAGGAATTAAATGTTCAAGAAATCCGTGATGGCTGAAAACTGCAATACGGTCACCGTATGAAAATCTGTTTTTTATGTAAGATATAACTTTTTCCGCACGGATATTATTATCCTCAACCGTTTTGCAGGCGAATTCATATTTTTCTGTGCCGTAAAGCTTTTCGCACATTTTGGTGTTTCCGTAGTAACGCTGAAGATATTCTTTGCTGCAGCCGTAATAGCCGGGTGTGCAACCGCATTCCACAAGCTCGGGGCAAATTTCAAGTAAGGGTTTTTCGGGCTTTGCGTTGCAGACACCGACAGCAGTTTTAAAACTACGTAAAAGAGAACTCGTAATGTATGCGTCTATCTGTAAATCCTTAAGCTTTTCGCCCAAAGCGATGCACTGCTGTTCACCGTTTGCGGTGAGCTCGCCGTCGCTCGGATCACGGTCTCCGATATTGTCGTATTGTGTTTCGGCGTGTCTGATAAAAATGATTTGCAAAGAGTCATGTTTTTCCATATTTATACCTTCTGTATTTTTATTTGTTTAAGCTATCGAAACATAGCTTTTATGAGGGAACGGTTATTTTTACCGAATTTATAATTTGTTTCCTGGATTTTTCGGAATTTACGGAGCAAGATGCTTTGGAATTCAGGCGTTGTCACGATAAAGAATCGGAAGAATTTCAACCAGATTTCTGTACTCTATGCAGCAATGCTCTGCCATTCCTTTTGCCATTTTATCCGTTATTATAAATTTCCGCAGAACAGAATTTTTCATGGTTTTTCCAAGCCAGAATCTGCTGATCATAAATAATCCGTTTTCTGTTTGCTTAAAAATGTGTACCATTTCGGTATGACGGATCAATCCGTTGAAAATACTGACATGACCGCACACAATTAACGGTATGCCATTCTCGTGCATAACGGATTCAGAGAAGCCGAATTCTTCCGGAGAAATAAAGTCTATTCTTAACGGCAATTTTACTCCGCCGATTTTTTCAACAGGATATTGCGTGTTGTTCTGAAACTCCGGACATTTTTTACATTCAAAATAGTCTGCTTGTTTTTTGGGAAAACCAATTGAAAAATGTGCGCCCGGAAACCACACCTGATATCTTTCGTTTTTCTTCGGATGCCACCAGAACCACCACTTTATCATTTCCGGCGTAATATCAGGCATAGGACAATACATAGAAACAAGATAACTTCCGTCTTCCATCTTTTTATAACCGACTTCTTTTTGCAATTTTTCGGATTTTAATATATCGCTCTTTTCGTTAAATGATGTCGGCGTTATCAGATTGTTTTTTAAAGCTGTTTTTATTTCGTCCGGAATTTCCGGCAATTTCTTGTTTATTAAGTTTTCTGTATTCATTTTACACCTCTGAAAATTGAGTTTTTTTACCAAATATATTCAATCTTTTTACCGTCAATTTCCCATTGAGAGGGTATTTTGTTTTCAAAAATATCAACAGGTTTTATTGCATGGTTGCTTTGAAATACATTATAGGCTTTTGAAAGATCTGTTTTTTGTTCTTCAGTAATGTTTTGATTGCAGGAAACAAAAAGCGGTGTGTTGCTGTATGAAAGAAGATGAAGCCATTGTCCGTTTTTCTCCCAGGGAATGTTATCGTCAAGAATGCCCACACAGTCCGCATCGCACATATAAAAAGCTTCGTTCTGAGCAAGACGGAATGCGAGGGTGTTGACACCGTTTTTCTTCGTTGCTTCCCATTCTCTGCCGCTTGTATCATTGCCCGTGCGGTTAATCTCAACAAGACCCGCACAAAGGTGCGAAACCGTGTTGCAGCCTATGATATACATATCTTTTGCGGCATTTTTAATAAGTCTGTAGAGGTCAAGCACAATTTCGGCGTTTGTTTTTGTTTTATCATAAAAACTCCAGCCGTCGATTTTGGTGATTGTCGAATCGAGTTCACATCCCC
>CAZJOH010000080.1:0-1228 GCA_964547575.1 uncultured Clostridium sp.
GTTGTTTCTTCGGCGGGTTTCTCTGTTGTTGCTTCGGGAGCAACACAGCCTGCAAGGTTATTCTTGCAGAGCTGACATTCTGTGTTCACCTTACCGTCAGCACACTTTTCTTTACATTCACATACGATTTCTGTTGCTTCACCATCTTCGATAAGCGAGAGAAGGTCAGCTTCATCTACCATATTGAGAAAGTGAACATTCTCTTTGTCACCCTCACGGTCAATGACGATATAGAAGGTGTTGCCGTTCTTGCTCGTTACGGTCAAAAACTGCTTGCTCTTGATTTCTTCATCTTCCTTGCTTGAAGTGATATATCCGCCCGACTGTAAAAGGTCATCTATAAGCGAAAGATTACCTTCGGGAGTAAATTCAAAAGAGCTTTCACCCGTGTTCGGAATATCAACATCAACCTTTGAAATGGTGAGTGTGTCTATTGAGGACGGAATTTCGGCATTACCGCTTTCATCGGATGCGTAGCAATCCTCAGCGGCAAATGCCGAAACAGAGAGTGTTGAAATACAGAGGATTACAGCAAAAAGAATGTGAATAAGTCTTTTACTTGTTTTTCTTCTCATAAGAAATCAGGTTCCTCCTTTGTTTGCTTTGGCAGAAGAAATGAGTTCAACTATTTCTTCAATAGTGAAATCTGAAGAACGAATCATACCGATAATATCGGTGTTTTCATATTCCGTAATTTTACGGTCTATTTCTTCGTTTCGTTCCTCGGCATTGGCAATCTTGCTTTGCCAGCCTTTGATTTTCTCTAAATTCTTCTGCTTTTCTTCTTTGAGTTTTTCAATTTTGGGGTTCATAAAAAACTCCTTTACGGATTTGGCATTCTGCCGTAGGCATAGAAATGTTCCTGCCAATAATCCTTTGTTAATGTGTCATACTGAATGGGATCTCCGCAATGTATCATCATATTGTTACCGACATAAATGCCGACGTGCGTTACCGTTCTGCCTGCATCGTAAGTACCTTCAAAGAATACCAAATCACCGGGTTTGACATTAGCTGCCGAAACGGTAGTGCAAATGTCATAAAGACCTTGTGCAGTAGGTCTGCCTATATTCCATCCGCTGTGATTGTAAACCCACGAAACATATCCCGAACAGTCAAAAGATGTACTCGGTGAGCTGCCGCCGAAAACATAGGGATAACCTAAATATTTCTCGGCTTCGGCTATGATAGCCGCAAACCGTTCATCGGTTAATGCTTCTGCGGGTAT
>CAZJOH010000080.1:1328-11635 GCA_964547575.1 uncultured Clostridium sp.
CGGCTTCGGCTATGATAGCCGCAAACCGTTCATCGGTTAATGCTTCTGCGGGTATCTCATATTTCGGGTATTCGGTGTTGATATATTTGTCGGTGTACTCCGATTCGGGGAACAGGTCGGGACGGTTGCCGAGTGTTGCCATATATACGGAATATAATTCAAGCTCATCTTCTGTCAGCACTTGTGAGGGAAGATGCGAAAGGTCATTGTTTTTCAGAGTGACATAACAAATGTAGTAATTGTACGGCACTTGAACCTTGTATGATACAAGTTTCGGGATAAGATTTCCTTCTTCATCAAAATACCATTCAACCCTATATCGTGTTTCTTCTCTGTACCGAACCTCGGTTATGACCTTTTCCGTGAGAGTGTACTGTTTATCGAAAAGCATCTGAATTTCATCTTCCGCTTGGTCGATAGTCCATTCTCCGCTGTGCAGGGCAGTAAGGGTAGATATGAGTACATACGGGTCGTGTTTTATCTCTGCAAGGTCATAATGGTATTCATCGTAACCGTGCGTTGATTCATAGTTGTTTAGTTTGTTCTGAAGCTCCGCTTCAAGAGCCGAATACATATCCTCGGCTGCGTTCATCGCTTCATCGGAACTCGGATATGTTGTCATTCCGACAGCACCTACACCCGATTGAATAAGAACAGAGCCGGAAGAAAACATTGATACGATAAGAAGAAGGGCAAGAAGGACACCACCCACAACGAGCAGTCCCGTTTTATGATTTGAAACAAACTGAACAGCTTTTTGCGTTGTTTCTTTTGCCTTCGTTGCCCTTTTTGCGGATTTTGCCACAGTTTCCGATGCACGGATAGTATCGCTCGCACCTTTTCCCGCTTTGGCTGCGGCATATTCTTTCTTGATAGCTCGCTTTTGTTGCCAACGGGAATACGGATTTGAGGATAACTGCGGATTCTGCTCCTTTGAATGCTGATAGAGAGCATCAACATTGGCTTTGTCAGCCTTTTTCTCTGCACGGGTAGTTTCACGGTACGGTTTCAGTTTACGGCTTCTGTTAATGCTTTTTCCCGTTCTGACCGCACCTTCAACGCCTTGCTCGATTTTGTGAACGCTCTCTACACCGACATTATCATCTTCGGATTCAGCAATCTTTTTGTGAACCTTTGCAGAAGCAACATTCACGGGAGTTTTCTTAATTTCGGCTGTCAGCTTCGATGACGGCTTTGGTTTATCCACATCTTCGTGAAACATTTTCTTTGGGATTTTCTTTTCGGCTTTTTCAAGTTTATTTACGGCTTTATCAGCCTTTTGAGCAGCTTTCTTGACCTTCGGAGCTTTCAGTTCTTCATCATCGAACTTTAATCTCGGTACACGCTTGCTCATTGAGAATTAACCTCCGTTATACAAGGCGGTATCTTTCTTCGCCTTCGTCGAGATAGATGCCCTCGATGGAAACGAAAATACCGTGATTTTCGTAAAGCTCCTTAACGGTTTTAGCGAAATTATCAAGAGCTTTTTCCGTTTCTGTATCATCTTCATCAACCTCACAGCTCATATTATCGGGGATGGGTTCCTGTTCAAGAATGGCAGCGACTTTTTCCTCAAACGATTCCTTCATATCTTTAAGGAAAATGACATAATCGCAGGCATCATCGGTTCTGCTGTGTCTGAAAAGACGCAGAGTATCGTGAAAATCAATGAAGTTGAGGAACTGTTTTCCGCTTGGTGTATCGTGAAGAATACGACTTATTCTTTTACAGCAGTCCGAAACGGATTTGCGGGGGTCGGCAAATCCCATTGTCCTTGCAACATCTCTGCCGCAAAAGAGAACTTCATCTTCAATAAATACAAGGCGGAGAACGCCGAAATCGTCACTTGTGACTACACCTCTGATGATGGGGGTTTTAATTGAATTGCACATAATTTTATACTCCTTATCTTTGATAGCATTAAACCGCTTTTTCCTGCGGCTTTGTTGTCATAATCTTGTAAAGCTCCGTATCCTTCGGGAAACGGTCCGTGAACGGCAATATGGTACTGCCGTAGAAGATAAGTCCTTCACCTTCGCCCGACTGCGTTACATACGAGAGCTGATGCGGGGAAATATTAAGTTGCCTTGCAAGAATCTGTCTGTCGCCCGATGCCTGATTGAGCATATATATGTAGTCCGAGTTTTCAAAGATATTTTCGATTTCTCTTGATGAGAGCAAGTCTTTGACATTCTGCGTAATGCCCGTCGGAATACCGCCCCACTTACGGAAACGCTTCCAAATCTCAACCGTGTAGGCTGCTGTCTGTTCTTCTTTGAGCAAAAGGTGCATCTCGTCAATGTAATAACGGGTTGCCTTATGTGCTTCACGGTTTACGGTAACTCTGTTCCATACTTGGTCTTGAACGATGAGCATACCGATTTTTTTGAGCTGTTTTCCGAGTTCTTTGATGTCATAACTTACAACACGGCTACGAATATCTACATTTGTGCGGTGATTGAAAACATTGAGTGAACCCGTAACATAGATTTCAAGAGCAGTAGCGATATACTGTGCTTCTTTTTCTTCCTGCTTACGCAGTTCGTTATACAAATCTTCAAGAATGGGCATATTTTCTGGAACGGGATTAGCAAGATACTCCGTATATACACGGCGGACACAACGGTCAATGATTGTTTTTTCAACAGGCTGTAATCCGTCTTTGCCTGCAACGATGAGTTCGCACAGAGAAAGAATGAAATCGGATTTAAGGGTCAGCGGATTTTCGTCATCCGAATAGTTAAGATTCAAGTCCATAGGATTTATAAAGTCCTCGGAAGTGGGTGAAATCTTAATAACCTGACCGTCAAGCCTTTCAACCAATGCTCCGTACTCGGATTCGGGGTCGCATATAATGATGTCATCATCTGTTACGAAAAAGACATTGGAAATTTCTCTTTTCGCACTAAAACTTTTGCCACTACCCGGGGTGCCCAGTATCAATCCGTTGGGGTTTTTGAGCAGTTTACGGTCAACCATAATGAGGTTGTTGGAAAGAGCGTTCAGACCGCAATAGAGAGCTTCTTTGCTTGTCTGAAATAACTCCTGTGTGGTGAAGGGAATAAAAATAGCGACGCTTGATGTGGTCAAGCCTCGCTGAATTTCGATTTGATTGTAACCGAGAGGTAAGCAGCTCATAAGACCCTGCTCCTGCTGAAAATCAAGCCTTGTAAGCTGACAGTTGTATTTCTGTGCAATCGAGCCTGCCTGGAATACAGTATTGTCAAGATGCTGCTTTGTATTTTCAACATTCATAACAATAAAGGTAAGCAGGAACATTCGCTCATTTCGGCTCTGCAAATCCTGCAAGAGTTTCGTTGCCTCATTGTTGTATGTGGCAAGGTCAGAGGGAATAATATCCATATCGTAACCGCTTCGCACAGCCTTTTTCTGTTCTTCAATCTTCATTTTCTGAAGGTCTGTAATCTTGCGTTTTACCGTTTTTATGGCACTTACTTGGTCAACTGACTGTAAATTCATATCCCGTAAGTGATAATTTGACATAACCGTATAATTGCTGTTTTTAACTACCTTGATAACAGCCATTGTGCTATCCTCCATTTCCGAACTGTAAAAAACCAACACCAAACCGTTTAATCAGTTTGGCGTTTATAATCAGCTTAAAAGCCGTATCGTCTATAATTTCGGGATTTGCTAAATCACTTTCCGAAATGTATTCCTGCCCGGTGTATATTTCCTTTGCTGCCATAAGCACAGCATAGAGTTGAGGGGATATACCCCGTAACCTCATTCTTTTGAAATCAATTCCGTATCTGCTGAAACACCACCAAGAGCGATTTATCAACTCTTGATTTGCAATCATCAAGTACAACGCTGCATAAAAACTGTTTGTGTTTCTCTCAAAATAGAATCCGAGGTTGTAGTCGGCTTCATACATATTCATTGAGTGCTTTTTGTTCAGCCATATAAGACTTTGAGGTTCAGAGGTCAGAACCATATTGCAAACCCTTAAATTCAGTCTTTCGTTTCCAAAAGTAAGACCTTTTACAACAGCTTCAGCGTAACTGAATATCTGTTCTTCCTTGGTATTTAATATTGATTTTTGTGACCTCACCTCCATAAATGTAAATGGTGTTTGTATCATTGTTTCCTCCTGTTTTTGGGTACAAAAAAGCCGAACTTGAGATAAAATCAAATTCGGCTTTAGCTTCTGTTCTGTTGTTTTTGTTTTTGGATTTGTAACCAACGGTCAAGCAGTTTAATTACAATTCCTTCAATCTTTTCTTGCGAGAATGAACGGGGAAAGTATTTTTTTAGCAAATCCTCTGAAAGAACAACATTACGATTTATGGGTTTCTTTTGCTCCATCATAATCTCTAACATCGTATCTTCATTGAGTTTACCTTCTTGACTTAACTTTTTCATTCTTTGTGCCTGCGATAATGACGGCATAGCCTGTTCGCTATCAATGGTTTCCACAAGCAGCTCTTGTTCTTCGGGTTTAAGATATGAGATTTCACAAGCGGGGGTTATACCCATTTTCTTCTCATCAACCATATCTTGAAGCGGCTTATTCAGCTCGTTAAGGCGGATATATCTTCTCACTTGTGAAGAACTATCCGGAGAGTTTTCCGCAATAATCTCACGAGATTTCTTACCATTCAACTTGTGTCCAAGTTGGACACAAGTTGTTTCTGATGGGATTGAAGGTATCAAATCTGACCTTTCGCCTTGTCTTTTGATAGCTTCAAGTTTCATCTTGTATGCCCTTGCTTTTTCCATCGGGGAGATAGCTTCTCGTTGCAAGTTGCTATCAACCATCATAATCGTAGCAGCATCTCTGTCAACATTTCTGACTATTGCAGGTATGCTGTCTATGCCCGCAAGCTCACAAGCTCGCATTCTTCTGTGACCGCTTATCATTTCATATCCACCTTCCTCACGGGGTCGAACAATAACGGGAGATAACACTCCGTATTCTTTCACACTTTCAAGTGTTTCTCTCATATATTCATCATCCTTAACCTCAAACGGGTGGTCGGGGAAATAAAACAAATCAGTTATTAAGATAGTCGTTATTTCTTCTTTTGCCATAGTTATCTCCTTTTTAATTTTTAAGTTTTTATTGTAAATCTTAACCAAAATCAGCACAAATCATATATTATAATTAGGGTGAATTTTGCATATTGTTTTATCGTAAAATAGTGATATAATAATATTATTAAAATTCAAAATAAATTTCGAGTTCACAAAAAAGCATTGACAACCATCGATGTTTTTGCTAATATATATATTGAGTTATATCCTTTTCGGGATTAGAGGGAGTGTTTTTAGCACGGTGACCTCAGAAGGGACTATTTTATATGGAGAAAAAAACAAATATCAGCACACAAAAAAACGCTATTCCTTTTAATGAACGTAAATTATCAGGACGCAGATACCCTGTTTCAAAAAAAACTGGATTGAACGATTCTGCTAAAGTGTTGTCTTTCAGGCGTCAATATGGAAAAGAGACATCATCTTTTGATGCCTGGTTTAGATCTGATTATAGCGAATAAATTGTTGTACTCGCAAAACAGGGGGGCATATCACTCTTGATATGTCCCTTTTTCGTTTGTTATTCATTCAAAATTTGTCACATTTTGTGAGGAGATATGAAAATGAAATATATATATCTTGAATTGATAAAAAGAACTGTTCCTTATGATAAAAATAAGCCTTTGATAAAAAATAAAGGTACATTTACTGTGTTGGGCAACTTCGATATTCTTACATTTATTTCTAACCCTAACAATTCCGCAGAAACACAAAACTTTGTTTTTGATGATATATCTTCAATGAAATCACAATATGAAAATCGACATGCGAGTGCTTCTGATGAATTCGGAATTGGAATTGATCGTCAACCAATATACCTTTGTTCCAGTAAAACCGAACTCAACAAACTTACTTCGATGCTTTCTTCTTCCTGGAGTGAGTCTCTGTTGGTAATGTCCTTAATACAGCTGGACAAGTCTAAAAAAAAGATTTGGGAGTCCGCCACATCATTGATAAATGCAGCAAGAAAAACGATAAATGAATCTTTTCCGTCTTTTGAAACATCAGTATTTTGCCATTTTGGTGAATGTGATATAGTAGTTTTCTCAAAAGTCAAAAAAATTAGCGATACGGTTAGTTTGTTGAATTGTATGTGGAATCAAAACGAACAAAACAATGACCTATGCTCTGTGGTATCATCATATTCATTGCCATGCATATATCAAGGTTTATCTCAATCAGAATTGGTGGAACAAGTTGAAAACCTAATAAAAAACCATGATATTTTCATAAAATATATGATTAATCGAAATAGTTGTATGACTTCTTCTTTAAATAATGACAGCTTAACTCTTTTGGGTGACTATGACTATTTACATCACATATCTAATAATAAATTCGAACAGTTATATGATGTAATTATAAATGAAGGTACGAAACTTGGAGATTATAAATCGTCACAAATATTACTAGGAACACCAACAAATAAGCAATCTTTATCCGCAATAGCAAAAGACAAAAAACTCGAAAAAAGATGGAATAAAACCCACGAGTCGTTAAAAAAATGTTATGATAATCTGAAAAAATCAATAAAAAATTGTGGTTACTCATATCCGATTAAAGTAATAGACTCTTTAGGTAATACATTACTTGGTATGCACAACTATTGTTTCCTTTTGCGTGATTCAAGATTGGCGGAAGATGTTTATTGGTATACTGAACCTATGTTTGAAAACTTGTCAAATATTATGAACGATATGACAAATCATTTTAACTATGAAGCTAATTGTATTTCTGATGTTGGACTCGGTGAAGAAGAACGAATAGATCATTCTCAAAATGTTGCTGAACTAATTAATCAAATGTTAACAAATTTTCAGACACTAATAAAAGAATTGCAACATTTTTACTCCATTCTATCTTTATCGTCTCGTTCATTTACAGAAATGTATGGTTGCAGTATGCGATCTGCTAATGCTACAACTAAGTTGATAGGTGCTTATCATGGAATATTAAATATTGTTTTTGATTCTTTTGGCAACAAACAACATAAACAAGAAAAAATAATCGTACCATCTAGAGATATACAAATTTGTCAAGAGACTTTATTCAGCCACTTCACACCCAAGCACAGAATTATTATGTATTATATGAATTTTGAAAGTCTTTTTGACTATCCTAAAGCAATTTTTGCCCTTCTTCATGAAGCTGGTCATACAGTTGGTAACCGTCTTCGCCAAAAACGTGCCAAATATTTTATTAAAGCTGCAATAAAGTTTGTTGTGGATGAATTTTTTCTTATTTATGACGAACAAAAATTTGATAAATTTTTAAATTTAGCCTCTGATGTTTCATCAGGCCAAACCTTTTTTGATTTGTTAATAAACAAGAAAAATTTTGACGAGTACAAAGCTATAATTGATGATATGTACAAAGAACAGTATAATTACTTTTACAAAAAAGTACTGTATAGCTACGAAAAATATCTCGAAGATTATGCTGATAGAATTCTTTCGGAACAAGATTTGAACTACTATCTAACTTCTTTAGTACAACGAGTTTCAGTCATAATAGAAAATAATATGCTAGGAATTGACTTGGACGCTCGCGCAAAAACTTGCACTTATTTCTCGAAGGTTATTAAAAATTGTTGCTTTAAAATTGTTATAAAATTATTAAACGAGATGAAAACTAATTCTTGCTTTTATAACATTACTAATAACACCGTAAAACACCCTTATATTGCACTATATGAAAAAAGTAAGGAGCTTTACACACACATTACATCACAAATGTTTGAGACAGATAAAAACATATCTACAAGTGCTTTTGAAAAAAATGCAAAAAGTTTAATGCTGTCTACATTAGGAAATTCAAGAATAGACATTTTTAATGAACTAGACACAATAGGCGATGTGTTTGGTGACATTTATGCTGATCTTTTTGCGTGCTATATTCTGAATTTCAGTTCAAAAAAAGATATAAAAAATTATTACAATTTCCTTACACAAAACGCCGATATTGATATTTCAAAAGTTATTTCAGAACCATTTGTTATCAGATGTATAATCACAACAATGACGGTACTAAATATTTCAAAAAACGATGCAATAAACTTAATGTTTGATTTTTTGTCTACAAGATTCAAATATCATAGTCAAATTCTATCCATGTCAGAAAACCTGTTAAATGTTGATTTAAACCGTATATCTTGGTTTGATGATGTGTTTGATTATGCAACAGACTGTAAAAAATCAATATTTAAGCAATTGGATTCTATAAAAAAGGATCCAAACAAAAAAGCAGAAATTGAGGATATTTTAAAATTTTATTTATCCAATAAAACAAATGCTTCAAATTACATTATAAAATTCTGGTATGCTAACAAAAAGGATTAACAATATGACTAATGAAAAAATTAAAAAGTACTATTCTGAGCGATTTTTTCAAGCCTTCGCCACTAACAACGATGCCATTAATTTTGCACAAAAAATTTGTGACAGATTCTTAAATTTAAAAGAATCATATCAGTTGAATAAACTAATCGTATATACTGGTGCAGGAGTATCTTATGATATAGAGTCAATGTCTTGGAACGACCTTATACATAAAATTTTATATTATAGAATCTCAAATTCGATTAAAGATGATTCAAAACCTTTATGGTATGATTTTTACACTAAAAACAGTTCCCAACCACTTTCAAAAAAAGACCCTCTCTGTGCTGCTGAACAATTGCTGTGCTCCCTGGATTTAAATGGAGCTTACAAAAACAACAATTTTTATACAGAAAACCGGTATAAAGAACTAAAGTTGCAAAAAGATGTAGAAGAAATTATAGGGAAAACCCCAGAATACATCGACAATAAAATTTTTTCATCATCAAAATACTTGAATATTATATGGCTTGCTGCATTATGTATAGGTAAAAAATATTCTGTAAAAAACATTATAACCACTAATTATGATTACTATTTGGATTATGTAATTTTCAATCTATTGAATCCTACAAAAAATTCTAAATGGAAAAAAATTTCAAGCAAAATTTCATGTGATAACAAAAAAATCAATAATGTTGTGTCCGAATGTTCTGAAGGCAGGTTTTCTTTTAAAGATTCATCTTTTGAAACAGATTATGTCTCCTCTAACTCAGAAATTCAAATAAAACACGTTCACGGACTGATATATTATGATACTGTGATTAATCACAGTATCTCTAAGGGAGAGTTAATTTTTAGTGAATCAAGTTATGATAACTTGGATATTAGACCATATAATTGGATAAATATCATTCAAACTCAAGCATTTGCTAACAGTCCAATCCTTTTTATAGGTTTTTCTGGTACCGATACCAATTATCGAAGACTGATGAATAGATTACAAAAAAGCCAGTCATATAAACAAGATCGTTTCATGATACAAAGCTTAGACGATATTTATAAATATGTTATGGATTCCTTTATTCTTTCATCACCATTTGATGAACAACAAGATGAAGCTACTAATTTAAATGCATTCGAACCCTTTTGCGATAAAAACATCAAATCAGCTGTTGATATTTTTATTAATCTTATTGATACATATGATAAATATTATATGGACAAGCTTGGTGTTTGTGTTTTGTGGTTCAAAGACTTTTCTTGTTTAGCAACTCTTTATGAAAATCTTTATAAAGGAAAAACTATCAGTCTGAAAAAAATGTTAACAATATTGTCAAAATAACGCTCCTTATAGTATTAAAACATTAAACTATATAAAAGACCGCATTGCAATAAAGCAAATGCGGTCTTTATGCTATTTTCAAATAAATCTTCACAGGTTTAATATGTTTTTTAAGATGTAATTGAACGCCTACTTCCTTAGCAGCCTCCATCTTGAACTGGTCAAGAGCTGCTCTTGCCTGAGGAACTACTGAATTATTCTTTGACATTTCGTTTACACCCCTTTGAATTCAATTTGCGTTTGCTTTATTATTGTTGCAATTGATTCAGGGTTTATTAATGTTAATTTTTTGATTATTTTGAAAGTTTTGAAACATTAAAAAGGCTCTCTCTGATGAGGGAACTGTCAAGCAAAACGAGACTGAGAAAATTAAAACAAATTCAAACCCCTCCTTCATTTTCTCACGAAAATGCCACCTCACCTGAACAGAAGGCTGTTACTCAGCAAAAGCCGAAACAACTCCCTGCGTCTTTTGCTTCGCAAAATCCACCTCCCTCAAGAGGGAGGCAAAAAACACTCTGCGGTTCAATGACAAAGGGGCTGTAAAAAAACAGCCTAAAAAAATCCGAGATTCACGAATTATGTGA
>CAZJOH010000081.1:0-11583 GCA_964547575.1 uncultured Clostridium sp.
GCGCCGCAGAGCTTCTTACTCCGAGAATATAAATCTTTTTTGCCTTATTTATTGCCTCAGCACTCTTTGTAAAAGCTTCACGGGAGATGTTTTCCCTTGTCTGCTTTATCATTTCGATATCGGTCATAAAGGCTCTGTCAATAAAATCATCGCTGCCGTATCTGCTTGCGGCAACATCCATTCTCTGAACACTTGTGAGATGGCTTTTTACCGCCTCCTGCAGATATTTCTGCAGCTCGGGATAACCGTCAAAGCCGATATTGGAGGCAAAACGGACAACAGTTGATTCACTTACTCCTACCGCTTTTCCTAAGCTTGCGGCAGTCATAAACGAAGCTTTTTCATAGTTTGTCTTAATAAAATCCGCTATCTTTTTATGACCCTTTGAAAGGGTCGGATAAACATTTTCTATTCGAAGCTGAAAATTTTCTGACATAAATATCCCTCTCTGTTCACATAGAATAAATTTTACACTATAATGAATTAAAATGCAAGTTGTTTTTTGCGTTTTGCAGGATTTCTTTCATTTTTAAACATTGACGGTATTTAAATCATGATGTATAATTAAGTGTCAAAAAATAAAATCTTCCAAAGGAGATATATTATGGCAAACGGCACTCTTTTATGGTACGATTCCCCTGCTAAAGCATGGACCCAGAGCCTGCCCATAGGCAACGGCACTCTCGGTGCAATGATTTACGGAACAACAGATAAAGAACTCCTTGCTCTCAATCACGATGAGCTCTGGACGGGAAAACCAAAAAATACAGTCAGAGAAGGCGCTCCCGAAGCATTTAAAAAGGCTCAGAAGCTTGCTCTTGAAGGAAAGCTTCACGAGGCGCAGGATGAAATAGAAAACAACTTCCAGAGCGTATGGAGTCAGGCATATATGCCTCTGGGCAACCTTGAAATGGATTTCGGCAAAGGCGGCAGAGTAAAGGATTATAAACGTACTCTCGACCTTGAAAATGCAATTGCAACCGTAAGCTACACAAAATCGGGTGTTAAATACGAAAGAGAGTATTTTGCTTCATATCCTTCAAAAATCATTGCCGCAAAGCTTACCTGCAGCGATAAAATGAGCTTCAGCTTCGGTCTCACCTCAAAGCTCAGAAGCAGCAGCTTTGTAGAGGGTGACACCGTAATTCTTGACGGCGAATGCCACGGCGAAAACAACATAGACAACGAATCATGCAACAAAAAATATTTTGATGAGCCTGAAATGAGAGGCATCCGTTTCAGAGCGGCTGTTAAGGTTATCACCGACGGTGCAACAAAGACCGTTGAAAACCGTATTTCCGTTACCGATGCTACTTATGCGGTTCTTTTCTTCACAAGCGAAACAAGCTTCAACGGTTGGAATAAACAGCCCTATCTTGAAGGCAAGGAATATATAAAGCCCTGCATGGACAGAATCAACGCCGTAAAGGACTATGAAACTGAAAAATCAGCTCACCTTGCAGACTATAAAGAACTTTTCGGCAGAGTTTCTCTTGACCTCGGAGAAGGCAGGGAAGATATTCCCACAAACAAGCGTCTTGTTGCATTCAAGAGAGATAAAAACGATATGTCGCTCATCACCCTTGTTTATAACTTCGGCAGATATCTTGCAATTTCCTGCTCAAGAGAGGGCTCGCAGCCTTCAACTCTTCAGGGTATCTGGAACGACAGAATTATTCCGCCCTGGCACTCAAACTACACCGTTAACATAAACACCGAAATGAACTACTGGCCCGTTCTCATGTGCCGCATGCCCGAGGTAAATCTTCCTCTTATTGAAATGGTCAAGGAGCTGAGTGAAAGCGGTGAAAAGGCAGCAAAGGGTCAGTACGGTGCAAAGGGCTGGACTTCACATCACAACGTTGACCTCTGGCGTCTTTCCACTCCCGTTGCAGGCAATGCCTGCTGGGCATTCTGGCACGGCTCATCAGGCTGGCTCTGCGAGCATCTGTTTGATCACTATGAATATACAAATGATGTTGAATACTTAAGAAACACCGCATATCCCGTTATGAAGAAGGCAGCTGAATTCTATCTCGACATTATGACCGAATATGAAGAAAAGCTTGTTCTTGCTCCGGGCACATCCCCCGAAAACGGCTTTATATATCAGAATAAAACCTGTAATGTAGCCAGATATTCAACAATGTCAATGTCAATTGCAAAGGAGCTTTTCCTCAACTGCATCAAGTCCTGCGAAATTCTCGGAACAGACTCCGAATTTTCTGCTGAGCTTAAAGACACCGTTGCAAAAATGGCAGATTTCAAAATCGGCAGCGACGGTCAGCTCCTTGAATACGATGACGATTACCCGGAATCCGAGCCTCACCACAGACATGTTTCTCATCTTTATGCACTCCACCCTGCACGCCTTATTACGGTTGACGAAACACCTGAGCTTGCAAAGGCATGCCGCAGAACGCTTGAACGCAGAGGCGATAACGGTACGGGCTGGAGTCTCGGCTGGAAAATCAATTTCTGGGCAAGACTTATGGACGGCGACCACGCATTAAAGCTTATTGAGCTTCAGCTTCGCCCCGTAAAGAGTATCGGCGTTAACTATACAAAAGGCGGCGGAACTTACGAAAACCTTTTTGATGCTCACCCTCCGTTCCAGATTGACGGCAACTTCGGATTTGTCAGCGGCATAACCGAAATGCTCATGCAGAGCTATAACGGCAAGATTTATATTCTTCCCGCTCTTCCCTCAAAGTGGAAAAACGGCAAGGTAAGCGGTCTGCTTGCAAAGGGCGGAGTTATAGTTGATATTGAATGGAAGGACGGCAAGCTTCTCAGCTACAGCCTTGAGGGCAAAGGAACATTCAATGTTATTGTTGACGGAAAATCAAGTGAAGTTGAGCTTGACGGCAAAAAGGTAAGCTTCAATGCATAAGAAGGAATTTGACCTCTACGATTTTGATAAAACTGTTTATCCGCAGGATTCCGAAACGGTATTTCTATTCTACTGCATGCTTCACAGACCGTATCTGATTCTGCTTGCACCGTGGTTATTATTCAATCTTGTCCTTTTCTTTCTCGGCTTCGGTGATAAGTTCAAAGGCAAATGCTTCTCTTTTCTCCGTTTTATTGACGGCGAAAAAATGGCGGTTAAATTCTGGAAAAGCCAAAAGAAGAACATCTATCCGATTTTTAATCCCGAAAACAGAGAAAGACCGATTGTGGTATGCTCCGCATCACCCGAATTTTTCTTAAAGCCCATTTGTGATGAATACAAGGTTGATGTTATGATTGCGACGAGAATGAACCCAAAAACGGGTGAAATAATCGGTTTTAACTGCAAGGATAAGCAAAAGCCGTTAAGGCTTGCCGAAAAGCTGCCCGATGCCCAATTTATTAATGTATACTCCGATTCGCTTAAGAATGATATTCATATTTTCGAGCTCGGTAAAAAATGCTTTCATGCTCAGAAAGGTGTTCTCACTGAAATGAGCATTGAGGAAATAAGAAAAAAAGTCAATAAATAACAACGGAAGGTGTGTCAAAAGGCACACCTTCTTTTTCATGTTCATATTCGCTTAATCAACAGTACACAAAAGTTTTATACACGCTTAATACCGCCGAAAAACGCAGTAAATATTTTGATGATAAAATCTGATAAGCCGCATGATAAAAGGATATAATATCCACGGGTGATAAAATATGTTTTTTCTTTTATTGAGCGCTGCGATTCCATATCTTACGGGCAGCATAAGCTCGGCGGTTATTATTTCAAAAATATTTTACGGTAAAGATATCCGTAATTCAGGCAGCGGTAACGCAGGAGCTACAAATGCTCTGCGTGTTTTCGGCAAAAAAGCAGGCGCAGCGGTTTTTCTGTTTGATTTTTTCAAAGGCATGCTTGCAGTATTCTTTGCCAAAATTCTTGTCACATCTTTTTCGGCTGACTATCTTTGCATTCCCATTGCAGGTTTTTTTGTTCAGCTCGGTCACATTTTTCCGATTTTCTTCGGATTTAAAGGCGGCAAGGGAGTTGCAACAGCAGCAGGCAGTGCAATGGCTATAATGCCTCTCGTCGCTTTGATTCTGCTGGTGATTTTTGTGATTATTGCAATTATCACAAAAACAGTTTCCCTCGCTTCGGGAATATGCGCCGCAGTCTATCCCCTGCTTGCATATTTTATATCAGATGAATACAAAACGGTTCATTTTATTTTTGCCGCCTGCTGTTCTGTTCTTATCATTATAAAGCATTTATCAAACTTTGCACTTCTGCTTGACGGGAAAGAAAACAAAATATCCTTCAAAAAGAAAAAGGAATAATTCTCTTTTGGAATTAGTAAATATTTGTAATTCTCCGTTTTGCATTGACTTGAACATGTGTTGCAAAGTATAATGTGCAGGATTTAGAGATAACGTCCTATATTGTATTCGCTGATTATAGCGGAGTAAAAACTGCATTTGCGGATTTTTCGGGGGATAAAAATCGGACGTATCTTTAAAAATAAATTTCGTATAACGGAGGAAAACAAATGAGAAACAAATTGAAAGGAGCACTTGCCTTAATTCTTTCGGCAGCGTGCTTGCTGTCGGTAATGCCCCTATCGGGCTTTGCGGCAGAAAAACAAACTATAGGAATCAGTGAAGGCGCATTCGCCGAAGGAATTACCGATGTTACGGTATATGAGGGCGATGAAATCGCAAGGAACGATGAAAAGGGTCTTTTTCATGTAACAATCAACGGTGAAAAAGCATCCGAAGGCTATGGCGAGAATTCCGTTGAAGGTTACAAAGAAGAAAATACGGATGCTGAAAAAAGCGGCAACAGCTATTATGAAAGCTACACCGCAACCGCCGCACCCAAGGGATACAAAGACGGCGCAAAGGTAAGCGTTAAGCAGACCGAGGACTTTTATTCCCTTGAAAATTCATGGTATAAAGGCAATGAGGTGAATCTCGAATACAGTCCTGTCAGCTACAGGGTTATTTTTGACCTTAACGGCGGCGAGGGTAAAATTGAGGATATCAGTACAGAATACAACGAAGAAATAACGCTTCCCGGTGCCGACTCCGCAACCTGTGAAGGCAAAAAGCTTGCAGGCTGGAATCTTGACAAGGAAAGCGGAGAAGCATCATATGCCCCTGCTGAAAATGTAAAGAATCTTTCCGAAACAGACGGTGATGAAGTTACACTTTACGCTGTATGGACAGACACCGATACAGACGGCAGTGAGGATGAAGCAACCGAATACGGCATCACCTATTATCTCAGTGAAAACGAGCAGTACGGCATAACCCAAAAATATGCTGTGGGCAGCACTATTGTACATCCGGAAGCCCCCGCTAAGGAAGGCTTTAAGTTTGCAGGCTGGATTCTCGGCGAAGAGAACGGAGAGGCAATTCCGGTTCCCGAAACTATGCCCTCAAACGATTTGAAGGCTTATGCTTCCTGGGAAATTCAGAGCTACACAATCAGCTACACCGTTGACGGAACAACAACTGCCCAAAAAGCGCTTTACGGCTCAAACATTGCAGAAACAACTCCTGCAGATCCCGAAAAAGAAGGTTATGTTTTTGCGGGCTGGTTCGATAAAGACGGCAACAACCTTTACAGCTACACAACCGTTCCCGCAAATGATATTGAATTTACTGCAAAATGGCTGAAAAACGGCAATGTTGTTTATCTTGTAGACGGAAAGACATATGAAGCCTATGAGGTTCAGGAAGGAGAAAAAATTCCGGTTCCCGAAGACCCCGAGAAATTTGCTCATATTTTCAAGGGCTGGAACCCCGAAATTCCCGATGAAATGCCCTCCGAAGACCTTGAATTTGAAGCACAGTGGGAAATTGATAAGGACTTCATTACGCTCGTAATCGGAGGCACTGTTATTGCAGGCGGAATTGTTGCCGCAATTGCAGGCGCAGCTATAACGGGTATATCGATTATCGGCGGTATAATCGCAATTATCGGCGTTGCCTCGAATATTAAAAAGTCATACACCGTAACTTATAATGTTGACGGCGCTGTTTATAAGACCTATAAGCACGAAGCAGGCGAAAAGATAACTGTACCTGCCGACCCCACAAAGAGCGGCTATAAGTTTGAAGGCTGGACTCCCGAAATTCCTGACGAAATGCCCAAGAAAAATCTTACTTTTGAAGCTACATGGTCAGAAATTGAAGATAACAGCAATGATACCAATGCCGATATCCCCTCGACAGGTTCAACAAAAGCAGGAATTGCAGCTTTTGCGGCTCTTGCAATATCGGCTGTTGCAGCAGTTTTAATCAAGAAGAAAAAGGATAAGTAATCCATAAAAAAGTCCTCGACAGAATTAACTGTCGGGGACTTTGAAATTTTATTCAATTAAATAAGCCGGCTATTGCTCTAAAAAGCAATTCAAAGAATTCACCTATTCCGTCAAAAGCAAAAATGTTATCCGTTTCGGCATCGGGAGTTATGTTGCCCGTACCCTCAATCGGGTTTCCGTCATATTCTGAAGTATGGCTTGAAAGCCAGGAAATCATGCCGTCGGGATAAGTCAGGGTCACTTCTTCGCCCAAGCCGTTAACTGTGGTCATATTGGGATAATCGCCGTTTTCAAGAGAAAACATATCATAATTCACCGCAAACCACGCATGATGGTTGCTTGAGGTTTTTTCACCGTCATGATAGCAAACCCTTGTGAGAGTTGAGAATCTGCAGTCCTTGGCAACGTTTGAAGCTTCTGCAATTGCATCAAATGTCGGTGACACGGCAAAATAATAGTTTACAAGAGGATCTCTTGTGCTTGAGGTTATCCACACAGGCATATCAGAAAGCTTGGTTATAAGTTCATCCGAAGGTGACCATGCGGGACAAATCGGGAAAGCGGCAGCAAACATTTCGGGATAGGCAATTGCCATTTTAAGGGTCATTTTACCGCCCATGGAGTATCCTCCGACATAAATTCTCGAAATATCAACATTATCCTTGTTCTTTGCAATGAAATCGTCAATTGCAGCCCTCAAAGGCTCAATCATTTCATTGTCCCAGTAAATATTGTTTTCTTCTCTTGAACGTGCAGCAAGAATGAATGCACCGCCAGAAGGCTTGAAGCGTGACTGAAATTCGTCGCTCACCCAAAAAGCAATATTGCTTTTTCCGACCTGCGCTCCCTCATATGAGCCGTCACCCATTCCGTGAAGCCAGATAACAAGAGGATATTTTTCGGTATCATTTTCCTTTACGGGCGAATAATAACGGTAATCAACTGAATATTCACCCACCTTGGGTCCTTCGCCGTAAACGAACTGTTTTTTCAGCTCGTTAATTCCGTCATTAAGCGGCAAAGCGTTTGCATTGATTATGCAGGTAAAAAACATTATTAACGAAATAATCACCGCAGTAAGTTTTCTTATTCTTTTCATTTTTTCTCCCTCTATAATTTTGCGGACTCCATACCGTATTTGATCGGAGTCCGCAAAAAATTATTATTTAACAATAAACTGTGATTCGGCGATTTTTGCAATTTCTTCAGCGGTTGTTGCATTGTTCATCTTATCTGCAACCTTGCTTCTTCTTTCACGAAGCTCGCTGTACATAAGGTCACGCTTTTCAGCCGAAAGAGGATAGAAGAATTTCGGAATTATACCGAGGCTGCTCGTAATGATGGGAATACCCGTACCAAGAGCGAAAATCCACCATTTTGTTTTGTCGGACTGTGTTCCGACCTTAAGTCCCTGAATATAGCCGACCTTCTTCATTACAATGCTGTTTACGCTTCCCATAACTGCCTGCTGAAGCTTTGAAATGGTAGACTGTGCAACACCTATCATAGCTTCGGCACGGTAGCCGTTTTTCCATTCACAGTAGTCCATGGATTCGTTGCTGATTTCGGCAGGAATAACCCGGCGCAAGCCGTAAACGCACATTTCAAAAATTTCTTCGATACCCATAAGCGGAAGAATAATCGCCTTCTTCATAAAGTTCTTATTTATTGAGCCTATGCCGAAAACAATCATCCATAGCATATCCGTCCATGCATCCTCAAGAATCCAGAGAGCTTTTGTTGAGAAACGCTTTCTGAGGGGTTCAACAAAGCCGTAGCTGATAAACTTGATGGGGAATGCCGGAATACCAACGATGGTTTTCCAGGTAATCGAGCCGATAACGTCGATATAGAAATTTGTTCTGCTCTGACCGATAGAGAATCCCGAAAGAAACGAGGATAGAACCTGAATAAACATCGGCTTATTCGTAACAATAGCCTTCAGTCCCTGAATTACACTCGGTTTTTTAATTGTCTGTGCAACTCTTTCTCTTGTTGTGAGGAAGAAGTAAAGACAAAACGCAGCGCCGAGAACGGCGAATGACACACCGAATCCCGCAAAAAGCTTGGGAAGCTTGACTTTAATCTTATCGTTGATTACAAGGTCGTAGATAATACCAAAAATCTGTTTAGGAACGTCCTCAACAAAATGCGACATGAGGTTCGCTGTTGCAATAAGCCTTGAACGGTCCAGTGGTTCTGGTGTTATCGTTGACCCGAAACCTGCTCGGGCGATAGATGTAAATGTATTTGCCGTTTCAGTGATAATCGACATTGCAAAATAGAAAATCCATTTGGGAAGGTAATCTCCGGGAGTATCGGGAAACATAAAAGGAATAATCCAATACCATAATCCCAAAAGAGTTAAAGGAAGCTGACCGAGAAGAAGATACGGTCTGAACTTACCCCAGCGGGTTCTGGTTTTTTCAACAATAACACCGATAAAGGTATCGTTGAAGGTATCCCACACGGTTGCAACAATGTTCTGAATTGCAAGATAGCTGAAATCAATTTTTACAACATCGTATATGTATCTGTCTTTAAAATCGTTGATATTCAGGCTTGCAGCCGTATCCTCAAGAACATATGCAACAGTTTCTTTTGTACCGACAAAACGTCTGTTTTTAAGAAGCGCAGAATTATCGGTGGTTGTTTCAACATTTTCTTTTAATGTTGACATAGCCTCACCTGCCTTTATAGTTATAAATATAAATTATCATATTTTTGATAATTTTGCAACATATTTTATAAAACCGAATAGACTTTTTAAAAATTATATGATAATATTACCAAGAAAAGAGGTTGAGAAACTATGGCATATTTATTTTCACATTTCAGAGAAAAAATTACCCCTGACGGCGAGCAGGTTTATTTTGCACTCAGTAAAGACGGTTTTAATTGGAAGCAGCTTAACAACGGCGAGCCGATTCTTACAAGCACTATGGGTGAAAAAGGCTGCCGTGACATTGCGGTTATAAGACTCAAAACGGGCGGATTTGTTATTCTTACCACAGATTTATCCATTGCTTACAGAATGGACGAAAACTATCATGTTAACTGGAAAGAGGTTAATTCCACGGGAAGTAAATGCCTTTGCATGTGGAAAACCGAGGATTTCATTAACTTTTCCGAACAAAGAAGAATATATTTCGGCAGAGATGATTTCGGCTGTATGTGGGCACCCGAAATTTTCTATGATGAAATAAACGACGAATATCTTATTCACTGGGGTTCAACTCTTGCAGAGGATAATTTCACTCATATGTCAATCTTTTGCAGCACAACCAAGGATTTTGAGAGTTTTTCAGAACCCAAGCTGTTCTTTACTAAAGACAACGAAATTCTTGATACCCATCTTGTTAAATTTGACGGAATATATCATCTTTTTTATAAAAACGCCGAAAACCCCGGAATGAACATGCACGCAACATCAGCAAATCTCTACGGACCCTATGAGCATGACAAGGCATTTGAGGATTATATGGCAACCTTTGAAAAGCCCGGCTCATACGAAGCACCGACAACTCTTATTCTCCCCGACGGACGCTGGTGCCTCATGCTTGATTTCTTTGGCTGCGAAAAAGAAAAAATGGGATATGTTCCCTTTGTTTCTTCAAAACCCGGTGACAGTAATTTTAAAAGAGCGGATGAAAGCTTTTCTTTCCCCTACGGCTTTAAGCACGGCGGTATAATTGAGATTACCGACGAAGAATACGAAGCGATTGATAAACATTACAACTAAAAAACTTGACCGTACAAGCAAATCAGCCTTGTACGGTCATTTTTTATGAATTCAAAAATTCAATTACTTCATCAAGCTTAGGTATTGACGGAGCAGCACCTTTTCTTGAAACGGTTATTGCCGAAGCTGCACACGCTGTTTTCATTGCATCGGAAGGCTCTTTGCCTCTGCTTATCTCTGCAACAAAATATCCGACAAAAGTATCGCCTGCAGCCGTTGTATCAACCGCTTTCACGGTATAGGCAGGCTGACTGATTTCTGTATCCTTATCAAGATAAACACAGCCTTCTTTTCCGAGAGTGACAACAGCTGTCAGATCGGGATATTTTTCACGGATAAGCTTTGTAAAATCCCTGTAATCCTCCGAACCGCTGTAGCCGGAGCTTTCAACTCTGTTCGGAATTATGCAAAAGAGCTTTGAAAGGTCAATTTTTGCCGCAGTATCATTGAACGGAGCGGGATTGAAAACAATCTTCATTCCTCTTTCATGCGCTTTTTCAACAATATACTCAACATTGTTTATCTCATTCTGAACGACAAGGAAATCATCTTCGGAAAAATCGGACAAAACAGCGTCAATGTATTCCTTTGTTATTGCATGATTTGCACCTGCATAAAGGAATATGGCATTTTCTCCGTTTTTGTCTACCTGAATGGTTGCCTGACCTGTTTTACAATCGGTGATGCGGAGATATTTCAGATTAACTCCGGCGTTTTCCATAAACAATCGGAGAATTTCACCGTCTGCACCAATGCAGCCTGCATGATAAACCTCTGCCCCCGCATTGGCAAGTGCAACGGACTGGTTAAGTCCCTTACCGCCTACAAAATGCTCAAAACTCGATGCAGAAATTGTTTCGCCCGGTCTTACAATATGGTCAACGCCGCACACAATATCAATATTGCATGAACCGAAATTCAGTATTTTCATATATTATTCTCTGTGCCACTTAACACCCTGAGCTGTATCCTCAAGAACAATACCCATTGCCTTGAGCTCATCTCTTATTCTGTCTGCCTCTGCCCAATTTTTGTCTTTTCTTGCCTGAGTTCTTGCCTCGATCATGGCATCGATTTCTTCATCAAGAGTCTCTGTTTTGCGATTATAAACAAGACCGAGAACATTGGTAAGCTCATCAAAAATCTTTGCGGCATATTCTGCTGTTGCCTTTGACTCACCCTTACCGATAACAAGGGAGTTGATATCCCTTACAAGCTCAAAGACCGCTGCTATACCGTCTGCCGTGTTAAGGTCGTCATCCATAGCTTCGATAAACTGATTGACTCTCTTATCAAGCTGCTCCTTAATCTGTGCGTTAAGCTCGCCTTCGGCAGCGTTTTTGATTTCAAAGTCAATGCTGTCACGGCAGGTATAAAGCCTTGAAAGAGAAGCCTTGCACTGCTCAATGATATCAATGCTGTAGTTAATGGGGCTTCTGTAGGATGAAGAAATCATGAGATAGCGGATAGGTTCATAGCCGTAAACCTTTGCAACATCACGGACAGTTTTAAAATTACCGAGCGACTTTGACATTTTAACGTTATCAACATTGATATAGCCGTTGTGCATCC
>CAZJOH010000082.1:0-11570 GCA_964547575.1 uncultured Clostridium sp.
GCTTGCAGAGGAAATTAAGCTCAGATTTTACGGTAACCGTATTGTTATGTTTGCTCCTCTCTATCTTTCAAACTACTGTGTAAACGGCTGTGTTTATTGTCCTTATCATTTAAAGAATAAGCATATTGCACGCAAAAAGCTTACACAGGAAGAAATTAAAAAAGAGGTTATCGCTCTTCAGGATATGGGACATAAGCGTCTTGCGATTGAAGCAGGTGAAGACCCTGTTAATAATCCTATAGAGTATATTCTTGAAAGTATAAAAACAATTTACAGTATTAACCATAAAAACGGAGCAATCCGCAGAGTAAATGTTAATATTGCTGCCACAACCGTTGATAATTACAGAAAACTTAAGGATGCTGGAATAGGCACATATATTCTTTTTCAGGAAACTTATCATAAGGAAAGCTATCTTAAGCTTCATCCCACAGGACCGAAGCATGATTATGATTATCATACCGAAGCCATGGACAGAGCTATGGAGGGCGGCATTGATGACGTCGGTCTCGGCGTTCTTTTCGGTCTTGAGCTTTATAAATATGAATTTGTCGGACTTCTCATGCACGCAGAGCATCTTGAAGCAGTTCACGGAGTTGGTCCTCATACCATAAGTGTTCCCCGTCTTAAGAGAGCAGATGATATTGATCCGGATACATTTGATAACGGTATTTCCGATGAGCTTTTCGAAAAGCTTATTGCCTGCATAAGAATTTCTGTTCCTTACACCGGCATGATCATTTCAACAAGAGAATCCGAGGCGGTAAGAGGCAGAGCTCTTAATCTCGGAATTTCACAGATTAGCGGTGCTTCAAGAACCTCTGTCGGTGGTTATACGGAGGATATCAGACCTCATGATTCCGAGCAGTTTGATGTTTCCGACCAGAGAACACTTGATGAAGTTGTTCGCTGGCTCATGGAGCTTAAGCATATACCTTCTTTCTGTACGGCTTGTTACAGAGAAGGCAGAACGGGCGACAGATTTATGTCTCTTTGCAAAAACGGTCAGATTCTTAATTGCTGCCATCCCAATGCTCTTATGACTTTAACCGAATATCTCGTAGACTATGCAAGCGAGGAGACAAAGAAAAACGGATTTGAAATGATTGAAAATGAGCTTAAGAAAATTCCGGGAGAAAAGGTCAGGAGTATTGCGGCGCAGAATATTGAAGATATCAAGAATTCCAACCGCCGTGACTTCAGATTTTAAGGTGATACGATGAGTTTAAATAACACAGTTTCCGCCGAAAGAATTCATATAGGTTTTTTCGGCTTGAGAAATGCGGGTAAATCGAGTGTGGTAAATGCTGTTACCGGTCAAAGCTTGTCACTTGTTTCCGATGTTAAGGGAACAACCACAGATCCCGTGAAAAAAGCCATGGAACTTCTTCCTCTCGGTCCTGTTGTTATAATTGATACACCGGGTATTGATGATGAAGGCGAGCTTGGCGAAATGCGTGTCAGGCGTGCAAAGCAGGCTCTCAACATAACTGATATTGCAGTTCTTGTTGTTGATGCCCAAAAAGGTGTTCAGCAACAGGATAATGAGCTTATCGGCTTGTTTAATCAAAAGAAAATTCCTTATATTGTTGTTTATAATAAAGCGGATTTAATACGCAAAGTACCTGAAACAAAAGAAAATGAGATTTTTGTTAGTGCATTAAGTGGTTTTAATATTAATTTTTTAAAAGATAAAATTGCTTCGTTTGCAAAGCAAAAAGAAAACAACAAAAATATTGTTGCTGACCTTATCGAAAAGGGCGATTTTGTTGTACTTGTTGTTCCGATTGATGAATCTGCGCCCAAGGGCAGGCTTATTTTACCGCAGCAGCAGGTTATCAGAGAGGTTATTGAATGTGGTGCGGTGGCGGTTGTATGCAAGGATACGGAGCTTTCCGAAACTCTTGATTCTCTCGCTAAAAAACCTAAGCTTGTTATTACGGATTCGCAGGCATTCGGCAGGGTTTCCGAAATAACTCCCGATGATATTAAACTAACCTCTTTTTCTATCCTCTTTGCAAGATATAAAGGAGATTTGGTTTCGGCGGTAAAGGGTGCCGCAATGCTTGATAAACTCAATGACGGCGACACCGTGCTCATTTCAGAGGGCTGCACACATCACAGACAGTGCAACGATATAGGAACGGTTAAAATGCCGAACTGGATAAAAAATCATACAAAAAAGAACCTTAATTTTGAATTTACATCGGGAACTGAATTTCCCGAAGATCTTTCAAGGTATGCTCTTGTGATTCACTGCGGCGCATGTATGCTTAATGCCCGTGAAATGCAGTCGAGAACAGGTTTTGCTGCCGATTGCGGAATTCCCATGACAAATTACGGCACGGCTATTGCTCACATGCACGGAATTCTCAAACGCAGTGTAGAGATTTTTCCCGAAGCCCTTAAAGAGCTGAATAAATAATTTAAGCGGATGTACATTTTCGTGTGCATCCGCTTTGCTGTTATTCAAAATATTTTCTTAAATCAAGTTTGTCTTTAAAATCAAAGTGTTTTTCAAGGAACCTTCCGAAAAGACCGATTAACGGTCCGTTCACAAATGCGCTGATAACCGTACCTATCTTAATTCCTTCGAAATTACCGAATCCGAAAAAAATAAAGGACATTATTACAGAAACAAAAAAACTTGCACAGTCATAGCCTGTTTTGAATTTGCTTATATCTACATTGAATTTTACAGAAACCTCTTTAACAAATAATTCGTATGCTTCGGGAGAAATATATGTATGAAAAAGTAAAGAAACGGAAAATGAACAAAGAAATACTCCCACAACAAAAAACAGAACTCTTACAATCATAGAATTTGTGGGAACATTTTCGAGCAGCATCATCGAACCGTCAAGTAAAAATCCGTAAAGTACGGCTGTTACAAATGAAAAAAGATATGAAAATTTAAATTTTTTTAATATAATTGTTATCAACAGAAGAAGAAAGGCTTGAAATGTGTATTCTGCCATACCGAAAGAAAAGAAGGGGAGAAATTCCGAAATTTTAAGGTGAAGAAGATATGCAGGCGCAACAACCATTGAAAGTCCGAAATCGGCAGCTTCAGTCATAGCGGTTGCAAATGCAAGAACAACAAGTCCGATTATATATGATGCTTCGCTGTAAAAAGTTCTTTTTTTCATGCTTAAACCTCCAAAATGCAAAGCCTTCAGCATTTGATATGAAACGCCGAAAGCTTTGTTTCAGTTTATCATCTGTTTGGCGTATTGTCAAGAACTTATATTGATGTTCTTATACAAAATACCGTTGATTTTGACAAATAAAATTGATATAATAAAAACATAAAACTAAAAGGATGAATTAGCTATGCAGTTTGAAAAAGCGCAGATAAGAGCAAAGGAACTCCGTGATTTACTTAACTATCACAGCCATAAATATTATATTGAAGATAATCCCGAAATAGGGGATTACGAATATGACATGTTCCAAAGGGAGCTCGCAGAAATCGAAAAGGAATTTCCTGAGTTGATTACTCCCGACTCACCGACGCAGCGTGTAGGCGGAAGTGCAGACGGTCTTTTTGAACCTGTTGTTCATGCAGTCCCCCTTGAAAGCCTTCAGGATGCATTTAATTTTGAAGAGGTCAGAGCGTTTGACGAAAGAGTTAAGTCTGTTTTCCCCGATGTCGAATATGTTGTTGAGCCGAAAATCGACGGCCTTTCGGTTGCTCTTGAATATGAAAACGGTGTTTTTGTCAGAGGTTCAACCCGTGGCGACGGAGTTACGGGCGAAAACGTAACCGCAAACTTAAGAACGGTAAATTCAATACCTCTGCGCCTTAAAGAAGATGTAACAATCGAGGTCAGAGGCGAGGTTTATATGCCGAAAAATGTTTTTGCATCACTTGTTGAGGAGCAGGAGCAGAACGGTGAAAAAACCTTTAAAAATCCCAGAAATGCTGCTGCGGGTTCACTTCGTCAGAAAAATCCGAAAATTACCGCTTCAAGAAATCTTGATATTTTTGTTTTTAATATTCAGCAGTATGCAGGCGAAGGAATAACGGGCCATAAGCAATCTATTGATTATCTTAAAACTCTCGGATTTAAAACGATACCGTTTTATAATAAGTTCAATAATATTGAGGGTGTTATTTCCGAGCTTAATAGAATTGGAGAAATACGTTCTTCTCTGCCGTTTGATATTGACGGTGCTGTTATTAAAACTGATTCTTTTGCTCAGCGTGCAGAAATCGGAAGCACATCCAAATTCCCCAAATGGGCACTTGCATTCAAATATCCTCCTGAGGAAAAGGAAACAACCGTTGTTGATATTGAAGTTGCAGTCGGAAGAACAGGTGTTCTTACTCCTACTGCTGTGTTTGAACCTGTTCTCGTTGCGGGTTCGACTGTTTCAAGAGCGACCCTTCATAATCAGGACTTCATTGATGAAAAGGATATAAGGCTTGGTGACAGAGTTGTAATACGCAAAGCAGGGGATATTATCCCCGAAGTTATCAGGGTTGTTTCTCATGCCGAAAACAGCGAAAAATATCTTCTTCCGTCGGTTTGTCCCTCGTGTGGTGCAAATGTTATCCGTGAGGAAGATGAGGCGGCTGTGAGATGCGTTAATCCCGAATGCCCCGCACAGCTTTTGCGTAACCTCATTCATTTCTGTTCAAGAGATGCAATGGATATTGAGGGTATGGGCGATGCTGTTCTTGAAAAGCTCGTTTCAAACGGTATGCTCACCAAAGCAAGCGATATATATACGCTCAAAAAAGAGGATTTTATGACTCTTGAAGGCTTCAAGGATAAGTCCTCACAGAATCTTGTTGATGCTGTTGAAAAATCAAAAACCAACGACCTCGCAAAGCTGATTTTTGCACTCGGAATCCGTCATGTCGGACAAAAAGCAGGCAAAATTCTTGCAGAGCATTTTGAAACGATGAAAAATCTGATAAATGCCGATGTTGAAGCTATTGCTTCAATTGAAGGTTTCGGCGGAATAATGGCGCAGAGTGTTGCCGATTATTTTGCTCTTGAGCAGACAAAGCACGAAATCGAAGCTCTGGCGGCTCTCGGTGTTAACATGGTTTCTCAAAAAGAAAAGATTGATAACCGCTTTGAGGGTAAAACTTTTGTGCTCACAGGCACCTTACCGACATATTCAAGAAACGAGGCAAGCGAGATTATCGAGAAATTCGGCGGAAAAACAGCCTCCTCCGTTTCAAAGAAAACAAGCTATGTTTTAGCAGGCGAAGATGCGGGCAGTAAGCTTGTTAAAGCGCAGTCACTCGGTGTAACAATCATCAGCGAAGATGAATTTAATGAGATGATAAAATAATACTTGCAAATTAAAAATATATATGTTATATTATTTAGGATATTTAAACGCAATGATCGGGAGAGTAAGTAAAATCAACTCACTCCAGAGAAAATCCGTCATCGGCTGAAAGCGGATTGTGAAGTGTTTTACCGAAGTTCACCCGTTAGCGGTGAAGCTGAAATAACAGTAGGCTTCAACGTCTGTCCACGTTACGGATATTGAGAGCACGGTGTTTTGCCGTGAATCAGGGTGGTACCGCGGATTTAATTCGTCCCTTGTTATCTTCGGATGACGAGGGATTTTTATTTTGTAAAATAAGAAAGGATTGATATATAATGTTTGAAAAACCCTCAGAGTTAAAAAAGCTGTTTGAAGAAAAAATTGCAGCTGTAACCGCAACTGCAAAAATTGAGCAGCTCAGAATTGAGTTTCTCGGCAAAAAGGGCTCTGTTTCCGCTCTCATGCAGGAGCTTCGAAACGTTCCTAATGAGCAGAAGAAGGAAGCAGGTCAGAAAATCAATGAAGCAAAGCAGTTTATTGAAGCTGCAATTGCTGCAAAGCTTGAAGAATTAAAGACTCTTGAAGAACAGAAGCTTATCGACAGCGCAGAGAGCTATGATGAATCCATGCCCACTGATGCAGATCTTGGTTCATATCATCCCATTACTCTTACAAAGCGCAGAGTTGAAAATATTTTCCTGAGCATGGGCTTCTCAATTGAAGATTATTCCGAAATTACCGATGATTATAACTGCTTTGAGGCACTTAATATCCCCAAGCATCACCCTGCAAGAGATATGCAGGATACTTATTATTTGAGCACAGGTCAGCTTCTTAAGACACATACTTCAGCTGCTCAGAATACAATTCTCCGCAAATATGCAGCAAATCTCGAAAACGGCAATCCTATCAGAGCGATTTTCCCCGGCAGATGCTTCAGAAATGAAAAGATTGATGCCTGCCATGAAAACACCTTCTTCCAGATGGAAGGTATCATGGTTGATAAAGATATTTCCATCTCAAATCTTATTTATTTCATGAAAACAATGCTCTCCGAGGTTTTCCAGAAGGATATCACGGTAAGACTTCGTCCCGGATTCTTCCCCTTCGTTGAGCCCGGATTTGAGCTTGATATTCAGTGTACAATTTGTAAGGGAAAGGGCTGTCCTTCATGCAAGGATTCAGGATGGCTCGAGCTTTGCCCCTGCGGCATGATTCATCCCAACGTTCTTTCAGCTGCCGGAATTGACCCCGAAAAATATATCGGTTTCGCATTCGGCCTTGGCATGACAAGACTTGCAATGATGACTTACGGCGTTAAGGATATACGTGTTTTCAACAGCGGAAATCTTAAATCACTTTCACAGTTTACGTCAAATTCCTTTACCAGACCCGAAGAAAGCAAGGAGGCATAAGAAATGTTTGTATCAATTAACTGGATTAAAGATTATGTTGACCTTGAAGGTCTGGACATTAAGAAGCTTATTGAAAGCTTTACTCTTGCAACTGCAGAGGTTGAAGATATAATCGTTAAAGGTGACGATATTCAGAATGTTGTTGTAGGTGAAATTCTTTCCGTTGAAAATCATCCCAATTCAAAGAAACTTCATCTTCTTAAGGTTGATGCAGGTGAAAAGGTTTGCAATATCGTCTGCGGCGCACCCAACGTTGCAGTCGGTCAGAAGGTTGCTCTTGCACTTGCAGGCGGCAGAGTATGCGGCGGCGAAATCAAGATTGCTACAGTTGCCGGCTATGAATCCGAGGGTATGTGCTGCTCCGAAAAAGAGCTCGGCATCAGCGATGATCATTCCGGAATCATGGAGCTTGATCCTTCACTCAAAAACGGAACAAATATCAAGGATATTTTCCCCATTGACGATATTATTTTTGAAGTTGATAATAAATCACTTACAAATCGCCCCGACCTTTGGGGTCATTACGGCATAGCCAGAGAGCTTGCTGCACTTGCAGGCAGAGAACTTAAGCCTCTTGAACTCGGTGATCTTTCATATGACGGCAACGATAAGGTTGATGTTAAAATCGGCAGAGAAGACCTTGTTTACAGATATTCCTGCATCAAGATGGATAATATCACAAAGAACAAGAGTCCTCTTGATATGAGAATCCGCCTTTATTATTGCGGTATGAGAGGAATTAATCTTCTTGCAGACGTAACTAACTATATTATGCTTGAAATTGGTCAGCCTACTCACGCATTTGCAGGCGGTGCTATTGATAATATTGTTGTTACAACTCCCAAAGAAAAGATTAAGTTCAAGACTCTTGATAATGTTGAAAGAGATATTGACGAAGAAACCCTTATGATTTGCAACGGCGATACACCTGTCGGTATTGCAGGTATCATGGGCGGTCTTGAATCCGAAATCGTTGAAGATACAGGTTCGGTTGTTCTTGAAAGTGCAAACTTTGACGGCGTAAGTATCCGCAAATCTTCATCAAGACTCGGTCACAGAACTGATGCGAGTGCAAGATATGAAAAAATGCTTGACCCTGAGCTCACAATGGATGCAGTCGGCAGATTTGTAAAGCTTGTTAAGGATATTGATTCAGGTGCAAGAGTTGCTTCAAAGGTTACAGATGAATATGTAAGAAAATACCCTGAAATTTCTCTTTCTTTCGATAAGAAATATGTTGACCGTTATACAGGTATTGATATCAGCGATGAGCAGATTATGAAAACTCTTACCGCTCTCGGCTTTGCCGTTGATTTTGTAAACGGCGAATATACCGTTAAGGTTCCTTCATGGAGAGCAACAAAAGACGTTACGATTAAGGCTGATATTATTGAAGAAATCACAAGAATTTACGGCTATGATAACTTCAATATTTCAACCACTAACAGCCCTCTTAAACCCGTTCCCAATGACTATGCAAGAATGGAAGATGATGAAATCAAGGATATTCTTGTTAAGAAATACGGTTTCCATGAGGTTCATTCCTATGTTTGGTGCGACGGCAGAAAGTTCAAGAAGCTCGGAATTGAAGTTGAAGATAACGTAAAGGTTCTCAATATTGAGAATTCCGAAAATGGTGTACTTCGCAACTCAATGCTTCCTACACTTCTTGTTATGACACAGGAAAACAAGGATTTTGCCGATAAATACGGTATTTTTGAGGTTGGCAGAGTCGTTGAGGGAACAGATGAAAACGGACTTTGCAACGAAAGAAAGCATCTCGGTGCTGTTATTTATGATAAGAGCGGTAACGAGAAGGCGGTATATCTTAAGGCTGTTGAAATTATCAACTGCATCATCGGTACTGTTAAACAGAAGGCTGCAGGATATAATAAAATTGCTCCCGAGCATGCATGGCAGCATCCGAAGAATACAGCGGAAATTCTTTTTGACGGTGTAAAGGTTGGTACACTTTGCGCACTTCATCCTGCAAATAAGGTAAAGCTTGATAAAACTGCTGCTGTGGTTTGCTTTGAAATTGATATGGATAAGTTCAGCACTCTTGATGCTGCATCAATCCATTTTGCAGAGCCCAGCACACAGCAGTCAACCTATTATGATCTATCACTTGTTCTCGGTGAAAACACAAAGTATTCAGATATTGCAGCATGCTGGAATGTTCTCAATCTTTCTGAGCTTGAAAGCTCAAAGGTTATTGATACATACGAGAAAGACGGCATAAAGAGCATAACCGTAAGACTTAACTTTGCTGCTATGGACAGAACTCTCGAGATGGAAGAGGTTCAGGGCTGGATTAATACCGTTCTTGAAAATCTTGCAAATATCGGTGTAACTCTCAGAGCATAAATTAATTTACAAAAAACACTTGTTTTATTCGGAATGTTGATATATAATATAAGGTAACGGAGGTGACCGAAATGACTGATAAAACAATAAAGTTTTCAATCAAAGACGAAAATGAGCTTGAAATGAAGAAAAATCTTCTCGCTGTGTATGAGGCTTTGAACGAAAAGGGTTATAACTCAATCAGCCAGATTGTCGGCTATATCCTCTCCGAGGACCCGACTTATATTACAACGCATAATAACGCACGCAGTCTTGTCAGAAGACTCGACAGAGATGAACTTCTTCAGGCGATGGTTAAGTGCTATCTCGGAATTAAATAATTTACTTGAAGGAGTGGTAACATGGCAAAGAAAAAGTTTCTTATGTATAAAGGCAGACCTCTTGTGAGAAGCGGTAAGACTATTTATTACGGCTATATGTCTGACCCTTATGTTGTTATAATGCAGATAACAAGCACAAGAGAGATCAAGGGTGTTGAAGTTGCGGACAGAGTTGTTGTTCAGCTTGTCAATACAGACCCCGATGTCAGAATGAAGGACAAGATTGTTAAAAAGGCAGAACGCAAGGGTATCTATAATGCAATGGATATCGGCTGCATTTGGCTTGAAAGAGAACTTAAAGAAACTGCATAAATTAAAAATACGGTCAGTGCTGAATTTGCACTGACCGTTATTTTATTTGTTGTATTTATGATTTTTGATAATATCCTTTGCTATATATATCGGTCTGTTTTTTGTTTGGATATATGTCCTTGCGATATATTCGCCAATGATTCCTATGCAGCAAAGCTGAATTCCTCCGAGAAGAAGAATGAGAACAACTATCGTTGCATATCCTTCAACATCAATCCCGAACGCAAGCTTCTGAATAACAACAATTATGAGATAGATTATTGAAAGAAGAGCTGTAGCAAGACCGATGATTGTTGAAATGCGAAGGGGAGTGGTTGAAAAAGCAAAAATTCCGTCCATCGCATATTTGAAAAGCTTGGTGAATGACCATTTAGATTCGCCGGTTGCACGTTCTTCAGCCTGATACGGAATGAATTTTGTTTTAAAACCTACCCATGAAAAAAGTCCTTTTGAAAAACGGAAATATTCATCCATGGAAAGTATGGCTTCAACCATAGGGCGTCGGAAGGTTCTGAAATCGCTGGCGCCTTGTGTAAACTCCGTATCGGAAAACTTATTTATAAGCTTGTAAAAACAGTTTTTAAAGAAAATAAGAGCTTTACCTTCGTTACGGATATCCTGATAAGCAGCAACGCAGTCAAATTCAGGTTCATTATCAAGCATATTGACCATATCAAGAGCGATTGAAGGTTTTTGCTGCAAATCAGCATCAATAATAGTTACGTATTCGCCTTCGGATTCTCGAAGTCCGGCGTACATTGCAGACTCTTTACCGAAATTACGGGAAAAATTAACTATTTTAACGGGCAAATCCCCGTTGCAAAGCTTTTTCAGCTCTTTGAAAGTACTGTCACGACTTCCGTCGTTAACAAATACAAGCTCGTATTCAAAGTTAACGTCGGAAAAATCTTTTTTAACCGCATCATAGAATAATGAAACATTTTTTTCTTCATTATAACACGGGATAACAAGGGATAACTTCATAATTACTCATCCTAAAATCAGATTTTTGCCGCTTTTTTTATATCCTCAACTCTGTCTGTTTTCTCCCAGGGAAGATCAATATCTGTTCTGCCGATATGGCCGAGAGCTGCAACCTGTCTGTAAATAGGTTTTCTGAGGTCAAGTGCCGTTATGATTCCTGTAGGGGAAAGGTCAAAGAGATTATTTACGATTGTGGAAATTTCGCTGTCAGCAATTATGCCTGTTCCGAAGGTATCAACAAAAACAGAAACGGGTTGCTCAACGCCGATTGCATATGCAAGCTCAACCTCGCACTTCTTTGCAAGACCTGCAGCAACAATGTTTTTGGCAACATAACGGGCTGCATATGCAGCGGAGCGATCAACCTTTGTGGGGTCTTTGCCGCTGAATGCACCGCCGCCGTGGCGTGCATATCCGCCGTATGTATCAACAATTATTTTTCTGCCTGTAAGACCGCTGTCGCCCTGAGGACCGCCTGTTACGAATCTACCTGTGGGGTTGATGTGGTAAACGGTGTTTTCGTCAAGCAGAGAAGCGGGGATGGTTGTTTTGATAACCTTTTCTATAATGTCAGCTCTTATCTGTTCAAGCTCAACCTCAGGAGCATGCTGCGAAGAAATAACAACTGTATCAACTCTCACGGGATTGTGGTTTTCGTCATATTCAACGGTAACCTGGCTCTTGCCGTCAGGGCGGAGATAGCCGAGATTGCCGTTTTTGCGCTCTTCTGTAAGCTTTGCGCAAAGCTTATGTGCAAGTGAAATAGGTAGGGGCATGAATTCAGGAGTTTCATCACAAGCAAATCCAAACATCATACCCTGGTCGCCTGCACCGAGTCTGTCAACGCCCATTGCGATATCGCCCGACTGCTTGTCAAGAG
>CAZJOH010000083.1:0-11175 GCA_964547575.1 uncultured Clostridium sp.
CAAGCATGCTCGAAACATCTGCAAGCAAGCCGATTCTGTTAAGGCAGTAAAGCTGAAGGGTGCACTTAAAGTCCTCACGCACGGCACTGTCCCAATAAGCGGTTATCCAGCGTTCGGGTTCCCCCGCTTTACTTATATCTTCAGGTACATTGGTACAATTTCTTGTATGAATCGAAACGCCGTGTCCTCTTGTTATGAAGCCGATAATCTGATCTCCCGGAAGCGGATTGCAGCAGCGTGAGAATTTGATAAGACAGTTATCAATTCCCTCAACAATAACGCCCTCCTTGCTCTTCGTCTTTTTCTTAACGGGAGATATTGTTATAATCGGTTCTTCCGTTTTATTCAGCTTACCGTAATCCTCACGGATTTTCGGCATAAGACGCATAAGAGAAATTCCGCCGTAGCCGATTGCGGCATAAAAATCCTCAACATTCTTGCAATGCTGCCTTTCGGCTATTTTTGAAATAAACTCATTATAATCCGCTTCGGAAAGACGGATGAAGTTGCGCTTGAATTCACGCTCAACCTGCGCCTTGCCCTCGATGATATTTTCATCTCTGCGTTCTTTTTTGAACCACTGCCTGATTTTGCTCCTTGCCTGGCTTGTTTTAACGATATTGAGCCAGTCACGGCTGGGACCCTTGCCCTGCTGTGAAGAAGTCATAATCTCAACAATTTCGCCCGTTTTGACATTATAATCAAGCGGAACGATTCTGCCGTCAACCTTCGCACCGACCATTTTGTTACCAACCGCAGAGTGGATTGCATATGCAAAGTCAATAACCGTTGCACCGGAGGGAAGGCTGAAAACATCGCCCTTCGGAGTGAAAACAAACACCTCTTCGGGTACAAGGTCGCTCTTGATTGTTGTAACAATATCCTCAACATCTTCGGTTTCGCTCTGGTTTTCAAGAAGCTGCCTTATCCATGCAAGACGCTCCTCGAATTTGACGGTACCGTTAATACCGAGCTTATATTTCCAGTGAGCCGCAATACCGTATTCCGCTGTATGATGCATATCCCATGTTCTTATCTGAACTTCAAAGGGAATACCCTCCTTGCCGAGAACCGTTGTATGAAGCGACTGATACATATTAGGTTTGGGAGTCGAAATATAGTCCTTGAATCTGCCGGGAATGGAATTGAACATATCATGAATGATGCCCAGGCAGTTATAGCAGTCGATAACCGTATCAACTATGATACGAACCGCATATATATCATAAATCTGGTCAAAATTCTTATTTCCCATATACATTTTACGGTATATTCCGTGAACAGATTTAAGTCGTCCGCTGACCTGTGCATTGGGAACAATGGTTTTTACTCTTTCTTCGATTCTAACCTGAACATCGGCAAGAAACTCATGGCGTGCCTTGCTCTGCTTTTCAAGCGACTCTCCGATTTCATTATAGGCAACGGGGTCAAGATAGCTGATGGCAAGGTCTTCAAGCTCTTCCTTGATTGGTCTGATACCAAGGCGGTGAGCTATGGGAGCGTAAATCTCGCTTGTTTCCCTTGCGATTTCTCGGCGCCTTTGCTCGGGCTTGTACATAAGAGTTCTCATGTTATGAAGTCTGTCGGCAAGCTTTATGATGATAACACGGATATCCCTCGACATTGCAATAAGCATTTTACGGATATTTTCCGCCTGCTGCTCTTCCTTTGTAGGAAGCTGAATGCGCACATTATCACCGCCGTCATCCTTGGTCTGGATGGGCACTCTGCCGATTTTTGTAACGCCCTCAACAAGATCTGCAACGGTTTCACCGAATTCCCTGCTGACATCTTCCTTTGTTATTTCGGTATCTTCAACCGTATCATGAAGAATTGCCGCAACGATGGAAGCCTCATCCATACCGAGGCTTGCAAGTATCAGCGCAACGCTGAGCGGATGCATTATATAAGGCTCGCCCGAAAGACGCTTCTGCTCCTTATGAGCCTGTGCGGCAATCTTATACGCCTTTCTGATCTGGCATATTTCATCATCGGTGCATTCACCTTTTACGAGTTTGAGTATCTCCTGCATGCACTCATCGGGGCTTTCAAATGTTCTGTTGGTTGATTTTAAAATATCTTTCATAAAAATCCCTCATCAATTTATGAAGCTTCTTATCCTCTTCATTATGACTGAATCCTCAAGGTTTACCTTGGGAGGATTATCGGGTACATATATCATACCGCTTAAATCAACTGCAAGAATTCCCATTTCAAGCATGATTTCAATAACTGCCGAAATCTTGGCAAGGCTTTCACCGTCATCTCCCAAACGGGAACAGATAGCTTCGCAGTATTTATCCTTAAGCGGTCTTTGCTTTATACTTTTATACACTTCAACCTGAAGCTGTCTGTCGGGGAGAAGCTTTTCTGCTTCTTCGGCAGTAAGCTTTTCGTTTCTTGAAAATTTATCAAAAAGTCTTATTGAAGCAAGAACCTTTTCCTCATCGGTATTCGCATGTCTTATTCCTCTGACTATAACCGAAACTCTCGTATCGCCGTTATATGTGTTTTTATCAAGATTTACGGCAAGGTCAACGACATCGCCTCTCTCAAACGGGAAATGGGTTTCAGGCATGCCGAAATAAACAACACCCGTTCTTGAACCGTTTTTGGAAACTATCATTCTCACATGCCTTCCGTCGGAAACACCGGCGATATCCTCGATGCGGACTCCGAAAAGTCCGAAGCAAGGCTGAGGATTTCCTGCACCGAACGGCTCAAGAAGGCTCATCGAATCAAGCATTTCAAGGCTTAAGGAGCTCGGAAGCAGCTTGCAATCGATTTTCTGAACCGCAAAGGGCATTTCCTTATTCTCGGCATATTCATTGATTTTTTTACGGAAGGCATTGATATCCGATGATTTAAGCCCTATACCTGCCGCAAGAGTGTGTCCGCCGTAATGGTCAAGCTTCTCGGAAGCGTATTCTATCGCATCGTAAATCGAAAATCCTTCTATACTGCGGCATGAGCCCTTTGCATTTTCACCGTCACGGGAAATAACAATGCTCGGTCTGCCGTATCTTTCGGTTATCCTTGCCGCAACAATTCCTATAACACCCTGATGCCAGCCTTCACCGTCAACAACTATTATTTTGTCATTTATTATATCCGATTCAATCATCATTTGCTCGGCAGCACGGTAAACCTCTGTTTCAGTGCTCTGCCTGAGTGCATTCATTTTTTGTATTTCATAGGCGATAAGCTCCGCCGTGCTGTCATCATCACAAAGAAGAAGCTCAAGCGCTTTGTTTGCCGAACCCATTCTGCCTGCCGCATTAATTCTCGGGCATACTGTGAAAGCCGCAGTTGATGCCGTGAAAAGCTTATCGGAAATGCTTGCGGATTCCATAAGCGCATTAATACCCGGACGGGGGCAATCGTTAAGAAGACGCAATCCCCTGCGCACCATAACACGGTTTTCGCCCGTAAGAGTTACTACATCGCCGATTGTTCCGAGAGCAACAAGATCGCCGTATTCTTCAATGAGAATATCGCCGTCATCGCCTTCAAGAGCACACACAAGCTTAAATGCAACACCTACGCCGGACATTTCCTTGAATGTGCTGGGACAATCGGGTCTGTGAGGGTCAACAACAGCATATGCATCAGGAAGCACATCGCCAACCTTGTGGTGGTCTGTTACTACAAGGTCAATTCCGAGTTCCTTAGCTCTGACTGCCTCATCAATGGCAGAAACGCCGTTATCAACCGTAACGATAAGCTTTACTCCTCTGTCGGCAAGTTCCTCAATTGCGCCGATATTAAGTCCGTAGCCCTCGGTAAGTCTGTCGGGAATATAGCGGATGGCATTTGCTCCTCTTGTTTCGAGATATGAATAAAGAAGAGCCGTTGCCGTAACACCGTCGGCATCATAATCGCCGAAAACACAGATAAGTTCAAAATTATCTATTGCTCTGTTTATTCTTTCAGCCGCCTTGCTCATATCCGCAATTGAAAGCGGAGAAAGAGAAAGGGGCGCATCATAATCGAGAAAATCGTTTATTTCATCTATATTTTCAAAGCCTCTGGAAGTAACAAGCAAAGCAGCAAACGGGTCAACACTCAAATCCTGAGCTATCTGTGCCGCAATATCCTTGCTGCTCTTTGAAACTATCCACTTCTTACGTTTCAAATAAAATCATCCTTTATAATCATCTCAATATCTTGTTATTATAGCATTTACAGAAAAATAATGCAAGATATTTATTATAAATTATATAAATAATAGGACATCTGTTCCGCAGATGTCCTTTATATGCATATTACCTTTTCATAAAATCCATAAGTCCGTGCCAGTCATCACGGCTGAAGTAGTGGTTTCCGCTGCGATAACAAAAGCCTATGCTTCCGTCATTCAGATATTTACCTGCTTTAAGGAAATCATCCTCGCCGTAAACAAAACCCTTTTTGCCGTAAAGCTCATAGACCTCCGATGCGGCTGCACAGCATAAAAACTGCGTTTCGGGACCCGCCCAGATATCATTTTCCGCCGAAGCAACATGAACACGGCGGGGTGCAATCAAGGCATGGAGAAAATGCTGCTCAAAGGGAGTTTCGTCATCCTTATCTCTGAACTCATTGTAATTTTCGCAGAACCAATAATCAAAGCGGTCAAGAATATCGCCGATTTTTTCGCTTTCGGGATGTTTGCCTCTGTTCAATGCATCACCGCTGCAGCCTGCACAATTTGAATGAACTGCAGAAAAACGTTTATCAAGCGCACCCGTCAGGAGTGCGGTTTTACCGAGTCTGGAATGTCCGCAAACACAAATGTTATCTTTATCAACCTCATCACGGGTCTGAAGGAAATCCATAACTCTCATTGCTGCCCATGCCCACATGGCAATTTTGCCGGGAGAAAATTTTTTACGGGCAGAATTTTTATATATTACACCTGCAAGACCGTTTGTAAAATCGCCGTCATCACTTGTAATATCTTTATAGCAAAAAGATGCACATGCAAATCCGTTATCAATTATTTCCTCGGTTGGCATATATTTATCGGGTACTTCGGGTCTGAAATTGATATGAACAAAGGTTTTGATATTTTTTGCTTTTGAAGGGTAAACGTAATTAACGGGAAAAGTAAAATTTTCACCATAAATAGCAGCAGTTATCTCAAGTTCAAGAAAAATTGCTTTTCCTGCACAGAAACGCTCATCAGCGCTTTTAATTCCATATGTAACACTTTCGGGTTCTTCGGGAAGATAACCGTATTCGCATTCGAGCATGATTTTTTCAATTTCGGGTCGTATTTTACCTTCCCATTCCTCAACGTTTTTTGCTCTTTCTCCGCAAAATTCCAACACAGACGGAACGCCGAGCTTTTTAAGCTTTTCTTTTATCATTTCACGACCTCCGTTATATTCTTATAGTTCTATTATAAATTGTTTCAGCGGTTTGTCAACAAAAAAGACCGCACCTCTTGGTACGGTCATTTATCTATTCCATATTCAATTTTTGTTCTGCTCACAGCCGCTTGCCGACAATATCATGCATAATTTGCTTTAATTGCAGTTTGACAAGCTCTTTGCAGACAAATCGCAAATTCTTATTTATCTGAGTTCACTTTCAAAAACTGCTTTTCTTATCTGTCGTTACCTGCGGCTGCGAGCTGATGTTCTGCATTGTACATCGGGTATCGCCGCCTTTCTCTTATTCACTTTGACAACATTTTGACCTGTGACCTGCAATCTATGGTCAAGAGGATTTACAAGAGATAAAGACTGTTTTAACAAAGTTTTTTCGTTTAATTTTCATTTAAGAGAATTCAGTCTTTTTGTTTTTCTCCCGTTGCTTTCCTCGCTTATAATATAGCAGTTTTATTGGAGCTTGTCAATAGTTTTTCTCGAAAACGTTAATAATTTTTGTGTATTTTTTACTTATCGTGATTTCCTATTGACTAAAAAGATTATTGGAGTTAAAATATAACCAACGGAAAAAGAAAGGACATTAATCTGATGAATAACGAAGAATACACACCCGATATAGTAAGCATTGTTGACGAAGACGGAAAAGAGCATATCTTTGAAGAACTTGACAGAATAGAAACAGATAAGGGCAGATACGTTGCACTTCTTCCCCTGCCCGAAGCTCCCGATAAAATCACTGATGATGATAACGAGCTTATTATTCTTAAGGTTGAAGAAGAAAACGGTGATACCTATCTCTGCCCCATTGAGGATGATGAGGAATTCAACGAAGTCGGTCAGGCTTTTGAAGAAAGACTTGCCGAAATGTTTGACTTTGAAGAAGAATAAAATATTGTTTCTTAAGTAAAATATAAACACCCTGCCTTGTGCGGTAACTTGCAGTCAATATGTAACCCAACACACAATAATAGGGAGCCTTGCTCCGGTGGCGGATTGCAGACCTCCCGCTTATCAAGCGGACGAAGGGAGCGTGAAAGCACCGGGCGGCACCCACCTGCTATAAGAGCAGGTTACAATCGGCTGCATTCGGCTTGGCGGGGTTATTTATGCAAACTGTATCCGAATATTTTTCCCGGGGGGACCAAATGTGCAAAAGCTTTTTAACGCTGATTTGCTTGATATAATGCCCGTCGAAAGAGGTTTTGTTTATGCATGCAAAGAAACAACACCCGACGGCGAAGAAGCTGTTGCTTTTTATATATATAATCAAGAAATAGATATTTTTGAAAAAATTCCCGTGCTGACATACATAAATGCAAAATTCGGTGAAAACGGTGCCGTAATTGCACGCACTCTCGGGGATTTTGTTACGTGCAGCATTGTAAGCCTGACAGGCAATACAATTGCAGCTTCATATTCCGACGGCAGTCTTAAAATCGTAAACAGCAACGGAGAACTGATTGCGGAAAGCAAGGTTGAATACCTCGGCAATCCCGCTTGTTCGCCTGCTGCAAACGGTACTGATTTATGGTTTACCGTCCCCGATTCAAATGCAATAATCAATTATTCCGTAAAGCATGACAGAATAGAATTCCGTATCGGAAGCCCCAAAGAGAAAGCATTCTGCCATCCCGTTGATGTTGCGGTTTACGATAACAAGCTTTTTATATGCAACGCTTATTCATATAAAATAAGAACTATCGGCTTTGATAATTACAATGTTGCCGATTACTGTATTTTCAACGAGCCCGTCAGTAAATATTTCCGTGTAAAGGATGTAGAATATGCGGTTATGCGTTCGGGAGTTTACAGCTTATAATCATAATATTTATGGCACGGAACGTCGGAAACGGCGTTCTTTTTTGTTGATTAGCAAAAGATGATCAACTCCCTCAGAGTCTATGACCCGGCTCCCTCGAGAAGAAGCTTCAGCAGAAAGTTTCATTTATGCAGAAAACAGCATTTGATCAGCCTCCCGCTCGGGGAAGGTGCCGAGCATAGTGAGGCGGAGGGGGTTAAAATCAGTTTTTACGGATTTTATCGGGCGGATTATATCCTCCACTATCCGAAATATACAGTATGTTACAAACGTAACAATTGAATTTTTTTCAGGTTTTATGCGTCGGTGATATTGATTTTTTTGTTTTAGCGTGATATCATGTTAAAGATATATTAATTCTGGAGGGATACTATGAAAACAGCACTCGAATACAGCAACAGCTTTGATATCAAAAAACTCGGAAAATACGCCGTAAAAAACATCACAAGAATCTGCAATGAAATCGGACCCCGCAAGCCCGGTTCTCCCGAAGAATTCAAAGCTCAGCAGCTTATGGCAAAGGACCTTGAAAAGAGCTGCGATGATGTTCAGATTGAAGAATTCAAGGTTCACCGTCAGGCTTTCATGGGATTCATTCCGTTTACTGTTGCCTGTGCAGTTGCAAGCGTATTTACATATGCATTTGCCAATCCCGTTATCTCACTTATCCTTGTTATTCTCGGCTTTATTCCCCTGATTCTTGAATTCGTAATGTATAAGCAGTTTATCGACCCTCTCTTTATTGCACATCCCAGCCACAATGTTATTGCAAAAAGAGCTCCTAAGGGCGAGGTTAAAAAGCGTTTTATTATTGTAGGTCATGCAGACAGCCAGTTTGAATGGACTCTCAACTACCTTCTCGGCGGTGTAGGCATGAAGCTTGTACTTATTCCCGCAGTTGTAGGTCTTGTCGCAGACCTTATCATTGCAATCATCGGCATTATCTGCGCAGGCACAAGCGGCGCACTTGAAGCAGCAGAGCCTCGTTGGCTTATGATTCTCGGATTTGTTATCGGCTGCATTTTCATTCCCTTCCAGCTCGGTTTCCTTTTCTTCCAGAATCCCGTAAAGAGTGTTCCCGGTGCAAACGATAACCTTACGGGCTGCTATGTTGGTATGGCAGTTGCAAAGGCCATGGCTGATACAGATACAAGACTCGAAAATACAGAGCTTGTTGTTATCTGCTCAGGCTCCGAAGAGGCAGGTCTCAGAGGTGCAAAGGCATATGTTAAAGCTCACGAAAAGGAGCTTAAGGAAGTTGAAACCTGCGTTGTAGGTGCAGATACTTTCCGTGACCTTGATACAATGGCTGTTTACGACAGAGATTTGAGCGGTACCGTTCAGCATCACTGGGGTGCAAAGCATCTTGTTCAGAACGCAGGCAAGAACTGCGGCTATGACCTTAAATTCGAATCAATCTACATCGGCGGATGCGATGCAGCTGCATTCACACAGAAGGGCATTCCCGCAACAGGCTTTGCCGCTATGGACCCCACTCCTCCCCGTTACTATCATACAAGACTTGACAATGCTGACAATCTTGTTCCCGAGGCAATCGAAGCAGGTATTGAGGTTATGCTTGAAGCGGCATGCATGTATGACAAGGAAGGTCTTCCTACAAAATAACAAAAGTAAATATCACCAAAAAACCGTCGATATTTTCGGCGGTTTTTTTATTGAATTTTAATATATATTTTGATATTATTATCTCAACACATTAATCAATAAAAGGAGTGTTGATATGCACACCATAAAACCGCAAATACTCAAGGATGATATGTATAAGCAGTTGGCAAATTACTGCATCCTTTATAAAAAAGACATTCCCGTATGGGAATACACCCGTGGAATGTTCCTTGGCGACAGATATGAAATGGAAGATTTCAAGGGCGAAATAAAGAGCGGGGATATCTGGTACGCCGGATATGATTCGGCTCATTTCTTTAAGGCAAGCATTACTGTTCCCGACGAAATGGACGGTCTTGAACTCCGTGCAAAATTCAAGGTCGGCGGTGAAGCACTCGTTAAGTGCAACGGACATTATGTTTCGGGCTGCGCTTCAAGAGACAGCCTTCCCGACAGAACAGAGGTTGCTCTCGGTGTTCACAAAGCAGGCGAGGTTCTTGAATTTGAAATTGAAGCAACGGTTGACTCCATGTATTTCTGTGATGCCGCAATGGACGGCGCAAAGCACGCAGAATGTCGTTTCGGCGAAACCTGCATTTTTGTTGTTGACAAGGAATGCGAGGGTTATTATATCGACCTTCAGGTTGCATTTCAGGCACTCGATTATATAAAAGATGAACACATTCACGCAAAGGTTTATGCCGCTGTTGATGACAGCATGCATATGGTTGACTATGACTTTGACGAAGCAAGAGTAAGAGCATCCATTGCCGAGGCAAGAAAATATTATCTCTCAAAGATTGCTTCAATCAACTGGTCGGCGCAGAGCAAGGTTATCCTTACGGGTCACAGCCATATCGATGTTGCATGGCTCTGGAGAATTCAGGAAAGCATAAGAAAGAGTGCAAGAACCTTCATGAACGTTACTTCGCTCATGGATGTTTATCCCGAAATGACTTTCGGTCAGAGCCAGGCTGTTCTTTATCAGATGATGAAGGACCATTATCCCGAAATCTACGAAAAGATTAAGGAAAAGGTTGCAGCCGGTCAGTGGGATATCTGCGGCAACGTATGGGTTGAAGCAGATACAAATATTGCCTCGGGCGAAGCACTTATCAGACAGGTGCTTTACGGCACGGAATTCTTCAAAAAGGAATTCGGAAAGGTTTCAAAGACCTACTGGCTGCCCGACTGCTTCGGCTTCACATGGGCGCTTCCCCAGATTATCAACGGCTGCGGAATGCAGAATTTCATCACTTCAAAGCTTTCATATAATGATACAACAAAGTTCCCCTACAGCATGTTTATGTGGCAGGGTAACAACGGCGACAGAGTTTATGCTCACCTCATGCGTCCTGCGTATAACTGCCATTATAATGTTGAAGAAATCATGACTGTTGACAATGAATGCAACAACAAGAATGAGCTCAACACGGCAATGAGCATGTACGGCTACGGTGACGGCGGCGGCGGTCCTACAAGAAATATGCTTGAAAGAGGCAGACGCCTTCAGAATTTCCCCGGTCTTCCCAAAACAGAAATCGGTCATGTTGACGATTTCTTTGAAACCTTCAAGGGTCACGAGGATGAACTTCCCGTATGGAACGGCGAAATGTTCTATGAAAACCACAGAGGCACCTTCACAAGCCAAGCTTTTGTTAAGAAAAACAACCGCAAGGGCGAGTATCTTTTCACAAGAGGCGAAATGCTTTCGGTATTCGCAGAGAAGCTTTTAGGCAAGGAATATCCGAAGGAAGAGCTTGAAAAGGGCTGGAGAATCCTTATGACAAACCAGTTCCACGATATTCTTCCCGGCTCATCCATTCACGAGGTATTTGAGGATTGCCGTAAGGACTATGCAGTAATGAACAAAATCGGCGAGGATATCTGCAACGGCGCATTGAAGGCTCTTTCGGGCGCTGTTACCGCCGGTAAAAACAGCATCACAGTATGGAATCTCACCAACGCAAAGAGCTATGAGCCTATTGAAGTTGAGGGCGTTCCCGAGGGAATGTATGCCGCAACCGCAGACGGTCTTTCACTCCCGAGCGCATATACAAACGGCAAATTCATGTTCCTTCCCGACTGCCTTGAACCCATGAGCTGCAAGACTTTTGCTCTCAAAGAGGGAGAATGCATCTATTCACCCGTTGAGGCACAGCCCAATATGCTCGAAAACGCAAATCTTACCGTTAAGCTCGACGAAAACGGTATTATCACAAGCGTTTACGATAATATCAATCAGAGAGAAGCTCTTGAAGGCAGAGGTAATATCCTTACAATTTCGCTCGACAAGTGCGTTCACGAAACCGCATGGAACCTTGAGCTCAACTATCAGAAGAAGATGTGGGAGCT
>CAZJOH010000084.1:0-10692 GCA_964547575.1 uncultured Clostridium sp.
CAATCGGATAATCGTTTGTGTCAGATAAAAGTGAAAGTCCGAAATCAAAATAGGGACAAAAGCTGAATTCTTCCGTGTCATCGTTTCTGATAAAAGCGATGTTGTTTGTGTGTCTATCCTCGTTAAGGAAGAAGGCATCGAGTTCGAGCATTGCCGTCAGATAAGCACCTACATTTTCAAGATTGGTGTGTTCTTCAATGAAATCAACAGTGAATTTTATTTTGTCTTTTACTTCGTGATAATCAAGCAAAGCCTTTGCCAGAGACTGACCTGTATATGCTCGGAAAAGTTTTTCAAGAGTATAAATAGTTTCGTTGTCCTTTTTGAAATTCTCGGAGTAACATCCGACGAGTTTTTTACCTTCGTATTCAATGAATGTCGGGAGATACGTCACAAAATTCCGGATATTCGTTTTTGCAAGAAGCTTTGAGATAACAATTTCACTCAGGCCTTCATATCCCATATGGTCAGCTTTAAACCATAATCCGTCTGCAAACCATTTAGGCTGATTGCCTTTTGATGATGAATCCGTAATCATCTTCACGGGCTTAGTATTGATTATTTTATTGTTCATAAATCAACACCTGCTTTCATAGACAAAATTTATATATTGGTTATCCTCTGCCATTCTGCCCTTGGTAGCCTCAATAATCTGAAGCGGGTCGAAGTGGTCAATGCCGAGAGCATTGAGAATTTCTTTTTTGTTGCCTCGTTCTTCAGGGAAACATCTTTCACGCAAGAAGTATTCAAAATCTTCCCATGTCGGATTTTCTATAACACCAAATGCACGGCGGAGAATATCGTTTGTGCGATTGATGATTGAAATTTTTTCATTGAGGAAATCAACATAAATTTCCGTACAGACCTTCTGACGGAACATATAATTCATGCGCATTGTGTAATTGCCCTTAGGAAATGCGTTGAGATATTTTGAGATTGTCTGACGGCTGACCCCAAAACTTTCTGCAATTTTCTGCGTGGTAAATCCCTGCTGCTGCATCTCAATTATTTTCTGAATATCTTTTTCGGTCAATGACTTTTTGCGACCTGTTTTTTGTTTGTTTGCAATCTTTTTGAGTTGTTCAACATTATCTGTTCCGAACAGCTCAATGCAAAGCTTACGGTAATCCGTTGCCATAATCTCACCTCTCAATATAGTGTAAACAATCATTTCTTTACACTCATTATATTATATACCTTTCAAAATGTCAATATACACTTTTACAAACAGATAAGGCGACAGGAATGCCCCTGCCGCCTTTGGCTTTTCACTTATAAATATCGCTTACACCACCAGAGTCACTTCATATGTAAACTCCCTTTGGTGTTGTTGTTCCCGTCGATAATTTCGCTTGAAATTAAAGGTTCGTACGGGACAGATTTTCTTGTAAACTTTCCCACCTGCAGAAATCTACAAAATTATTGCTTTATCTTTCCATTTCTACAAATTACAACACTGTATCCATAAGCTGACCGGCAATATCGGCACTCGCAAAACGCATTATGCTTTGTTCTGCTATGCCAAAACTGAGAAAGTTTACATTGCCATACCACACGATTTCGTTATCAATAACCGTAAATTTCTGATGAAAGCCCGATCGATATTTTACTTTTACACCGTATTCTGTCAACTTTTCTGTGATATCAATTACATTTTTCTGCTCTTTTTCTCGGAAATCTTCGGGAGGTCTTGTAATAACGGTTACATCGACACCATTAAGCATCGCAGCTGTTAAATTGGGCAAAAGTTGTGTAATCCTACCCTTTCGCATGAATGGGCTTACTATCAGAATTCCCCTTGATGCTATTTTTATGTCTTCGCAATACTCTTTGTAGAAATTTCTTCCGTCATAAATTAAATTGGGTGTTGCCTGTAATGCGGTATCAACCTTGATTTTGTAACCGATTGACATATAGCTTTTCAATCTCTTCTGATACATTTTTTCAAGCACAGGAATTCGGATATCGACATAATCATAAATTCTCACATCAGTTTTACCCGGATAATTTCGATGCAGTCTGCCTGCATACTGTGCAACCTTGCCCTTCCATGCAATAGGCAAAGCAAGAAACAGCGTGTCGAGTCTCGGATAATCAAAACCTTCGCCTACATATTTACCCGTTGCAATTATCACAAGCTGTTCATCATCGGAAACGGATTCTAATCTTTGCATCGTTTCTCTTCGTTCTTTTTGCGATGCTGTTCCGAAAAGGGTTATTATATTCTTACAATGCCCCGAAAGTCTTTCCGAAAGCAAAAGCACGTGTTCTCTGCGTTCGGTAAGAATTATCGGTGTTCTGCCCTGATTGAGTGCTTCAACAACATCTTTGACAATATGCAGATTTCGCATTTCATTTTCGGATAATTCTTTGTAAACTGCAGCAATTTCTTTATCCGTATCAACGCTTCTGTAAGAGGTAAATCTCGGTATCAAATAATGCTCAAACGCTCGCTTTTCCGCTTGCGCTTTAGCATCAACACGGTAACGAATCGGTCCGCACTGCATGAATATTATCGGATGATGTCCATCACTTCTTGTCGGTGTTGCAGTTAGTCCGTAAACATATTTTGCATTAGCATATTTAAGAACGGATTCAAAATTCACAGCCGACACATGATGACACTCGTCAACTATTATCATACCGTAATTTCTTACAAGCTCCTTCACCTCGTCACCGCTTGTGAGTGACTGTATAACAGCTACGTCAACAACACCGTTCAAGGTGTTCTTGCCCGCACCAAAAACACCAATCGGAGACCAATTCTTTTTGATTTTTCCTTTCTTCGTCTTCGGTGGTTCAATATCCAAATCAAGGAACTGTTCAAGCGACTTTTTCCATTGCTGCATAAGAGCCTGAGTATGAACGAGAACAAGTGTATTGACCTTGCGTTTTGAAATAATATATGAAGCGATTACGGTTTTGCCAAATGCGGTTGTTGCAGATAAAACTCCGTTATCCTTTTCGAGCAAAGTATCTGCAGCAGGTTGTTGTTCTTCCCTTAATGTACCATTAAACTCTGCCGATATTCTTTCTCCGTAATTTGTTTTATCGTCAATTATATATCCGACATCTGTTTCTTCAAGCATATGGCAAAATGCAATTTCGCAACCTCTGGGAATTGCTATATATTCTTCCGTTTCTTCTGCAGTACAGATTATTCTCGGCTTATCATACACTGGCAAACGTAAGGACTGCGCACGGTAAAAATCAGGATTCTTAAATGCTGCAAGTCGTTTTATTGCATTCTTTGCTGTTGCTGAAAGTCCCGATTTCGGAATATACAGCATATTTGCTCTTGCAAATTCAACCATAGGCGGAAAATCAAACCTTGTTAATTCTGTGGTCTTTTTGCTTTCCCATGGCTTCTCGGATTTTTCGTTAAGCAAGACTCCGAGTTCTCCGCCTTTGGAAAGTTGAGATGCTAATGTTTCAACATCATCTTTTGACAACCGTTTTACGGAATTCAAAAAGCTCCATTGGTCATCGTATGGAACAAAATTTTCGTCAACAAATACGCTTTTGCCTTCTTTTCTTGCTTTGCCCTGAAGCGGCAGTGCAATCAGATTGCCGAAACCGCCCGACGGCATTGTGTCCTGATTCGGGAATAATCTGTCATATGATTTGAATGATATTTCACTTCGGCGTTCCATCGCTCGGGTTAAAATACCGCTGCCCAGTTTTCGTGCAACGGATGCATATATTGGTTCATCAAAGAAAATCCACACATGCGCACCGTTACCCGAACGGGAGCGTTCAATGTATACGGGAATATCAAACTCTTTGCACACTTTATAAAAAGCAAGAGCATCCTTTTGAAAATCGTCCTCATCAAAATCAGCACATAGAAAACAGCAGGTTTCATCAGGCAGCATAGGATACATGCCAATAACATCTCTGCAATGCTCGTCTTTGCCTGAAAGATGCTTGTATATATCCTTTTCAGTAATCGGCAAGAGTTTTCTGTTTGGACAAGCAGAGCATTTATATTTTCTTTTATCGCACACGCCTTCAACCCATTCGTTGCCGCAAGCAGGCTGATATCCGCTTTTACCTGTTGTTGTACTCTCCCAGCGGCGGGCAAACACATCTTCTCTACCTTTAAATAAAGAACAGAAAAGTTTGATTTTGACATCAGTTGAGCTGAATTTGTTTATTGCACCGTAATAATTGCTATTGTTTATATTATCGTAGACACTTCCTTTTGTTTTTGAATTGTTTTCAGTTTTATTAACGCCACTATTCTCCGATAAAACATCAAAACCGAGCCGCTTCCGCAGCTCGGCATTTTCTGATTTCAGTTTTTGATTTTCAGTGAGAAGTAGGTTGTATTTTTCAAATAATTCGTTGTAATTCATGTTTTACTCCGCTTGTGATGTTCTAAAATCGTAAAAACATTATCAACAATAAACTTCTGTGCCGTTTTGTTGTAGATAACAACCTTATACGGACCGTTCTGACCCATTCTTTCTTCGACAAATATACCGAGTTCGTTACCTTCGGCGGTAGGAAGTTTAGACTTCTTGCCTTCAGCATTTTCTGTTTCAACAAGCATACCGATTTCTATCAGCCAGTTTGTTACCATTCGGTGGCTGAATTTTTTGCTGTTCTCTGTGTCTGCAACTGAATTGACACGCTTTGCGATTTCGCTCACAGGAATAGGTTTATCCGAAAACTCAAACATTTCGAGTTCTTCTGCGGTTATATTAAATTCGGTTTTTCTCACTCTCTGTGCTGCTGATATACCGCCGTTTTCAAGAACCTTTCGCAGTGTATCTGACACAAAGAATAAGCATCTTGAAATTCTGACATTGTTTACAACATCATTTTCCGCAACAGCGGTATCGTCAAGCGGGTTTATTCCGTTGGCAAGCTTATCGATATACATTTTTGCTCTTGCAATCGTTTCAAGCTCGGTCATATTCATCCTCCTTATAAACTATTTCTTCTTTTCTTTTAATATTTTACGAAAAACTTCTACTCCTTTTTGTGTAAAATCTTTTTCACTCAATCCTTTAGCCTCCATAATTCTTTCTATTGACTGTGCTGGGTCTAAAGAATGATACGGAAAATAAAGGTTTCTCAGTTCTTCTGGTTTAATAATTTTATAAACCTGCTTGCTTGTTTTTTCATAAGTATAACACCAATAACGATATAAATATCCCATCCAATACAGTTCTTCGGAATAGTATTTTTTCTTGCCGTAATCAGACCTCCCGAATTCTTCTTCTATATCATTAAAAACAGAGTTTATGTTGCTTGATTCAAACAAAAATCCGTTTTTATCCATTCTTTCCGCAACGGAGGAATACATAAATCTGCGAAGAAAAATCGGCGAACTGCATTCCATGCTTACAGCAGATGATTTAAACAATTCTGCTTGAAACTTACATAACTTCAAACCAACTTCATCAATCTTCTTCATTCAAGTATCTCCTCTATGTATTTTCCCTGACCTCTGTATTGCTTTCTGGCAATCTTCACCTTATCATTGCTTACCTTTGAATCTTCATATCGCACAGAAATATATGACTGCTTTTCTGCTTGACACAAATAGCAGTGACGAAGAATTTTAACCTGCGATAAAGCTTTCTGCGTAACAAAAACATATTGATTACCCAAATTAGTTGCAGAAAGACAATGCTGACATTGAATATCTGTTATCTCTCCGTCTATAAAACTGTCTATAATTTCAAACATTCTGTTGTCAGCAATCGGTGCAACAATATAATCAACATCGTCCAAAAGTGTAAGAATTCCTTTGATTATAGGGTGTTCCGAATATTCATTCAATTTGTCACGAAAATATGCTATCATAAGCATCCAATCACGGTTTACTCCAAGCTGTACTCCCTTTAAATTTGTTTTGTCAAACCCCGCAATATACAAAGATGAATCCGGGTAATTGGAAACAAACATTGCAGACTGCTCTAAACTTTCTCCGCAATAAAATCCCTTTCCGAAATCATTTGTATCCTTCGATTTTTCAATTGACAAATCACCGTCTATATATGTTTTTGCTCCGTGAAAAAGAATAACATTGTCTTTTTTGCACTCTTCTCTGAAAAGCTGTTCTTTTATTTTGTTCAGCCGTATTCCACTGTTGAATGCAAAATTATATATAGCCTCAAGGTTTGAGGCGGATATAATTTCTTCGTCCTTCTTCCATCTTGAAATCGTTACCGGTGTAACACCAATTTTTTCTGCAAACTCGCTTGTATTTATTTCAAGCAATTCCTTTATAATTTCAATATCATCCAAAACTTCAAAATGTTTCATATTTATCCTCCTTCGTTCACAACTACATATTAACATAAGTCAAGAACAAGTTCAAGTGTATTTTTAAACTTGTTCTTAACTTGTGTAAAAAACAAGTTTAAAGCGATGCTGTATATGGCTTACACCACCAGAGTTACCTCATATGTAAACTCCCTTTGGTGGCGTTGTTCACAGCGATAATTTCGCTTAAAATTAAAGGTTCGTACGGGACAATTGTTCTTGACCATCTGGCCGCCGACAGAACCTGCTTCCTTGGAAGTGAGGTCGCCGTTATAACCCTGCTTAAGGTTAACGCCAACCTCTCTTGATGTTCAATCACATCTTAATTTTAGGTTTATTGTTCTAATTCAGAACAATGATAGTGGTTTTTCATAAGATGTGCTTAACTTGCTTCCTTATCGTTAAAATCAGTTTTTTCTGCATCATTCCAATATTTCATTTCTTCATCTGCAATATTTCCGATAAAACGATAGTAGATTTTTATTTTCTGTTTGTAAGGAATTTTGTGACTCGCTACCGTGTATCCCTGCGGTAAAATTTTCTCACCAATTTCGATGCGTTCAATAAAAGTTCTTACAACATCTTCTGTAAGCTCATCAATATGAGTAAATCTCTTTACAAGTTTAAAAAAAGCATCATAAGCATCTTTTATTTCATCTTCCTCGGTTCTATTAGCCTTCAGCTTTTCAATTTTAACTTTTATGGATTTGGTCTCGTCGATCAAATCCTTTACCATTCGGGCAAGACGATCATCATCAATTATTCCTTGTGCATTATCGTTATATAATTTTCCGATAATTTTATCTATCTCCGACAGTCTTTTTTCCATAGCAGCTAATTGAGCTTCAGCACCTTCATAAACCATGTTGTCGGTAACACTTTTTATTGCCGCTTTTGTGATTTCATCTATATCAGATTCATCCAAGCACAAAAACTGATTCAATTCACAACGGACAACTTCAAGCAAATCAGAATATCTTATTCTTGCTCCGTGTTCGCATTTTTTTGATGCTGACCTTTTGGGAATATTATTACAAGCGAGATACCAATATTTCTCACGCTCACCTTTGTAAACTGAACCTGCTGAACACATTGCTGTTCCGCAATTTTCACAAAACACCAACCCATTAAATATACTCTTTCGACATCTCGGATTATCAGACCACGCCTTTGTATTCATACCCATATACATTTGAGCCTTTTCAAAATCTTCTTTTGAAACAAGTGGTTCATGAGTGTTTTCAGTAATAATCCACTCTTCTTCCGGCAGATTAACTTTCATTTTCGATTTAATACTAGCTCTTTTGCTTTTACCCAAAACAGTATGACCCAAATATACACGATTCTTTAAAATCCTTTTGACTGTAGTATGATTCCAAATATCAGTTGCCCTTGAAGCCCCTTTATCGCTAAACTCATCACGGTATAACACACGATATTTCAGAGGTGTTATATACTTTTCTACTGTAAGTTGGGTTGCAATAGAGTGGGCTGATTTTCCTTCAACAGCAAGTCTGAAAATATACTGAACAATGGGTGCTGTCCTTTCATCAGGTACAAGAACATCTCTGTTTCGTGTGTCTTTTTTATATCCAAACGGAGGACAAGCACAATATTCGCCTCTTTGCCGTTTACTTTCCATTACTTGCTTGATTTTTCTTGAAGTATCTCGTAAATAAACATCATTCATTGCCAATTTGAATGGCATCATCATATTATCTTTTTGGGAATCAAAATCATCACCAATGGCAATAAATTGAATGCCATGTTCAGGGAAAAATGTTTCTGCATAATATCCCGATTCAACCATATCTCTACCAAGTCTTGATAAGTCTTTGGTAATCACGGTGTTTACAGCACCAGTCTTAATGTGTTGAAGCATTTTTTGAAATCCGGGTCTTTCAAAATTCGAACCGCTGTATCCATCATCAACAAATTCTCTGGCTATGATGATACCGTTCCTCTCGCAATAGTCTTCAACAAGTTTTCTTTGATTTATTATACTTTCGGATTCGTCCGAACAATTCCTACCAATGTTATTCTTCTCGTCTTCAACAGACAATCTGTAATAGACATCAGCAATTCTAAATGTGGTTCCCATAATTAACCTCCTTCGGGGAACCTGTGAAATACACATTTGAATAAATAGCTTTGTTCAAATTATATCATAGGTTCTCTTTTACAACAACTATGGGAAACCAATTCCTTGTTAGTAATTATTTCCTTTATCAAATCGTGAATAGTTTTATCTGACCCAAATGAGCGTTCAACAATGTAACATCCCCCATCAATGTTATACTCGTTCTTATATTGTTTGGTTTCTCTGACCATTATTGCACCTCCGTTTTTATCTTTACCGATTAATACTTCTTTACACAGATTTTTGATAAAATCAAAGGCGCAGTAATATGTTGAGTTTATCAGCACATTACTCTGCCTTTGAAATAAAATATTAGATATGCTTCATTGGTCGGCTGTGATTTGCTAAATCACACTCGGTCATTAACCCTCCGATTCACTTACGAAGCCTCTCACTCTACTCAGTCTTTATGACCTTTCACAATGGGGAGTAGCTGCTTTCTGCTGTCATCGCTCAATCGGTAGCATCCGATTTATCTGCCGTGATATTTCTCGCTCGCTTTTCAGGTCTTGGCGTATCACACAGACGGCTATTTCAGAAAGATTGTTGCCGTGAAGCTATTCAGTTTTCAAGGTTCATTATCTCTATTTATATCATTTCTCCTTATAGTTAAGATGAAAGGACTACCTTTTCATATTCAATGGAGGAGAATGCTGATATCTATTTAGGTCTGGCGAAACCAATCAAAATGCTTTGTAATTCTGATATATTGGGCGGCAATCCATCTATTACATCTCGAATAGCTTTCTCTTGCTTATCTGACAAATAATTGGTTGTTATATATTCTTTCCTTTTGTAAAAACAACCTTTTTCAAAATAAACGCCGCCAGCCGGACCTCTCACAGTATAAATAGGAGAATACTCTATCAAGACCCTAATGTCTCTCATTATGGTGTATCGACTAACTCCAAACTCATCAGCCAAATTTGTAATCGTATCAAAACGGCGAACACTTAAAATCTCAAGAATCTTTTCTTGTCGCTTTGATGAATTTGAAATAGCCACACACCTCCTCTCCCATTGCTGTAAATGAAGCATAAACTTTATTGGTTGCAATCCTTGCAACAATTGTTGAAAAGTTAACTTTATGTTCACAAATTATTTACATTCTTCAAAAAAGAGAAAAGCCAACAACAGACACCCTTCTGTGCAAGAAGTCGTCTATCGCTGACTTTTAAAAATCACATTATTAAATTGAATGTTTTTAAATCTGTCTATTCCTTGAATTTTTTGATATGATTAACATAAGTGTACCCACAAAACAGTAAGGAGTAGATAATAATGGTTAATCTTTCAAAACAAATCAAAGGATATATTGATTTCTGTGAATGTATGAAAGGTGTTTCAGAAAAAACCAAAGCAGCATACCAAACTGATTTGAAACAATTCAGAAGTTGGCACGGTAATGATTATGAATGGTGTAACAAACCTGTTATATCGGAATTTATTAGCTTTGCTTATAAAAAATATAAGCCAAGAACGGCTAAAAGAAAAATCGCTAGTTTAAAAGCATTCTTTCATTATTTAGAAACGGAAGAAATAATTGAGTATGACCCTTTTCATAAGATAAAATACAAAAGAAAAGAAGCTCTGATTCTTCCAAGAACATTTCCATCAAGTGTGCTTTCAAAAATTTTAAACTACGCATACTCTTCTTTTAACTCAAACACCACTAACGACTATCAAAAAAAGAATATATCAAGAGATATTGCTGTGTTTGAATTGTTATTTGCTTCAGGGGTCAGAGTTGGAGAACTGTGTTCTTTAAGAAGCTGTGATGTTGACTTGAAACAGAAATTAATTAAAGTAAATGGAAAAGGCAACAGAGAAAGATATATTCAAATAACCAATCCCTGTGTTTTAAAAGCTTTAAGACTTTACAAAAACAATTTTTCTAAAAGTATAGATGAAACAGGATATTTCTTTATAAACAACAGAGGTCGAAAACTTCAAGAACAATCTGTCCGTTGCATAATAAACAAATATGTAAACAAAACCGGTATTGAACTCCACATCACGCCACATATGTTTAGACACACCGTAGCTACCATGCTTACAGAAGAAGATGTTGACATTAGATATATTCAAGAACTTCTTGGGCATAGTTCAATACAAACAACTCAGATTTATACTCATATAAGTTTATCTGCTCAAAAGAAAATACTATCAAAAAAACACCCTCGGAACAAAATACATATTAACATCTGATTCCTATAGCTGCCATAATTTTGGCGGCTATTTTTTATGCTGATAATATTAAATTATCGTTTGAA
>CAZJOH010000085.1:0-10587 GCA_964547575.1 uncultured Clostridium sp.
TTTTTATTTTTTGCAGCCTGACGGAGCATATGCCCCAGACCGTTGCCGTAAAAAATATTATCACCGAGAACCATTGCAACATCATCATCGCCGATAAATTTTTCGCCGATAATGAATGCCTGTGCAAGTCCGTCGGGACTTTCCTGAACAGCATAGGAAAGATTGATGCCGAACTGCCTGCCCGTTCCGAGAAGCTCTTCAAAACGAGGAGTATCGTTCGGGGTTGATATAATCAAAATATCCCTGATTCCCGCAAGCATAAGCGTTGAGAGGGGATAATATATCATGGGCTTATCATAAACGGGCAAAAGCTGCTTACTTGTTACCATGGTAAGAGGGTAAAGTCTTGTACCCGAACCGCCCGCAAGAATAATACCTTTCAAATTAAACACTCCATTTCAAAAATGAGATGCAATGCCGCAAATTTTTATATATTTTACCACCATTTGTATAAAATGTCAACAAACAAAGACCGTTCCCGACATTCATTTATGAAATTTGTTAATATTCACAAATTATTTTAAATAAATGGTTTACATTTAAAAATATATATGATATAATTTATTAGAACATTTGTTCATATTGCGTGGAGGATTTTATGGATAAGTTTGTTTTACACTCTAAATACAAACCGACGGGTGACCAGCCGCAGGCTATCGCTCAGCTTGTTGAAGGACTTAACAAGGGCTACAGCGAGCAGACGTTGCTTGGCGTTACGGGCTCAGGTAAAACCTTTACCATGGCAAATATTATTGAAAAGGTCAACAGACCCACTCTTGTTCTTGCTCATAATAAAACCCTTGCCGCCCAGCTTTGCTCGGAATTCCGTGAATTCTTCCCCGATAATGCGGTTGAGTATTTTGTCAGTTACTATGATTATTATCAGCCCGAGGCATATATTCCGACTACAGACACCTATATTGAAAAAGATTCGGCGGTCAACGATGAAATCGATAAGCTCCGTCACTCCGCAACCTCCGCCCTCTCCGAAAGGCGTGACGTAATTATAGTTGCCAGCGTTTCGTGTATTTACACTCTCGGAGACCCGATTGACTACCGCAGCATGGTTATCTCTCTGCGCACGGGCATGGAAAAAAGCAGGGATGAGCTGATTGAAAAGCTGGTTTCAATTCAATACGAAAGAAACGATATAGATTTCAGCCGTAACAAGTTCAGGGTCAGGGGTGATGTTGTTGAAATATTCCCCGTTTATTCAAACGAAAACGGTATCAGAGTTGAATTTTTCGGCGATGAGATAGACAGAATAAGCGAGATAAACGCCCTGACGGGTCAGGTAAAAAGCGTACTTTCCCATGCGGCAATTTATCCTGCATCGCACTATGTTATTGCACCCGATAAAATGGAAAAATCCATTTCAAATATATTCAGTGAAATGCTTGAAAGAGAAAAATATTTTCAGGAAAACGGCAAGCTTCTTGAAGCGCAGAGAATCCGTCAGCGCACGGAATACGATATAGAAATGCTCCGTGAAACGGGCTTTTGCAAAGGCATCGAGAACTATTCGAGAATCATGTCCGGCAGACCTGCAGGCTCCGCACCGTTCACCCTGCTGAACTATTTCCCCGAGGATTTTCTTTTGTTTGTTGCTGACTCCCATGTTACTCTGCCTCAGGTAAGGGCTATGTACGGCGGCGACAGAGCAAGAAAAGAGAGCCTTATCAACTTCGGATTCCGTCTGCCCTCTGCCTATGACAACAGACCGCTGACTTTTGATGAATTTTACGAAAGAACAGGGCAGAAAATATTTGTAAGTGCAACTCCGGGTGAGCTTGAAAAAGAAAAGAGCGTGCAGATTGCAGAGCAGGTTATAAGACCCACGGGACTTCTCGACCCCGAAATTTCCGTAAGACCCGTTGAAGGTCAGATTGATGACCTTGTTTCCGAAATCAACGAAAGAACCGCCAAAGGCGAAAGAGTTCTTGTTACAACTCTTACTAAGCGCATGGCGGAAGATCTGACGGATTACCTTGAAAATCTTGATATAAAAGTTCGCTATATGCACCACGATATAGATACGATTGAACGCATGGAGATCATAAGAGGTCTGCGCCTTGGCGAATTCGATGTTTTGATCGGTATCAACCTTCTGCGTGAGGGTCTGGATATTCCTGAGGTATCGCTTGTTGCAATACTCGATGCGGATAAAGAAGGCTTCCTTCGCTCGGAAACCTCGCTTGTACAGACCATAGGACGTGCTGCGAGAAACGCCAAGGGTACGGTAATTATGTATGCAGACTGCGTTACTCCCTCAATGGAAAGAGCGATAACCGAAACCGAACGCCGCAGACAAAAGCAGATGGCATACAATGAAGATCACGGCATAACTCCGCAGACAATTGTTAAGGATGTTCACGAAATCATTGAAATTTCCGCAAAGAGCGATGAAGAAAAAGCGATTTCAAAGATGAGCAAGAAAGAGCGTGAAGCGATGATAATCAAGCTCACAGCAGAAATGAAGGCAGCTGCAAAAATACTTGAATTTGAGCATGCGGCATATCTTCGTGACAGAATCGAAAAGTTAAGAAGAGGTAAATAATAAATGGCATCAAAATATTTAACGGTCAAGGGTGCAAAAGAACACAACCTTAAAAATGTTGATATACAGATACCCCGTGATAAGCTTATTGTTTTTACGGGTCTTTCGGGTTCCGGCAAATCCTCGCTTGCGTTTGATACTATATACGCTGAGGGTCAGAGAAGATATGTTGAATCCCTTTCATCATATGCCCGTCAATTCCTCGGTCAGATGGAAAAACCGCAGGTTGACAGCATTGAGGGGCTTTCCCCTGCTATTTCAATTGACCAGAAAACCACATCAAAGAATCCCCGTTCAACCGTAGGCACGGTAACGGAGGTTTATGACTACCTGCGTCTGCTTTATGCAAGAATAGGCATTCCTCACTGCCCCGAATGCGGCAGAGAAATAAGCAAGCAGACTGTTGACGACATAACAAAGCGTGTGCTTTCAATGCCCGAGGGAACTAAAATTCAGGTTATGGCTCCCATAGCAAGAGGCAAGAAAGGCGAATATGTAAAAGAGCTTGATTCAGTCCGAAAGAGCGGCTTTGCAAGAGTCAGAATCGACGGCATAACCTATGATTTATCGGAAGAAATCAAGCTTGAAAAGAATATAAAGCATAATATTGAAGTAATTGTTGACAGACTTGTTATCAAAGACGGTATCCGTTCAAGGCTTGCCGATTCAATAGAAACAGCAACAAATCTGACCGACGGACTTTTGATGATTGACGTTATCGACGGTGAGGAGCAGCTTTACTCGCTCAACTACGCCTGCCCCGAGCACGGAGTTAACATTGAGGAGCTTGAACCCCGTTCATTTTCATTTAACAATCCCTTCGGAGCTTGCCCCAAATGCACGGGACTGAGCGTTTTCATGAAGGTTGACCCGAAGCTTGTTGTTCCGAATCCCGAGCTTTCCATAAAAGACGGCGCCATTCAGGCAAGCGGATGGAGTAATGCAGACGGCGGCACAATCGCACAGATGTATTACGAAGGTCTTGCAAAGACATACGATTTTTCACTTGATACACCGTTTAAAGAGCTTTCAAAGAAGGCGAAGGATGTTATTTTTTACGGCACAGATAGCAAAAAAATCAAACTTGAACGCAAGAGTGAATACGGCAGCGGCACATATATGACGGATTTTGAGGGTATCATCAACAACCTCGAAAGAAGATACAGAGAAACCACAAGCGAGTGGTCAAGAAACGAAATTGAGGGCTATATGTCCTCTGTCAAGTGCCCCGAATGCGGCGGTGCAAGGCTTAAAAAGGAATCTCTCGGCGTTACCGTAGGCGGCATTAACATTGATGAATTTTCAAACAAATCAATAGGTGAAGAAATAGAATTTCTCAATAATCTTAAGCTTCGTGAGCGTGATGAAATGATCGGCGAGCAGATTATAAAGGAAATCAAGGGCAGACTCGAATTCCTTTCAAGCGTAGGACTTGATTATCTTTCGCTCGCAAGACCCTCGGCAACTCTTTCGGGCGGCGAGGCACAGAGAATTCGCCTTGCAACCCAAATCGGTTCATCACTCATGGGCGTGCTCTATATTCTTGATGAGCCGAGCATCGGTTTGCATCAGCGTGATAACGCAAAGCTTCTTAACACTTTACGTCATCTGCGTGATATCGGCAACACGCTTATCGTTGTTGAACATGACGAAGAAACAATGCAGGCGGCAGATTATATTGTTGATGTAGGTCCGGGTGCTGGCATTCACGGCGGTGAAATTGTGTGCTGCGGCAGCGTTGAGGATATAAAGAACTGCGAAAAATCAGTTACCGGTCAGTATTTAAGCGGCAAAAAGTTTATTCCCGTTCCCGAAAAGCGCAGAGAAGGCAGCGGCAAATCGCTTGTTGTTCACGGTGCAAGAGAAAACAACCTTAAAAATATTGATGTTGAATTTCCGCTCGGTAAATTTATCTGTGTAACCGGTGTATCAGGTTCGGGCAAATCATCGCTTGTCAATGAAATTCTTAATAAGCATCTTGTCACGGAACTGAATGGTGCAAAAAAAGTTCCCGGTGACCACGATAAAATCACGGGAACTGAATATCTTGATAAGGTTATTGATATTGACCAGTCACCTATCGGCAGAACTCCCCGTTCAAACCCTGCAACCTATACGGGAGTTTTCAACGATATCAGAGATTTATTTGCATCAACCGTTGATTCAAAGAAAAAGGGGTACAAAGCAAACCGATTTTCATTTAATGTTAAGGGCGGCAGATGCGAAGCATGCCAGGGTGACGGCATTGTTAAAATTGAAATGCACTTTATGAGTGATATTTATGTGCCCTGCGAGGTCTGCAAGGGAAAAAGATACAACAGAGAAACACTTGAGGTGCATTATAAAGGCAAAAACATTGCCGATATTCTTGACATGACGGTTGAGGAAGGCATGAATTTCTTTGAGAGCATTCCGAAAATTCACCGTAAAATCAAAACTCTTTATGATGTTGGTCTGGGATATATAAAAATCGGTCAGCCTGCAACAACTCTTTCGGGCGGCGAAGCGCAAAGAGTAAAGCTTGCAACGGAGCTTGCAAGGCAGTCAACGGGCAAGACTGTTTATATTCTTGACGAGCCTACAACGGGACTTCACACGGCAGATGTTCACAGACTGATTGATGTTCTGCAGAAATTTGTCGATAAGGGAAACACAGTTATTGTTATCGAGCATAATCTTGATGTTATCAAGGTTGCCGACCATATCATCGACCTCGGACCCGAGGGCGGAAACGGCGGCGGCAAAATAGTTGCACAAGGCACACCCGAAGAGGTTGCAAAATGCAAAAAGTCCTATACGGGTATGTATCTTAAAGAGGTTTTGAAGAGGTAAAGTTGCTTCGCACCCACCTCATCAGTCGCCATGCGACACCTTCCCCTCAAGGGGAAGGCACAAACATAAGGACTGATTTTCTTGAATAAAACTCACAACAAAAAAATTAACAAGTAACTCCCAACTCTTAAGAAAAAACATGACCAAAGAAGAAAGGCATCTGTGGTACGATTTTTGAAGGAATTACCTGTTACATTTCATCGTCAAAAGGTGATTAATAATTTTGTTGTTGATTTCTACTGTGCAAGTGCAAAAATCGTTATAGAGCTTGACGGCTCACAGCATTATTTCAATGAGGGAATAGAAAAGGATAAAGCAAGAGATAACTATCTTTGTTCTTTGGGTTTAACTGTTTTAAGATATTCAAACGATGATGTAAACAATTCATTTGAAAGTGTATGTCAGGATATATTAAACCACCTTGTCCAAAGGGATGTTATCCCCTCGCCTTCTCCTTAAGGAGAAGGTGTCACCACAGTGACGGATGAGGTGTTATAAGAAAGGGAAAAACTATGGATGTTTATAAAATATGCCCGATATTTGAAAATGAATACTTTTTGTTAAGGTATGTTTCTGCAGATGACTGTATGGATTTATTAAAAGTTTATTCAGACGAAAAGGCTGTTTCATTTTTTAACAGCGATAATTGCGGAGGTGATGATTTCCATTACACCACCGAAAAAAGAATGCTGGAAGCCATTAATTATTGGTTTTTTGAATATGACCGTAAAGGCTTTGTACGCTGGGCAATCGTTGATAAATCAAGTAATCAAGCTATTGGTACAATTGAACTTTTCCATAGAAAAGCAGAAGATTATTTCACCAAATGCGGTTTGCTAAGATTGGATTTAAGAAGCGATTACGAATTTAAAAACGAAATAATAAATATTCTTTCTCCTATCCTCATTCCGACATTCAAGCTGTTTCATTGCAACAAAATCGCCACAAAAGCAATTCCTGAGGCAAAAGAAAGAATCAGTGCTTTGAAAGTTCTCGGCTTTTTCTTATCCGATGAAAAACTGATAGGTCACGACGGAACAGCATTTTCTGATTATTTTGTGTTGAGAAAATAATTAAAAATCAGATATGCAAACGGCAGGGTTCGTAAAACGTTTATCATTTTAAAAGTCTGAAAATTTAATGTTTTCAAGGTTCGGCGTGGCTTCGGTCACGTCGTTTCATTTTGTAATAAAATGTAACAACTCCGTCAACGGTGTGCAATTGCGCACTTTTATGGATAATAAAATTCAGCAACAGATTATTGCAGAGATTTTGTTTGATATTAATTATTTGCCTTTTTCGGCTTTTAAGGACATAAAAAACCGCTTCACCGGAAGTGAAGCAGTTTGATGAAATATATTTGACTTTAACTAATAATGTTTTTGGCTTTTCTGTGTTGTCTTTTTAACATGTAATCTGAAAATCCCGTTGTTATAAGTCTTACAGCGGAGTTCTTATACTGATTTCATATTCCAAATCAGGATTGTTCGATTCTGCATATAACCAATATCTTCCGGGCTCAATTGTTGCTGTCGACCCGGAGGGATTTTCTCCGCCTTTAATAAAAGTAGGATTTTGTCTTCTCTCCTCGGTCATTTCTTCGCCTTCGGGAACAAACCATACTTTGACTATATCCTCATTTAATATTCCCATTCCGTTCGATTGTTTCACCCTGCAATCTACATTACGAGATGAACCGTCGTCACCGACCATGAAAATTTCTCCGGCTTCGAGAGTGCCTTTTGCATTACGGACAATTCGTGTATACACCATATCACTGTCTTTTCCGTTTGTAAAATACAAATCAGGGTCCAAAATGCACGATCCGTTTTCATCTGTATCCAACAAAACAGCAACACGGTTTATTCCACACTCTTTTTCATTTAAAAGACTCATCGTGCAATATGAAAGATATACAGTGTACGTATCTTTGGTTGTAGTGACGGTATATACATATCTTTCGTAGCAGGTGGTACCTATAAGGTCAGTTGTTGTGAAACTATCATTACTGTACGAAACATCTGCGACTTCACCCTCAATGCTGTTCATTATCGTTTCGATTCCGCTATTTATACCGGGATTCTTTTCGATAAGATCATCGGAAAGTAAATCCATAAAAGCATCGGCATCCTTCTGTGCAAGTGCAGTTTCAACAGGAATTACAAATTTGGCTTCATTGTACTTTTCAATAATCGGACTGAAAGGTAACAGGAGAAGAAACAGATACCCTAAAATTCTTATTAACATTTATAACTCTACCTTTGTTTATTCGTATTTTATCTGAAAAATCAAGCAGCTTAAGTTCACATTTAAAAATATTGAGTTCTGAACAAAATACAAACGTTTTATGAACACTCGCCAAATTACGGAGCGATATTTTTATGCAAAGATTGAAAAAATCGAGTCAAAGAGATTTTTAAAAAACTGTATTATTTTTTCAAAGAAGTTTAATTCCTTTTCTTCTTCAGCTTCAGGTGTAACCGTAATTTTCATCCATTTATAGTTTTCGGCGTTATCGGCATTAAATTCCGACGCACCGACACCGTCCGCACTTGTGCTTGCTGTTACTTGAACGTTCTCACCGAATTCAGGATTGCCGTTGAGGAATTTATAACAAGCATCATTTGAAATAAGGGTGAGTGTTCCGTTGCCCGAGAAATTATGGGGACAATCGCCTCCCATCGCATAACCTGAATCTACAACAATTGTGTTTTCACCTTCAAGAACTATGTTTGCATAACCCATATTGCGAAGCATATATTTAAGGTTTGCGTTTCTCAAAGTAAGCGTATTTGTAAATTCATCATAGTGAATATTCCAGTCAGCATCTGATGAGCAATCATCAATTACGCCGTCAACAACGGTGAAATATCCGCCATTTTCATATTGAAGCGGATTGTAAACACTTACTGCTGAATTCAGGTAAATTGCGGAATAACGAACATCTTCTCCGTTGATATAAAAGCTTCTTGCTGCTGAAAAACCGTAAGGCATGGCAACGGGCTCGCCGTTAACCGTAAGTGCAGAGAATGTGCAAGCACCGTTTTTCTTAGAAGAACCCTTATTTACAACTTCGGATGCTACATTACTGTTTTCAACATCAAGATATGCGGTGTTGATGCCGTAGTTATTGCCATCCGTATAAAATTCAGGTTCTTCCGGCCAATCATTAATGTTAATATTTACTTTACTGTTTTTAATGTTGGTGTCATTAGAATATATACCGCACATTGATGTGCAAGCTTTTCCTTTGATTTCTACATCAGAATCAATAATATCAACAACACCATCATTATAACCTATATAAATTCCGCACGGAATATAAACATCATTGAAAAACACATTCAGATCTGAATTAATTATTTCGGCGTTTCTGGCAGCAACGGCATACACCTTTCTGCCGGTTCCGTCCAATGTCATATTATACTGTGTATCCTTGATTGTAACTTTACCGTGGGAATTTTTGATTCCGTAAAAATCATTATAAACATAGTTATCATCGATTGTAAGGCTGCCGTCACCGTAAACAGTTATGTCTGCATCAGACCCATTAACATATATTCCGTATGTACCCTCGGGTGAAGAATTCAGAATATCTATCTTGTTCTCTCCGATAAGTTTTACATTCAAATCGGAAGAAGATTCAATAGCTGATGCATGTGTTAAATTATTATATTCACCATATACACCGTAAACAGTAAAGAGTTCTGCCTCCTTAAGAGTAACTGTATTTGTTACGACATCATAAGCCACATCATAAAATCTCTCGTTACCCTTAACAAGCTCATAATTACGGTTAATTCGCCAATATCCGCTTTCGCTAAGAGTAACACCGCAGATAATAACGGAATTTCCGCTGTCATCAGCACTTACTGCAAGCGAAAATGAACAGAAAATAAACACGAAAGCCAAGATAACAGAAAGCGAACGAAGCAATGTTTTTTTCATAATTTGTCCTCCCTTATTTGCAGATTATTTGCATTGCCACTCAATTATAGCAGAAAAGGTGTCGGTTTTCCATAAACTCTGATTTACATTTGCCAAAAAACATATGTAAAGTTCAGTTTACATTTCATTATAAAACAGCTTCTTTTTTTTATAAAAAAAGAATATGATTAAATTCCAAAAACACCTTTTCTTTTGTAATTGTATCACAATTTGAGATAACAGTCAATATCTTGTTTTGAGATTAATATAATAGTAATATTAAGGAGGGAGTTTTATGAGATTAAAAGATATCAGAGAAGATAACGATGTTACACAAAAAACTCTTTCCGAGTATTTAAATGTAAAACAAAACACCTATTCGCAATATGAAACGGGACAAAGACAAATCCCTATAGAAGCTCTCATTAAACTTGCAATTTATTTTGATACATCAACTGATTATATTTTGGGGTTAACAGACAATCCTGAAAAGTATCCCAAGAATAAATAAAAGGACACAGCCGTTTGTGACTGTGTCCTTGATTTTTACTGTAAATTACTGCTCAACTGCGTAAACGCTGACCTTCTTGCGGTCCTTGCCCATACGCTCGAACTTAACTGTACCGTCGATGAGAGCGAAGAGAGTATCATCTGAACCCTTGCCAACGTTGTTGCCGGGATGGATGTGAGTACCTCTCTGTCTTACAAGGATGTTACCTGCAAGAACGAACTGACCGTCAGCTCTCTTTGCGCCGAGTCTCTTTGACTCTGAATCACGGCCGTTACGGGTTGAACCCATACCTTTCTTATGAGCGAAAAGCTGAATGTTTATCTTAAGCATTCTTTACACCTCCGTAGATTATTTTGATGTTGTCGGGATACTGTTTTGAAAGCTCCGTTAAGTGAAGCTCCAGTCCCTTAAGAACCGTTTCGGTTCTTTCGCAGGACTCGTAAATCTTAAGCGACATTGCGCCGCTATCTGCACTTGCATCAGCATTTGCTCCGATGATTTCGGTTACCGTGTTGACCGCCATATAAGCCGCCGAGGAAACCGAAGCGCAGACTATATCTTCACCGATATCGGCAAAATCCGCATGTCCTCTGATTTCAAAGCCCGTAAGCTGTCTGTTACCGACTAAGAACTTGACCCTTATCATAGGGAAAGCACTTATGCGTTGATAGCAGAGATTTCAACCTTAGTGTAAGGCTGTCTGTGGCCCATCTTTCTCTTGGAGTTCTTCTTGGGCTTGTAGGTCATAACGGTGATTTTC
>CAZJOH010000086.1:0-10584 GCA_964547575.1 uncultured Clostridium sp.
GGCAACGGATGCCTCTTGATATTGTACCTGTTTTTCTTTCCATAAAAAGACCCCCTAAACTGATTGGCGATTGTTTTTTACAATCATACTTTATTATTTTATCACCGCAAAAACCATAAATCAATAGTTATTTTATATATTATTTATTTAACAAGAAAAAATCTTTTGTAATATATATAAAATAACCATTTGGTATACATAATATAATGTCCCACAAATCGCATAATTATTTTGTTATTGTAACATGAAATAATCCCCTGACGCAAAGTCAGGGGACTGTTTATTTGCTGAATTCTTTCTCTATTGCCTCAATAACCTCATCAACATCGGATTTTACAACAAGCATGGAAATTTCGATTTCAGATGTGGTTATCATTCTTACATCGGCATCAACACTTGCAACAGCTTTGAAAACACCTGCCGAAACACCGGGAGTACCTCTCATTTCTTCACCGCTTACGGTGATTTTACAGTTACCGCTGCTTACGCTGATTTTGGTTTTGGGAGAACGGGAACGAAGCTCAGATGCAATTGTGAGCACGGGAACAAAATCCTTGTCATTTACTGTGAAAGAGAAACCGGAATTTGCTCCGCTCATAGGTAACTGCGAAATCATATCAACGTCGATTCCGGCATCGGCGATCATCTTAAAAACATCTGCCATATGAGAAATATCAGCAGGTGCATCGCAAAGTGAAAAAAGTGTTACATCCTCTGTTACAAAAATATTATCAACAAGCTTCATTTTACCCACTCCTGAATTTTATTTGAGCATATCTGTCATATTATAAAGTCCTGCAGGTTTGCCGCAGATAAACATTGCAGCATTGATTCCTCCGGTTGCAAAAAGTTCCTTGCTTCTTGCTGAATGAGAAATCTTAATTATTTCATCATGACCTGCAAATATAATTTCATGCTCGCCGGTGATTGTTCCGCCTCTTACCGCATGAATACCGATTTCTTTCTTCGTTCTTTTTTCTCTCTTTGAATGACGGTCAAATTCATATCTGATGTCATCATCGAGTTCATCCTTGATTGAATCGGCAATCATAAGTGCCGTGCCGCTGGGTGCATCTATTTTTTGATTGTGATGCATTTCGACGATCTCAATATCAAATGAATCTCCGAGAACCTTTGCGGCTTTTTTAGCAAGTTCACATATGAGATTTACTCCGAGTGACATATTTGCACTGAAAAATACAGGAATCTTAGAAGATGCATTTTTAATAAGATTAATCTGGGCATCATTAAGACCTGTTGTGCATATAACAGCGGGAATGGAATTTGTAACAGCAAATTCAAGCAGACCTGCAAGTGCACCGGGATTTGAAAAATCAATTATAACATCGGTTTTATCAATTATATCTTTTGAAACAAGAGCGGGAGAGGAGAAAACGGGATATCCGTAGCGTACTTCATCGAAAATATCAATTCCGCCGACTATTTCACAGCTTGAATTTTCAGCAACGCTTAATGTTACGGCTCTGCCCATTTTACCGTTGCAGCCGCTTAATAAAATTCCTGCCATTTATAATACCTCTGTAGATTATTTTACAAGACCATAGTTTGCAAGAACTTTTCTGAGATGTTCTTTTGCGGGTTCGGTCATTGTGTAAAGGGGAAGTCTGCAATCGCCTACGTTCATTCCCATCATATTCATTGCTTCTTTAACGGGAATGGGGTTAACATCGCTGAAAAGAGCATTACAGAGTGCGAGATAATCAAGCTGAAGCTTTGCACTGCCCTTGAAATCTCCTGCAAGATATTTTGCGGGAATCTCGTGAGCGATTTCAGGAAGAATGTTTGAAAGAACTGAAATTGAGCCCTTACCGCCGAGTGACATGATGGCTGTTACCTGATCGTCATTTCCCGAATAAACGGAGAAATCCTCGCCGCAGAGTGAAATTGTTTTTGCAACAGATGAAATATCGCCGTTAGCTTCCTTTGTACCAACGATTCTTTCGTGGTGTGAAAGCTCAAAATAAGTTTCGGGAGTAATGTTAACACCTGTTCTTGAAGGAACATTGTAAAGAATAATGGGAACACTTACTCTGTCTGCAATATAATTGAAGTGCTGAACAAGACCTCTCTGTGAAGTTTTATTATAATAAGGTGTAACAGAAAGGAGAGCATCAACGCCTGCTTTTTCAGCTTCGTTTGAAAGCTTTACGGCATAGTTCGTGTCATTGCTGCCTGTTCCTGCAATAACGGGAATTCTTTTGTTAACAACATCAACGGTAAATTTGATTGCGTTGGAATGCTCTTCATGGTCAAGAGTAGAGCCTTCGCCTGTTGTACCGCAGATGATAATTGCATCTGTCTTATTTGCAATCTGGAACTCAAGGAGTTCTGCAAGCTTATCATAGTTAACCTTATTATCCTCGGTAAAAGGAGTGACGATAGCAACGCCCGCTCCTGTGAAAACAGTCTTTTTCATGATTGACTCCTTTCAATAATTAAAACTTTGAATCAATGTAGCCCTGAGCGCAAAGCTGTTCAGCCATAAGAACTGCACCGCCTGCTGCGCCTCTGAGTGTGTTGTGTGAAAGACATACAAATTTATAATCGAACTGAGTGTCTTCTCTGAGTCTGCCGATTGAAACAGCCATACCGTTCTCAAGATTTCTCTGAAGCTTTGTCTGGGGTAAATTGTCCTCTTCAAAATAATTGAGGAACTGCTTGGGAGCACTGGGAAGCTCTGCTTCCTGAGGATAGCCCTTGAAGTTTTTCCAGATTTCCTTCATTTCTTCAATTGAAGGCTTATTTTCAAATCTTACGAAAACTGCTGCCATGTGACCGTCAGAAGCGGGAACACGAAGGCACTGTGCGGTAAAGTTGGGGGATGCTGCGGGAACAATTTCGTCACCCTCGATTTTGCCCCAAATCTTAAGAGGTTCTTTTTCCGATTTTTCTTCTTCGCCGCCGATATAGGGAATAACGTTATCTACCATTTCGGGCCATGTTTCAAAAGTTTTTCCTGCGCCTGAAATTGCCTGATATGTGCAAACAAGAACATCCTTTACACCGAACTTATTAAGGGGATAAAGAGCAGGAACATAGCTCTGAAGGGAGCAGTTTGATTTAACAGAAATAAAACCTCTCTTTGTTCCGAGACGCTTTCTCTGCGAATTGATGATTTCAGCGTGATTTGTGTTAAGCTCGGGAACGATCATAGGAACGTCGGGAGTCATTCTGTGTGCGCTGTTGTTTGAAACAACGGGGCATTCTGCCTTTGCATATGCTTCTTCAAGAGCTTTGATTTCATCCTTCTTCATATCAACTGCACAGAAGATGAAGTCAACGGATGCGGCAATTTTTTCGATATCTGCAGTTGCATCCATAACGATCATGTCTGCCATCTTTGCAGGGATATCCGTTGCCATGCACCACTTTGCACCTACAGCCTCTTTATATGTCTTTCCTGCCGAACGAGGGCTTGCTGCAAGAACAGCAACATCAAACCAGGGATGGTTTTCAAGAAGTGTTGCAAAACGCTGACCAACCATGCCTGTTGCGCCTACGATACCGACTTTGTAATTCTTCATAACTTTAACCTCTTTTCAGAAAATAAGTCTATAAATTTTTAGTCATTATGAACCTTGACAAAAACTTATTATAATATTATGATGATATCACAACTTGCAGTATTAAGTCAAATAATTATTTATACAAATATATTGGAAATTTTGAAAATAATTTGAGGATTTTGAATGAAAAGAAGCGATTTTTACTACGATTTGCCTCAGGAGCTGATTGCACAGACACCTCTTGAGCCACGTGACAGCTCCAGACTTCTGGCAATGAACAAGAAAAGCGGTGAAATAGCACACCGCAATTTCAGAGATGTTATAGACTGGTTTAAGCCGGGTGACTGCCTTATTCTTAATAACACCAAAGTTCTTCCTGCGAGAATGTACGGTGAGAGAACAGATACCGGTTCACTTGTTGAATTTCTGTTGCTCACTCAAAAAAGCTATGATACTTGGGAGGTAATAACCGGACCGGGGAAAAAAGCACGTGTAGGACATAAATTCACCTTCGGCGGAGGTATTCTTACTGCGGAGGTAGTTGAGGTTTTGCCGGACGGAAACCGCATTGCAAAATTTGGCTTTGAAGGCAATTTCTTTGAAGTAATAGATAAGGTCGGCGAAATGCCTTTACCCCACTATATTACCGAAAAACTTGAAGATAAAAACAGATATCAGACCGTTTATGCAAAGGAAGAGGGTAGTGCGGCCGCTCCTACTGCTGGACTTCATTTTACTCCCGAACTTATGCAGAAAATAAGGGACAAGGGTGTTGAAATCGGATATGTTACACTCCATGTCGGTTTAGGTACATTCAGACCCGTTAAAGCTGACGATATCAAAGACCATCACATGCACTCCGAGCATTATCACCTTCCCGCCGAAACTGCTGACTTGATTAACAGAACAAAGCAGAACGGAGGCAGGGTATTTGCCGTTGGAACGACTTGCTGCAGAACACTCGAATCTGTTGCTGCATTTCACGGTGAGATAAAAGAGGATGATGGCTGGACTGATATTTTTATTTATCCGGGCTATGAATTCAAATGTATTGACTGCCTTATAACAAATTTCCATCTTCCTGAAAGCACGCTAATCATGCTTGTAAGTGCTTTTTGCGGATATGATAACACAATGAACGCATATAAGGTTGCCGTTGAAGAAAAATACAGATTTTTCTCTTTGGGTGACAGTATGCTGATTTACGGAGAATAATTATGTATAAACTTATAAAAAAAGACGGCAACGCAAGAAGAGGTGAGTTTGTTACAGTTCACGGAACAGTGCAGACTCCTGCTTTTATGAATGTTGCAACCTGCGGCGCAATAAAAGGAGCGCTTTCTGCTCTTGATTTAAAAGAAATCGGATGTCAGGTTATGCTTTCAAATACCTATCATCTCCATGTTAGACCCGGTGATGAGCTTGTAAAAGAAATGGGCGGACTTCATAAGTTTACAGCATGGGACGGTCCTATTCTTACGGATAGTGGCGGATTTCAGGTTTTTTCTCTTGCGTCTTTAAGAAAGATTCAGGAGGAGGGCGTTTATTTCCAATCACATGTTGACGGAAAGCATATTTTTATGGGTCCCGAGGAGAGCATGAGAATCCAGTCAAATCTTGGCTCTACCATTGCAATGGCATTTGACGAATGTGTTGAAAATCCTGCAAAATATGAATATTCAAAGCAGTCCTGCGAAAGAACAACACGCTGGCTCATCCGCTGCAAAAATGAGATGCAAAGACTTAATTCATTACCTGATACAATTAATAAAAATCAGCTCCTTTTCGGTATAAATCAAGGCTGTACATTTGATGATTTGCGTGTTGAGCATATGAAAGAAATTGCAAAGCTGGATCTTGACGGTTATGCAATCGGCGGTCTTGCTGTCGGTGAACCGAAAGAAGATATGTACCGCGTTATTTCTGCTGTTGAGCCGCATATGCCTGCCGATAAAATCCGTTATCTTATGGGTGTCGGTACCCCCGGAAACATTATTGAAGCTGTTTACAGAGGCGTTGATCTTTTTGATTGCGTAATGCCCAGCAGAAACGCAAGACACGGTCATCTTTTTACCAAAAAAGGTATCATAAATCTTAACAATAAGAAATATGAGAAGGATTCGCTTCCCATTGACCCTGAATGTAATTGCCCTGCATGCCAAAGCTTTTCAAGGTCGTACATCCGACATCTTTTCAAGGCGAAGGAAATGCTTGCAATGCGTCTTTGCGTTATTCATAATCTGCATTTCTATAATATGCTTATGCAGGAAATCCGTGATGCAATTGATGACGGAACATTCGAAGAATTCAGAGCAAAGTATGTTGATTTACTTGATACAAGAATTTAATTTTAAATTTTTATTTTTTATATTGCATATTTTTTCAATTTAATGTATAATATACGCATTATGTTTTGGAGGTTATACCAATGAACTTTATTTCTCTTATGGCTCAGATGACAGGAACATCTGCATCAGACACATCAACTCAGAACCCCATGTCAATGATTATAATGATGGCTGCTCTTTTCGGCGTTATGTATTTCGTTATGATCAGACCTCAGAAGAAAAAGCAAAAAGAAGAGCAGAATATGCGTGACAGCATTCAGGTTGGCGACGAGATTACAACAATCGGCGGAATCATGGGCAGAGTTGTTACAGTTAAAGAAGATTCTCTCATTATTGAAACCGGTGCAGACAGAAATAAGATGAAGATTACCCGTTGGGCTGTTTCAACCAACAATACAGCTAATGAAAAGCTTGAGGCTGAAAGACAGGCTGCAAAGGAAGCTGCTGAAGCTGAAAAGCAGAAGAAAATGGAAGAAGCAGCAGAAAACAGCAAGAAGAACAGAAAGAAGTCCAAGAAAAAAGACGATACTTTTGATGCTTAATTGAATATTTAATTTACTTCTCTCATATTATTTAGCAGTAATATGAGGGGAGTTTTTTTATGTCAGATAAATTAAAGAGTTCTCGTTCAAAAGAAAAAAATGTATCAAGCTTAAATAAAATAGTAATCGGTTCTGTAACAGGAACAATGCTTTTCTTTTGTATTGTTTCGTTGTTTGCTTATCTTTCATTAAAAACTGAAGCGTTTTCTTCGTCATTATATATGCCTATGGGACTTGTTTCAGGAGCTTTGTCTGCTTTTTCAGGAGGCTTTATTGCTGTAAGACCCATTAGGAAAAAAGGTGCGGCTTTCGGGGCTCTAACCGGCTTTGCTCAAGCACTTATATGTTCCGCAGCGGCATTTTTCATTAATGGTAATAAGGTGGGGAGCGGTCTGTTTATTCTTATGGCAGTAATTACTGTATTGGGTAGTGCAGGAGGAATTTCAGCCGTAAATCTCAAAGCAGGAAAGAGATATTGAGTTTGATATGAATAAAAAAATAATTCTATTATCATTTGTTGTTTTGCTGTTATTTAGTTCATGCTCGGTGCAGGAAAAGATGAGCCCCGAAATCTTTTTCAAAAGATTATCAAAACAAACGGATATGTTTGATTTTGAAAATTCTGAGCAGTTTCTTGAAAAAACTGATTATATTTGTTTTGTAAAAGATTATACCGGTACGGAACATGTTTTTGAGCTTTCGGTTACAGATTCGGGCGATATAAATAAAATCAGCCTTGCCTGTAATGTAACAGATAAGGCTGAAAATTTTATAAGCGTTATTGAACAAATAATTATTGTATATTCACCTGAAGAAAGCACAGATGAAATTATTAATTCGCTGACAGAAAACGGTAAAATATCAAATAAAATGACATATCATGAAACTCAATGGCATTCATGGTGCATTTATGCCGATGAAAATGGTCAATATTTCTCGGTTACTAATAAAAAACTGACTGAGCAAAGTGAAATTGAACTTAGTCTTAAACCGAATGATAAAAGCGGATTTTAGCTGTTTTTGCTTATCTTTTTTTCACTTATATAGCCGGCACAGCAAACCGCACTTGCTGCAAGACAAACACAAAGCATAATGATAAAGACGGCATTCCATCCGAATGATTGAGAAACTGCACCGAGCGTGTATGAAGTTACCGTGCTGCCTACGTAACAGAAGGTGTTGAGAAGTCCTGCGGCAAAGCCTGCATTGAGCACCCTGCGATTATCAAGTGCAAACATGCTTGTTATTACATTGTTTATCATTGCCATTCCGCAAGCAACGCCTACAAAGCATAGCATTATTGCGACAATGCTGTTTATTTTAAGAGAAATCAGAATGCCCGTGCAGAGTAAGGCGGAAATCACATAGAAAACAAGGTTCATTGCCGCATGAGAATCAATTTTTTCGTGCACCTTTTTTGCAATTGCGGCACCGAGCATGGAAACAAGCGGAAGAGAAAGTGTCAGCAAAATTGAAAATGACTGCGATACCCCGAATTCCTCATAAAGCACAGAAGGAACCCATGTTGTCATGCCGTCTTTAATGAAGCCGTTTGCAACTCCTGCAAATGCGGCAAGAAACAGAGAAAGAATAACAACCTTGCTCATCTTTACCTTTTCGGTTTTGTTTTCATCATTAACAATAACAGTCTTTTTTGAAGGTCCGTATAAGAAAAGCCATATGAAAGCACTGATAAAAACAACAACAGAGGCAATATAAAATACTGTTTTCCAGCTTCCGTTTTTAACCGACAGCGAAGAAACTCCGTAAGCAAGAAAGGTGCCGACGGCAACTGTTGTGCTCATTGCAAGAATAGCTTTTGGGAGTTTTTTATCGGAGAGAAAATCAGACAAAGTTTTAATCAGTGTGCTCCATAAAACAGACTGAACTATTCCGTTGCCGAGCCATATGTATTTCATTATGGATATATCATTACTCAATGGCATCAGAAGATTGAAAACCGACGAAAAAATCAGCGATAAGAAAATCATGATTTTGGCATTGTATTTTTTTGAAAAAATGCCGTTTATCAACTGACCTGCACCGTATGCAAAGAAAAAACATGAACTTACAAGTCCTGCATCAGCCTTTGTAACTCCGAGATCGGATATAATTGCAACGATTGATGCATTAAAGTTAAGCCTTCCGACATAAGCGGCAGTATAAGCAAGCCAGCAAATAAAAATAATTTTGTTTTCATTTTTACCGTCTGTTTTTAAAAGTGAATTCATAACATTACCTTCTTCCAAACCGATAGTTTATCACTTTTGCTTCTTCAGGTCAACAGTGTGTTGACAAAACTTTTATGATAAGTTATAATAAATATAACCTGACATGAGGAATGGTGAAATCCTTCCGGGTGAAAGGTGCATAATATTATAAAACATTTATAGTATAACTGCGCCTTATGGGGTGCAGTTGTTTTTATTTCGGAGTGGTTTAAATATGGAAAAAAGAATTGCTGTTATAGGCATAATCATCGAAAATACTGATTCGGTTGAAAAGCTCAATTCTCTTCTTCACGAATTCGGTGAATATATCGTCGGAAGAATGGGTCTGCCTTACAGAGAAAGAAATATCAATATCGTCAGCCTTGCGGTTGATGCGCCGCAGGATGTTATATCAGCAATGACAGGTAGAATAGGCAATATTGACGGAATAAGCGTTAAGGCTGCTTATTCAAATAAAATATATAATGATTAAATTAATCAATAAACTGGAAAAAGAACACAGCCTTTCTCTTGAAGAATACAAGCTTTTGATTGATAACAGAAACGAAGAGTATGCATCACTTCTTGCTGAAAAGGCTGTAAAAATCCGAAAAGAAATATATGGCAATGATATTTATATCAGAGGGCTTATTGAAATAAGTAATGTTTGTAAAAATGATTGCTTGTATTGCGGAATAAGAGGCGGCAACAAAAAATGTGAAAGATTCCGACTTACTAAAGAACAGATAATTTCCTGCTGTGAAAACGGTTATTCTCTCGGCTTCCGAACTTTTGTTATGCAAGGCGGCGAGGATATGTACTTTTCGGATGATATCATGTGTGAGATTATACGGGAAATAAAAAGCAGATATCCCGACTGCGCCGTAACTCTTTCACTCGGCGAAAGAAGCTATGAGAGCTATAAACGTCTTTATGATGCAGGTGCAGACCGATATCTTCTTCGTCATGAAACAGCAGACAAAGCGCATTATGAAATGCTTCATCCTGCAAATCTTTTGTTTGAACACAGAATGAAATGCCTCGAAAATCTCAAAAAAATAGGTTTTCAGACAGGCTGCGGATTTATGGTAGGTTCACCATTTCAGACTTCGGAGCATCTTGCGAAGGATTTGAAATTTATTGAAGAATTCAAGCCTCAGATGTGCGGAATCGGACCGTTTATACCCCATAAAGATACCGTGTTTTGCGATGAACCCTCAGGCTCTCTTGAGCTTACCTGTTATCTTCTTTCAATAGTCCGTCTTATTTCACCGTCAATTCTTCTGCCTGCAACAACAGCGCTCGGAAGCATTGACCCTATTGGCAGAGAAAAGGGAATTCTGGCAGGCGCAAATGTTGTAATGCCCAATCTTTCTCCTCTTGATACAAGGGCGAAATATACACTTTATAATAACAAGCTTTCAACCGGTGCGGAATCAGCGCAGGGCAAGGCGATACTTGAAGAAAAAATGAACGCCATAGGCTACAGAATAGTAACCGACAGAGGCGATTACAGAAGAAATTGTTAGAAGGAATGATATATTATGGCAATTTATAATCCTAAGTCATTGAAAGCAGAAGAATTTATCAATAATGAAGAAATTCTTGCAACGCTTGAATATGCTGAACAAAATAAGCATAATGTTGAACTTATTGATAGTCTTCTTGAAAAGGCACGTCCCCGTGTAACTGCGGACGGAACGGTTTGCAGCGGTCTTACACACAGAGAAGCTGCTGTTCTGCTTGCTTGCGATATTCCCGAAAAGATTGAGCAGATGTATAAGCTTGCAGAGGAAATTAAGCTCAGATTTTACGGTAACCGTATTGTTATGTTTGCACCGCTCTATCTTTCAAACTACTGTGTAAACGGCTGTGTTTATTGTCCGTATCACTTGAAAAATAAAACCATCGCACGTAAAAAGCTCACACAGGAAGAGGTGCGCAAAGAGGTTATAGC
>CAZJOH010000087.1:0-10236 GCA_964547575.1 uncultured Clostridium sp.
CAATTTTGGCGAGCTTCTTTTCTGCATGTTCTTTGAAAGATTCTCTCGGTGAGCACTTGCGACCTGTAATTGTGATTTTCATATAGTCATCCCCTTTTGTAGCTATTGAAGTCTTTGACTTCATTTACATTGTAGCATATATGCACAAAAATTGTAAAGGGGTTTTTGAAAATTTTTAATAATTTGTATAATTAATTTAACATTTCATTCAGATTACCATGCTTTTATGGCGGGTAACATGGCATCCTACATTAACTGCAACGGGTAAACCTGCAATATGAGTGGGCTTTGCTTCTATCGCAACGCTCAAGGCGGTGGTTTTTCCTCCGAAGCCCTGAGGACCGATATCAAGGGCATTTACTCTTTCAAGAAGCTCCTGCTCCATTGCCGCATAATATTCATCGCTGTTACGCTCACTTACATTTCTGCAAAGAGCGGTTTTGGCAAGTAAAGCGCATTGTTCAAACGTGCCGCCTATTCCGATGCCGAGCACCATCGGCGGACATGGATTGCTGCCTGCGGTTCTGACCGACTCAACAACATAATTAATTATGTCCTCTCTTGTGGCGGAGGGTGTAAACATTTTAAGGCAGCTCATATTCTCGCTTCCGAATCCTTTTGGGGCAACGGTAAGCTTTATTTTATCGCCGTCAACAATGCATATATGAATAACCGCAGGAGTATTGTCCCCTGTGTTTACTCTTCTTAAAGGGTCTTTTACAACGGAGCATCGAAGAAATCCTTCGGTATATCCTCTTGATACGCCTTTGTTGATCGCCTGCTCAAAGCTGCCTCCGACAATATGAACATCCTGACCGATTTCGGCAAAAACAACTGCCATTCCCGTATCTTGACATATGGGAATATCAAGCTCCTTCGCCGCCGCAAGATTATCCGTAAGAGTTTTCATTATGCTTGCAGGCAATTCTTCGCATTCACAGCCCGCACAATATTCGATTCTTTCTTCAAGGTCATGCGGAAGCTGCTTATTGGCAAGAATGCACATATCACGCACAGCCTGCTCAATCACAGCCACATCAATCTCACGCATTTTATCACCCCTGACTCATTCTCGGTAAATATTAAAAAACGGAGGCACTGCCCCCGTTTGATAATTACTTTGCACCTCTGCGGGAATAGCCTGCGCTTCCTCTCTTAGAATCGCTTGCTCTTTTAAGGTCAGTCATTTTTTCATCGCTGATAGCCTTGAATCTTGCCATCATATCTTCAAAAGACTGCTTTTCACCGGCAGGAGGAGCGCTGCTCTTCTGACCGTTCCAAACATTGGGAGCCGAACGTTTTTCATTTCTCGGCTTCTGGGTAGGCCTCTGAGGACGCTGTTCCTTTTCTTTGGACTGTTCTGCCATCTTTCTGATTGAAAGACTGATTTTTCCGTCAGGAGTAACGGAGATAATTTTTGCTTTAACTTCCTGACCTACAGAAACATGCTCTCTGATATCCTTAACATAGTTCGGAGCAATTTCGGAAATATGTATCATACCTGTTTTTCCGCCTTCAAGCTCCACAAAAGCTCCGAAATCAGTTAATCCCGTAACCTTACCGCTTACGATTGCACCTTCTTCAAATTGCATACAGTAAATATATCCTTCCATAATAAGTTGAATTTATAAACAAACTGAAATCAGTTTAATATACAGATGAATCGTAATACACTCTCTCATCAGGCTTTGCATAGCCATATTGTTCTCTTGCGATTTTTTCAATATAATCCGACTCATTGCCTTCTTCGATCAGCGCCTGAAGCTCGTCGTTTTCTTCAATCTGCTGCTGATACTGTGCTTTGAGGTCCTCAACAGTATTTTCCTGCGCACGGACCTGCATCTGAAGGCTGATTAAGGTTGCAACAAAGTAACACACCAGAGCGCAAAAGAGCACTGCCAGTATGATACTGTGTTTTCTGTTTTTAATCTTCTTAACAGCCATTTATCATCAATTATCCTTAAAAATATTATTTTCTATATAACCGTTAAGATTATACACCATACCTCTATGCTTTTGCAAGTCAAATTTTGCTTTTTTATAAAATTTTCTTGTTATTTTTTTATAAAACAAGAAAATTTTTCCGAATTTGTGTTTTACATGCCCTCCAAGCTTAATAAAAGGCTTTAAAACCACCCTGAACGCTCTCCTGACAGACAAAATAATAAGGTTACTGATTTTAATTGAAATTTCGCCGAAAGAAAAATAATATATGAGCCATCCGAGCAAATCACCGAACAGAACATAGAGCCTTATTTTACCGCTGTCAACAACAAGGTCAAAACAGAAAATCAGAAAGGCGCACAGAGCAAAATACAGCATATCCATAAAAACGGTAAACGATACGGATTTTGAAATTATGAGGCGCAGGGTACGGAATACATCATAAAGAATTCCCAGCAAAAAGCCAAATCCGAGAGAAAGAAGGAATATCTCCGTCTGAACGGACAGCCCTTGAATATACTCCATTTACCGGAACACCTTGCTGAAAAATCCGCCGCTTTTCGGAGCCTCATCCGAATAAATAAGAGCCGCAATATTTCCTTCAACGGTAAGCTCCCCTACCTCAACGCTGAGTCTGTTGATATGCAAGTTACTTCCTCTGACGGTAAGCTCACCCATATCGGTAAAAACAATTACGGTCTGCTCATCAAAGCTGTCAACATCGGAAACTCCCGATACGGTAAGCAGTCTTCTGTCCTCAAGCACAACATTATGCGGCATCGACTGCATTCTTTTTTCTTCTGCCATATAAAAAACCTCCCTTTTGCATTCAATAAATGATATGCTCAGGAAGGCTTGTTTATTCTTAAAGAGGCTTGAACATCGTTGCCGCTGTTTCCTTGGTAGCATGTTCGGAAACACTTAAAACCTCAAACTTATTTGTATTTGAGCCGAAGGTTATTTCGATTATATCGCCAACCTTCACATCATAGGAAGCTCTTGCCACTTTACCGTTAACCGTTACATGCTTTGCATCGCAGGCATCGTTTGCAACGGTTCTTCTTTTAATTATTCTTGATACCTTAAGGTATTTATCAAGACGCATAATATCACTCCATAAGATAATGAAAAAGGGTCGCCCTTAAGCAACCCCGTTTCAGTAAAATTATTTTGCAACCTTTGCCTTGAGAGCTGCGCCTGCCTTGAAAGCGGGAGCCTTTGTTGCGGGAACTGTAATTGTTTCGCCTGTTCTGGGGTTACGAGCTGTCTTTTCAGCACGCTCACGAACTTCAAAAGTACCAAAACCGATAAGCTGAACCTTCTCACCTGCTGCGAGAGCATCAGCAACTGCTGCAAAAACAGCGTTAACTGCCTTTTCAGCGCACTTCTTTTCGATGCCTTCATTCTTTGCAATTGCGTTTACGAGTTCTGTCTTATTCATTTTTCTAACTCCAATCTTTTGATTTTCTATTTTATGAAATACACAAGGTATCCATATTCAATTAATTAACTTAGCTTCATCCCAAAGCCTGTCAAGCTCTTCAAGAGTTGACGATTTCATATCAATTCCTCGCTCGTCTGCAAGCTTTTCAACCATTGTGAATCTTGCAAGAAACTTATCGCTTGCGGCAGTAAGAGCCTCCTCGGCATCGGATTTGATAAACCTCGAAACATTGACGGCAGAGAAAAGAACATCTCCGAGCTCCTCGTTCATATTTGCGCTGTCTTTATTTTCAACAGCCTGACGAAGCTCGTCAATCTCCTCCTGAAGCTTGTCGAGTGCGCCTGAAACGTCACTCCAATCAAAGCCGACATCTGCTGCCTTTTTCTGAAGCTTTGTTGCACGCATGAGAGCCGGAAGCTCTCTGGGCACGCTGAGCATTGACTGCGTTGTTGTTTTCTGGCCCTTGGTTTTTCTTTTGATATCATCCCAATTGGTCAGGACATCGTCAACGCCCGATATCTTTGTTTCTCCGAAAACATGCGGATGGCGTTCAATGAGCTTTTTGCAAATGCCGTCACACACATCATCAAAATTAAATGCACCTTTTTCTGTTTCCATGCACGCATGAAAAACAACCTGCATGAGCAAATCGCCGAGTTCTTCGCAAAGAAGGTCATTATCATTCTTGTTTATCGCCTCAATAACCTCATAGGTTTCTTCTATAAGATTTTTCTTGATGCTTTCATGGGTCTGCTCGGCATCCCACGGACATCCGCCCGGAGCACGGAGCAATCTCATTATTTCAACAAGGTCACCAACATTATAACTGTCTTTACGTTCAAAATCAACCATTTTTCTCACTTCCCAATATGCACAAATACTATTTTAACCTAAAAGTCCATATTTTTCAAGGGTTTTTGCAATTTTTTCTCCTTTTGGCAAAACAGAAACATCTTCACGGGCAACTCCCTTGACAAGAAGGAGTGAAATTATATAAACAACAACAGCAAGACCGACTGCGATTACGGTGGAAACGGTTCCCATATTCAGAATACTTTCGGTATTTCCTGCGGGGAAGATTTTCGAAAGCAAACCGTAAGATGCAAAGGCGGTTACACCGCAGAGAGCTGCACAGACAAGAGGCTTCACAAGAATTGATGCCCAGTCTATCTTCACCTTTGATATACGAAGCAGAGAAGTAAGGTTGCAGGCAACAATAACAACATAGAAAAGTATTGTGCCGACCACTGCGCCGTAAACATTGATTTTGGGATTTCCTACAAGAATAAAGTTGCAGGTGATTTTGCATATTGCGCCCACAACAACAGATTTAACAGGGATATCTGTTCTGCCGATTGCCTGAAGCATGTTTGTGATAGGTGTTGAAACAGCCATAAGAGCGGTTGCAATACCGTATGCGACCATAATAGGCGCAACAACAGAGATAGCATCGGAGCTTGAGCCTCTTCCGTAAATAAGAGTAAGAAGCGGGGTTGCAAGAGCTGCCATGCCGAAGCCTGCGGGCAAACCGATAAGCATGCATATTCTCAGAACAAGCTCAATTGTTGATTTGATACCCTTCTTATCCTTTACTGCCCAGGCGGCGGCAAGTGCGGGAAGTGCGCTGATGCCGAGCTGGAGAGTAAGGTTGGGGATAAGATTTCTGAAGTCAAGAGCCATACCGTATGAGCCCCAGAGATATTTTACTATCTCCGCTGAATCGCTGATATTGATTCTTGAAAGTCTTACGGCTTCATTTATAGCTTCGGAATGCATCTGAAGAATTGTTGCGGAATCCGATTCAATAGCAGAAGTAAGCCTTGACTGGATGGTTACGGTATCAACAAGATTTGTTATGTTGAGAATAAGAGCACTGATAACCATGGGAACGGCTATCTTTATCATATCCTTTGCAAGCTTTTCCGAGGGAGCTGATTTCTCGGAATTTACAAGCTGAGTTCTTGTTATTCCGTCACCCTTAACCTTATAATATACGGCAAGGAACACCGCAGCAGCAAGGGACCCTATGGTAACACCCATAACGGCACCCGCAGCAGCCCACGGAGTTATAACGCTGTTTGCTTCGGCAAGGCTTGTTACTTCATTGCCGAAAACGGTTGCGGAAACGTTGCCTGATGCGAGCATTCCGCTTTCATACTGATTCATGCCGGTCTGCGTAACGAGCTTTGCAAGAACAAGACCCACAATAAGCTTACCGAGAGCTTCAACAACCTGCGAAATTGCAGTAGGAGTCATGTTTCTGAGACCCTCATAATATCCTCTGTAGGTTGACATATAACAGCAGAAGAAAATGGAGGGAGCAACACAGAGAACTGCAGGAAGACTGCGGATATTCGCAACATAGCGTGCATAAGGATATGCAACGGCAAGAAGAATAAGAGTTCCCGTTATGCCCACGATAATGAACAAGCGCTGCGACACCTTACGAATCATTCTCGGCTCTCTGTAGTTTCCGAGAGCGATGTTTTCGGCAACCATTCTTGAAACCGCAACGGGCAAGCCTGCCATTGAAATTGCAAAAATGGGAGTATAGATTTCGTATGCAGAGTTAAAATAACCTCTGCCTGCCGCACCAATCATATCGGTCAGCGGAATTTTAAATAAAAGTCCGATAACCTTAACGAGCAAAACGGCAAACATCAGCATCATTGCGCCATTTAGCACCGACTGTTTTTTTCCTGTAGCCAATCGGCTCACACTCCTTTTCTATCAGGTATTTTCACTTACCCCGTAAATTCACGTAAAAGAGAATCCTCGGGAAGAATTGAATAATCTATATTTTTAAAAAGGCTCAGCTTATTAATCATAAGAGCAGCCTTTTCTCTGTTTTCGCCGTTCAGAGCAGTTTGTAAAAGCTCCGTCGCCCTTCGCCTGAAAACACAAGGCTCACACGGATGGAAGGAATCTATTTTTATATCCGCATTTCCTTCAAACGGGAAAAGATATCTGTCCTCGCCTCTCATAACGCTCTGCCAGATTTCAAAGGTTCTGTCAACGGATGTTGAACGGAAGCTGAAGTCTCTGACCATTCGCCTTATAAATCTTAAATCCCGTTTTGAAAAGAGCACGCTGTCATCTTCTTCATAAACCCTTGACGATACGCTGACATAAATTTTATAAAGGCTGCTTTCATCAAGAGTATCGGTTATTACGGGATTCAGGGCATGAAGCCCTTCGACGATTATAACATCATTTTCGGAAAGTTCAACCTTTTTTGCATTATTTATTCTTTCTCCCGAATGAAAATCAAAAACAGGAAGCTCTGCTCTGCCCTTTCTGACAAGCTCACCGAAGCAAAGATGCAAAAGCTCAATATCAAGCGCTTCAACGCATTCGTAATCGGGCTTGCCGTTTTCGTCAAGCGGATAACCTACGGAATGAGGATGATAAAAATCATCGAGCGAAACGGTATAAGCCCTGCCGCCCGTATATCCGATCATCTTTGAGAGAAGATTTGCGGTTGTTGTTTTTCCCGATGAGCTCGGACCTGCAAGCATGACTATTTTTTTGCTTTTATCGTCAAAAATATTCCTTGCCGCAGCAGACACCTTTGCATTATACTCCCTTGAGCATTCTTCAAGAAACCTTTTCGGTTCAAGAGCAAGGTTGTTTATTCTGCCGCATGTGTACCTTTCGTTTGTTACATTCATACTAACCATATTTAATCACCCTATAAGATTTAGTATGACAAATAAAAACTCTTTATTCCGTTTTTGCGTTCGCTTATTTTGTCAAAACCGGAAATATATTCATAAGGATATTTATAGTTGAAAATGCGTTCAACATTATTTGTGTTCTGATCGCAGAGCTTTGTTACACCGCCTGCACCGACTGCAAGCACCGTATGACATTCCTCCATCATGAATACATTATAGAGGCATTCCTTTCCGACCTTGCACCAGCCGACATTTTCAAGATTGCCTACGCATTTGCTCTGACGATACATATAATACGGTGCATATCCGCTTTCATAAAGTCTTTTTGAAGCATATTCGAGCATTTTTTTAGCTTCATTCCCGCCCGAAACACCTGCTCCCGAAGCATTAAGCTCCGAGGAACGTTTGAGTGCAAGGGTATGTACCGTAATGTTTTCGGGAGAAAGGGATATTGCTGTATCAACACTTGAACAGAAATCCTCAAAAGTTTCTTCAGGTAAACCTGCGATCAGGTCCATATTAATGCTCTCAAAGCCGTAAGCCTTTGCGAGCTGATAGGATTTTACTGCCTGCTCAACGCTGTGATTTCTGCCGATTATCTCCAGCGTTTTCTGATTGAAGGTCTGGGGATTTATGCTTATTCTTTCTACATTATGAAGCTTAAGTATACGAAGCTTTTCGGGAGTTACGGTATCGGGTCTGCCGACCTCAACGGTATATTCCCTTAAAGAAGAAAAGTCAAAGGATTTTTCAATTGCGCCGAGAAGTCTGTCCATCTGCGGAGCTTCAAGCACTCCCGGAGTACCTCCTCCGAAATAAATACTTTCAAGCTTCAAGCCCAGCTCTTTGGCAATTGCTCCCGTAATTTCAATTTCTTCGGCAAGCTTTTCAAGATAATCGGGCAAAAGCTTGCGTGCATTGGAATTAGCGATTGAGTGGGAAACAAACGAGCAATAGCTGCATCTTGTGGGGCAAAACGGGATTGAAACATAGAGGCTGAAGGAGTTACTCTCCGAGAGAGCAACAATCTTTTCTTCTGCCGCCGCAACAGTCTGTGCAAGATTTGTTTTCTCATCGCTTACAAGCAAATCACGGGTGAAGTAATCCCTTGCGCCGTCTGTGCCCATCTGCTCAATAAGTCTGAGCATGAGCTTCGACGGGCGCACTCCCGTAAGAACACCCCACGGCGGAGTATAGCCCGTTATATCCGAAAGAAGCTCAAAAATAAGCTGCGCTGTTTTAAGCTCACTTTTATCACGAAGTTCTTCTTCCGATGCAAAGACTTCAGCTTTCGCCGATTTTGAAACACCGTCAATATGTGCTTCAGCCTCAACAAGATTGCCGCCGTCAATCGGGCTGCATCGGGTAACAACGGTTTTTATATCCTCGCCGTCATCGCCGTAAACTATATTAATTTTTTCGTTGGGATAATATACCCTGCAAAGATTTTCGCATTCATAATGGAAATCGTGCCCGAAAATTCTTAATATCACTTATTTTACCATCCTTCTGATATACCGATTGCGTGTTCTTTCTCTTTCAAGAGTTGTTTCTCTGTTATGACCGGGATAAACCTTGTAATCGCCTTCAAGAGCAATGAGTCTTTTAAGGGAAGAAATCATTTTTTCATCGCTGCCGTCCCAGAAATCGGTTCTGCCCGCCGTCATGCAAAACAGAGTATCTCCGCTGAAAATCACTCTGTCATCCTCAAGAATATAACAGACGCTTCCGTTTGTGTGACCCGGAGTATGCATAACCTTGATTTCGGATTCGCCAAGCTTTATTATATCGCCGTCTTTTACAAGAATATCTGCACAAACGGGCTGATGAGGCTCGGGGAAATTACCCTCTGCAAGGCTCTTTTTCGGGTCAAGAAGATGCTCACGGTCACATTCATGGATAACAACCTTCGCACCCTCTACATGCTGAAAACCGTAAACACCGCTTACATGGTCAAAATGGCCGTGAGTAAGAAGAACATATTTAAGATTGACATTTTCTTTTGCAAGGGCATCTTTTATTATATCGCCGTACCAACCCGGGTCAATAACAGCAGCCTCGTCGGTTGCCTCATCAATAATCAAATAGCAATTCGCAAAAATTTCATGTTCTAATTGAATCTGCAGTATTTTCATGTTTATCCTCTCTTATCCCAAATATCTGTATCCATAACTATTGTTACGGGACCGTCATTCTCTATTTCTACCTTCATATCAGCCGCAAAAACACCTGTTGCAACCTTCGAAACACCGTTTTCACGCAGCTTTTCACAGAAGTATTCATAAAGTCTGTTTGCCTCTGCCGGAGGTGCGGAATCGGTAAACGAGGGACGGTTGCCTTTTTTGATATCGGCGCAGAGCGTAAACTGCGAAATAACAAGAATTTCACCATTGATATCAATGACGCTCTTATTCATTTTTTCGTTTTCATCCTCGAAAACACGGAGCCTTGCAACCTTGCCGGCAAGCAATTCCGCCTGCGACTCGGTATCGCCGTCCATAACGCCGAGAAGGACATTGAAGCCCTTGCCTACAAAGCCTTTTACTTCACCGTCAACGCTGACGGAGGATTTATTAACTCTTTGAATTACAGCTCTCATTTTTACTCCTTAAATACCGCTTCTTTCGATGCTCAGAACACCGTCGATTTTCTCAATTTTTGAAACAAGCGAATTGAGATGCTCAACGCCGTTTTCCGAAAGCCACGCTGCCGCTTCTTCCTGGGTCTCTCCGGCAAAAAAGCGCACTTCTTTTACATATTTTTCCGTTTCGGCATCCTGCCCATAGGCGCACACCGAAAACAGCATTCCTGTTATCAGAACTGTCAGCATTAATATTGAAAACACACGGCATGGTTTATGCATTCTGCTGTTTCCTTTGCCTGAAAATGTAAGATCTCTTTTTATGCCTCTATTATATGGGTCTCCGGCTTTGAAGGAAATCACCGCTCTGGTTAAAGAAGTTCATTTTTCATGAATGACAAATAACAAAAACGGTGTATAATAGAAAACCGGAAGGAATAATCAGATGATTGCAGAATACTTTACCAGAAACCATATGACGCTGATGCTGCTTCTTGCCCTTCTCATCTTTTTCCTGGTCGACAGAAATAACGCCAATCTTACGGAGGCAAGATATCTTGGCATCACCGTTCTCCTTGTGTTTTTGATCA
>CAZJOH010000088.1:0-10188 GCA_964547575.1 uncultured Clostridium sp.
CAAATTAATCTTCAAGGGTTTTTTCTATCAATCGTTGTTTAATTTTCAAGGTGCGGTGCGCTGCTGTTCTCCAGAGCGCTCCGATATAATATCAAATCCTGCACCGTTTGTCAACACCTTTTTTTAATCTTTTTTACCCTTCTTCTCAACGAAGCCGTGTGTTTCGCATGTGACATTGTTTTTCAGCGCAAGATATAGTTGCAGTCTGCGGTTTAATGTATATATGTATTAATAATATTATTTTATTGTTTTGCAAAAAGAAAAGCCCTCGTAATGAGGGCTTGGATATTATATTAAATTGTAATTAATATTAGTTATCCTTCTTTGTCTTTACAACTGCAACTGTACCTGCTGCAAGAGCAAGAAGAGCAATTACGGGAGCTACTGCACTGCTGCCGGTGTTGGGAATTGTTGAAACGTTAGCAGCAGGCTTCTTTGTTGTTGTAACCTTTGCTGTGGTTGTAGCCTTTGTTGTGCCTTCGTCAATAACTGTGTAGCTGGGGTCACGGGTAACGGGCTCATCATCAGCTGTTGTGGAAACAGCAGTTGTGGGAGCTTCTGTTGTAGAAGCCTCTGTTGTGGAAGCCTCTGTTGTGGTAGAAGCTTCTGTTGTAGTGGGAGCTGCAGTTGTAGTGGGAGCTGCAGTTGTAGGAGCTTCTGTTGTTGTCTCAAGTCTGCTGTCTGTGGGATCGGTAACACCTTCGGGAAGTGCGAAAGCCGATGTTGCGAATGTACAAACTGCGATTGCTGCAACAAGAACTGCAAGCAGCATGGAAACTGTCTTTTTCATTTTAATACCATCCTTTTAATAATTTTGATTTTTGTGCCTTCTGGCCTATTCTGAATTACGAATATAATTCTACACATAAAACGGTTTTTTGTCAAGTCAATATATTTGCCAATAAGATGAGCAAAAAGCATATAATCTTTGACGTATTTTTGTATTTTTACGCATGCAAAGGCAAATATAATAACAAATATATCTGAAAGGAGCTTCAACAATGCCCTTTAATTTTCCTGATAAAAGAAAAGAAAACAAAGCACAGTGGCATTTTTCAAAAGAGAAAAACAACCGCGGATATGATTTGAACGAAGAGGATATTCATACCGATGTCCTCGGAAGCTACACCGGCACGCCTTATGATGACCTGCGTCCGGTTCAGGATGCAGACGACCTTTGATACGGCTTTGGCGGAGTACACTGTGCCGATGTACTCCGCCTCCACTACATCTTTTTACCCCTTCTGCCCGTTCTTTCCCCAAAGAGCGGACAGATATATGAGAATTTCACCTGCCCCATCCATCCGAAAGCTCTTAACGAAACCGTGAGGGTGGGTGAAAATTCTTGCTATCTTATTTCGCAAACTGATATCTTTTCTTTGCTTTGTGCGGAAAACGCAACAACTTTTTCTCCGGAAACGGTATAAACCGTTCCGTTAATACAGGTAGCTCTGACCGCCGCATCGCCTACATAGGATTCAGAATGGCGGCATAAACCTGCTAAGGTTATTTTTCCGTCGGAAACATCAAACATCATGTAAGCGGAAGTTTCGGTGCCTGTTTCATCATCGCTGACAACAACGGGAACGCCGAAAATTTCCATGTCTGAAATTATCATCACGCAACGGCTGTCTGCCGATGAAAGCGGAAAATAGCTTTTTTCAAGGGTATACTCTGCCGCCGCTGAAGGGTTTTTGGGGTCGCTTACATCAAAAAGACGAAAAGTTGCTGAGCCGTCGGTATTCAAATTTATACCAAGAAGCTTCGTTTCCGATATTTCATAAAGATTTCCCGTAAAGAGCTTTGAAGGAATTGTTCCTGCAACCTTCGGAAGTCCGGGAGAGGATAAATCTATTATCATCGTTTCATCGCCCGAGGTAACATACCCTTTATTGCCGATGAACTTAACTCCGTCAACCTTCCTCTGCGGGAATATCTGCTGCAAACCGCTGACAAACTCCATGTTTTCATCAAGAACATAAATACTGCACGATTCCGCAGCAGAGGTTGCAGCTATAAGATATCCGTTTTCATCATTAACCGGAATACCGCCGAGAAGCGAGCCTTCAATAACATATGACCCTGCAATAGCTATTGATGAGCCGTTGATATTGAAGCGATAAATTTCCGTAAAGCTCGGATAAGCACCGTTTGAATCGGGGTCAACCGAGACAAATTCTCTTACCGCCGTAATTGCACGTTCGGAGCAGTAAAGCTGTTTGCCGCTGCCCAGAACTGCAAGGTGTCCGACCGGCTTATCAAAAGCCGAAATATCGGTTACCGTAATAAAAATATATGAGGCTTCAGGGTCCCTGACCGAGATAAAGATATCCTCTGCATCAAGATTCGTTGTTACACCATTGACGCTGAAAGACGGAACAAGGCTCGAATCCGACACACTCACCTGCTTATCCGTAACAAGGCAAAGACTGTTTTCGTTAAGCGAGGAGAAATAATATTTTCCTTTCTGAGTATGCTCACGGATTTTAAACGGAGCCTCAGGATTTGAAATATCATAATAAATCGCCGTGGTTTCCGTTTCGGTATCAAAATCCTTTTTACCCAGCAAAGCAATAAGAATATTATCCTTAAGATAAATTTCAATGCATTCTTCAAATGCACCTGCAACAACATTATCGGAAAGAGTAATGGCAGAAACCACCTTCATTTCGCTTGCAGGCACAGCTTTGATTATCTTTATCTGCTCGGTCATGCTGCCCGTTTCAAGATTTTTTCCCGTTGCAACAATATACAGATACTCTCCGTCTGTTTTAACTATGTCCGAATCAATATCGTTCACCGACGATACAGCGTCTGCACTGATGCGGGAACTGCTTGCAGTATAAAGACTTTTGCCGATTTCATTCACTGTGCTTTCAAACACGGCGATATTTTTATAACCTTCATAGAGCTTGTTGAGCATATCCTCGCCGCCTGCGGCAGTCTGGCTTTCAACGTTGTTAACGGTAGTCTTATCCTTCTGAGGCTCCGTCTGCTGTTCAGCTTCGGTTTTGCTGAGTATCTCCTTTACAGCAGCCTCAACCTCCTTGTAGCTCTGTGCGCTTTTTACAATTTCTGTGCCTTCATAGCTCCTATAGAAAGTATCCCTCTTTACAACCTTTACTCCGTCCGCTCTCATTGCCAGCACTCCGACAATGACAACAGCAAGCATCGCCGCAGCCGCAGCCATTCTGCGTATGAAAACAACTTTTGATTTATGTGTCCCCGTTTTAACAGAAAAATCCGTTTCCTTATTTTCTTCATTCTTAAGCATATTCACAATGCTTTCTTTTTGCAGTCTGAGCGGTATATCAGCATTCCCTGTGCTTTTTTCAAACTCACCTCTGAGCATCTCGAGCATCTGCTGTTCATTCTTCTTCATCATCCGTACCTCCTTCCGTTCAATTCTCGCCGCCGAGTGCCTTTTTAAGCTTTTTAAGCGAACGCTTAAGCTTTGAACGCACCGTTGACGGCGGACAATCAAGCATATCGGCTATCTCATGGCTTTTATAATTGCCCAGAACACTGAGCAGCACAATTTCTCTTTCTTCCACCGAAAGAGTTTCAAGTGCCTTTTTAAGCTCCACGGAAAGCTCTATGCTTTCAAAGCTCGCAGGCTCCTGATATCCCCCGTCTTCGTCATCAAGATAAACCAATGCTTTTTTCTTTTGTTCGTCTGTATAATATCTTTTGCATGAGGCGCAGAGTATCTTGAAAAGCCATCCTTTAAACGCCTCTGCTTTCTTGAGAGCTTTTATTTGCCGAAAAGCGGATAACACAGCGTCTGAAACAGCGTCCTGCGCAAGGATTTCGCTGCCTGTAACATAACAGGCATAGCAATACATATCTTTATAATAGAGTTCATACAGTTCACCGAATGCCTCGGCATCTCCGTTTTTCGCCAGCGTAACGAGTTCTTTGATTTGAGCGCTCAAGATTACCCTCCTTACCACTCTCGTATAATTAGTGTTTATATCCTCGATTTTTGTTGCATAGATTTTTAAAAATTTTTATTTTGCGTTTTTTGATTGTTCTACGGGTTATAATATAACCGATATAATTATATAAAGCAAGGTGTTAATTCTGAAAAAAATCTTCCTTTTATTCCTTATTATCTGCCTTTTGGTTACTTCTGCGTGCACAGGCAGGTCAACTCTCGAAGAGGCAGACGCCAACGCCCCCGTTACCGTTGAGGATAAACGGGAAATAACCTCTTCTGCCCCATCAGCCGTTACCACCACACAAGGCATAACCTCTCCGTATACGGGCAGAACAATTCTCACTGTACGGACATTCACCGTCAACGACCCCGAAAACTCAAGATGCCTTTCAACGGAGAAAAAAGAACACAGCTACGGTGTTGCAAAAAACGGAGAGCCGCATGAAATTTCAAAATCCGCTCAGAAATACTTTGAGTCAACGGGATATAAAGCGGTATGCTATGACACAAAATCGACGGAAAAGGTACTTTATCTGACCTTTGACTGCGGATGGGAAAACGGCTGCACAAGCGAGGTGCTTGATACTCTTAAAGAGAAAAAAGTTCCCGCCGCTTTTTTCTGCACTCTCGACCATATAAAATCCTCGCCCGAGCTTATTGCACGAATGATTAACGAGGGCCATATTGTCGGCAACCATTCGGCAAAGCATCCGAATTTTTCGGAAATTTCACGGCAGAGAATGGCAGATGAAATTCTCGAATGCGATAATTACCTGCGTGAAAACTTCGGCTATTCAACAAAGTTTTTCCGTTTTCCCGAAGGAGCATATAACGAAAGCGCACTTGAACTTGTAAGCTCCATGGGCATGACTTCGGTTTTCTGGTCAAGTGCCTATGCCGATTGGGACGTCAGCCAAACCAAAGGTTCGCAGTATGCATTTGATACCGTTACCGCAAGACTTCATCCGGGCGCAATTCTTCTGCTCCACTCCGTTTCGCCCGATAACACCGCCGCACTCGGCGATATCATAGATTGGGCAAGAAACAACGGCTATGTGTTCAAATCGCTGAATGATATTAAGATGTAATAAATATTTACAATTCACCTCTTGACTTTTGTGTTGAGAGGTTTTACAATAATAAATAGTTAACCGATTAATTGTTAAACGCTTAATAATTTTGACAGAAGAGGTGAAAAAAGTGTCAAGCTTATACAAAGAGGCCGTGAAAAAGATGGTTAAGGTTACCCTGCTTCACCGTTATGCGATATCAACCGCTCTTTCGGGTATGAAGCTTTACAGAGGGCAACCCGAAATACTTGAATATCTCAATGATCACGGCGATTGCTCGCAGAAGGAGCTTGCGGACTCTCTCGGGGTATCCCCCGCATCAATTGCAACGAGCCTCAAGCGCATGAACAAGGCAGGATTCATCGAAAGAACGGAGGACGAAAAAGACCGCCGAATAAACCGTATCCGCCTTACCCCAAAAGGCAACAATATAAGAATGGCAGGCAAAGCCGAATGCGAAAGAGTAGATAAAGCCATGTTCAGCGGCTTTTCCGATGAAGAAATCCTTGCTTTTTCGGATATGCTTTCCAGGGTTGCAAAAAATCTTTCTCCCGTCGGAATAAGCGAGAAAGAGGTATTTGATATTATGAAAAAAAGAAGAAACGGAGATGATGAAAATGATTAAAACACTGCTTGGTCAGACAAAGGGCTACCGTCTGCTGTCAATCCTCTGCCCTCTGCTGATAATTGTTGAGGTTTACATGGAAACGCAGATTCCGTTTGTAATGTCCGACATGGTTGATAACGGCATTCTCGGCGGCGCAGGCACGGAATACGTTCTGCACGAGGGCGGAAAAATGGTTATCATGGCTCTCGTTTCACTCATGTCAGGCGCAGGTGCGGCAAGAGTAGCCGCAAAGGCCGGCATGGGCTTCGGCGCAAACCTCAGAAATGCAATTTTTTCAAAAATTCAGGACTTCTCATTTGCGAACATAGACCGCTTCAGCACTCCCTCTCTGATTACAAGAATGACAACCGACGTAAACACCATTCAAATGGGTTACACAATGGTTATCAGAATGTTCGTGCGCTCACCTATTATGCTTATAATGGCATTTTCAAAAGCAAAAACCATCAACAGCGATCTCGCAACGATTTTTGCAATTGCCGCACCTGTTATGCTTGTTCTCCTCGGTCTTATGGGCTCTCTTGCACTTCCGAGATTCCAGAAGCTCATGAAGAAATATGACGGTCTCAATGCATCCATTCAGGAAACACTTATCGGCGCAAGAGTTGTTAAGGCATTCGTAAGAGCAAAGCACGAAAAGGATAAATTCCGTATATCCAATGACGAACTCCGTGACGCATCGGTATATGCGGAAAAGCTTCTTATTCTCTCGGGTCCCATTATGCAGATGACGGTTTACTCCTGCATAATTGCAATCCTTTGGTTCGGCAGCAAGCTTGTTATCGGAGAAACAATGGCGATTTCCGATCTGACTGCATTTATAACTTATGTAAACATGATTCTCATGTCGCTCATGATGATATCCATGATTTTTGTTATGGCTACCATGACAAGGGCATCTTTCACAAGAATCGGCGAAGTTATTGCCGAGGTTCCCGATATCAACGATTTCGAGGCCGATCCCTCTCTTACCGTTGCAAACGGCGATATCGACATGGAAAACGTTTGCTTCAAATACAAGAAAAACGGCAAGAAGAATGTTATCGACAATATCAATCTCCACATAAAATCGGGCGAAACCGTCGGCATAATAGGCGGTACAGGCTCGGCAAAAACAACCCTTGTTCAGATGATTCCCCGCCTCTATGATGTTACCGAAGGCGTTGTTAAGGTCGGCGGCAGACCCGTTGCGGACTATACACTGAAAAACCTGCGTGATTCGGTTGCAATGGTTCTTCAGGTAAATCTTCTCTTTACGGGCACAATTGAGGATAACCTTCGCTGGGGCAACGAAAACGCAACAGAAGAAGAAATCATAAATGCCTGCAAAATTGCACAGGCACATGATTTTGTTGAGTCCTTCCCCGACGGGTATAAGACGGAGCTCGGTCAGGGCGGTGTCAATCTTTCGGGCGGACAGAAGCAGAGACTCTGCATCGCAAGAGCGCTTCTCAAATCCCCCAAGGTTCTTATTCTTGACGACAGCACAAGCGCCGTTGATACTGCAACGGACGCAAAAATCCGTGAGGGCTTCAGGGAAAATCACGGTGACATAACAACTCTTATCGTTGCCCAAAGAATAAGCTCCGTTGAGCATGCGGATAAAATCATCGTGCTTGATGACGGCAAGATTAACGCAATCGGCACTCACGAAGAGCTTCTCGGCACAAACGAAATCTATACCGAAGTTTATAAATCACAGCAGGAAGGAGGAAAAGAATAATGGCACGCAAAACGAAAAATCCTCCACCGTCTCCTCAGGGAAACAAATTCCAGAAGCCGAAGAATACCAAAGCAACATTCTCAAGGCTTCTCGGTTATCTCGGAAAATCAAAGTCGCTTCTTTTCCTCGTGTTTATTTTTGTTGTAACAAGCTCTCTTGCAGGTATAATCGGAACATCATTTGTTGAAACCATAACCGACGACATCCTTATGCCTGTAATCGGTTCTGAAATCACCGCAGAGCTTCTTGCTCCTCTTGTTAAGATTCTTATTTCCCTTGCATTCATTTACGGCTTCGGCGTTATCTCCTCCTATGCATATTCAAGAATTATGCTTCAGGTGGCACAGAAAACGCTCAACCTTATAAGAAGCGATCTTTTCAATCACATGATGGATTTGCCCATCAGCTTTTTCGATGCCCATACCCACGGCGAGCTCATGAGCCGATACACTAACGATGCCGATGTTCTTCGTGAATGCATCAGTCAGAGCTTTGTCCAGCTTATTTCATCATCGGTAACGGTTATCGGAACATTTGCCATGATGGCGTATTACAGTCCGCTGCTCACCCTGCTTGTTGTTCTTATGCTCTTTGTTGCCTTTTTCATCATAAAAGTTCTCGGCAAAAAGAGCGCCCACTATTTCAGAGCACAGCAAAAGTGCGTGGGCGAGGTCAACGGATATATCGAAGAATTCATTGAAGGTCAGAAGGTAGTAAAGGTTTTCTGCCACGAGCCTGCCGCAAAGAAAGACTTTGCACGAATCAACGAAAATCTCCGCAGCTCCGCAACAAACGCCCATACCTATGCAAGCATTCTCATGCCGATAATGGGTAACATTTCTTACCTCACCTATGCCGCATCGGCAACCATCGGCTCACTGATAATCATGGCTGTGCCGCAGGAATCCTTCTGGGGTCTTACCGTTGGTGCACTTATGACCTTCCTTCTTTACACAAGACAGTTTTTCCAGCCGATAACCCAGATTTCACAGCAGTTCAACAATATCATTGCCGCCCTTGCAGGTGCAGAGCGTATTTTTGAAATCATAGACACTCCCGTTGAAGAGGATGACGGATATGTAACACTCGTCAATGCAAGGAAGAATCCCGACGGCAGTATTTTCGAATGCGAAGAAAGAACGGGAATATGGGCATGGAAGCATCCCCACGGCGACGGCACAACCACCTATACCGAATGGAAGGGCGATGTGCGTTTCCACGATGTTACATTCAGCTATGACGGCAAAAAAACCGTTCTTAAGAATGTTTCGCTCTACGCAATGCCCGGTCAGAAGATAGCATTTGTAGGCTCGACGGGCGCAGGCAAAACTACGATTACAAATCTTATCAACCGTTTCTATGATGTCAACGAAGGCAAGATAACCTATGACGGAATAAACATCAAGAAAATCAAAAAAGCGGAGCTTCGCCGTTCAATGGCAATGGTGCTTCAGGATACTCACCTTTTCACGGGTACGGTAAGGGACAACATTGCTTACGGCAAGCTTGATGCAACGGATGAAGAAATAATCGCAGCTGCAAAGCTTGCAAATGCAGATTCATTCATCACACGTCTGCCTGATGGTTATGACACAATGATTACGGGCGACGGCGCAAACCTTTCACAGGGACAAAGGCAGCTCCTTGCAATCGCAAGAGCCGCAGTTGCAGACCCGCCCGTTCTTATTCTCGACGAAGCAACAAGCTCAATCGACACAAGAACGGAACGCCTTATCGAAAAGGGCATGGATAAGCTCATGGAGGGCAGAACGGTATTTGTTATCGCTCACAGACTTTCAACCGTTCGCAATTCCGATGCGATAATGGTTCTTGAGCAGGGCGAAATCATCGAAAGAGGTAACCACGACGACCTCATCGAGCAAAAAGGCAAATATTATCAGCTCTATACGGGTCAGTTTGAGCTTGATTAAATCTTAAAACGAAACCGGCATGCAAAGGATTAATTCCGATGCATGCCGGTTTTTATTTATTCAATTTCTTTTATTCTTCGCTGCGTAAAAGCTTAATACATTCCGCCGCCCTGTGCTGCCATAGCTGCTGCCTGAGCTGCATCTGCTGCGGGGTCGGGCTTATCTGTAACAAGGCTCTCGGTTGTAAGAACCATAGCTGCAACGGAAGCAGCATTCTGGAGTGCTGAACGTGTTACCTTTGTGGGGTCAAGGATACCTGCTGTTGCCATATCGCAATAGGTATCGTCTGCGAAGTTGTAGCCGTAGCCGATTTTATTTGAAGAAATGATTTCGTTAACGATAACGGAGCCTTCAAGACCTGCGTTAGCTGCAATCTGACGAACGGGTTCTTCGAGTGCCTTAAGAACAATCTTGATACCTGTCTTTTCGTCTGCATCTTCTGTTGCGTCAAGGAGAGCCTTAACATCTGCAAGTGTGTTGAGAAGTGCAACGCCGCCGCCTGCAACGCAGCCTTCTTCAACTGCTGCCTTTGTTGCTGCAAGAGCATCCTCAATGCGGAGCTTCTTCTCCTTCATTTCGGTTTCTGTTGCTGCACCAACCTTGATAACTGCAACGCCGCCCGAAAGCTTTGCAAGTCTTTCCTGAAGCTTTTCTCTGTCAAAATCAGATGTTGTGTTTTCAATCTGAAGCTTGATCTGACCTATTCTTGAAGCGATATCTTCCTTTGCGCCTACGCCGTCAACGATGATTGTGTTTTCCTTTGAAACCTTAACCTGACGGGCTCTGCCGAGCTGTGAAAGCTGAGTATCCTTAAGCTCAAGACCGAGGTCGGATGTGATAACCTCGCCGCCTGTAAGGATAGCGATATCCTGAAGCATTTCCTTTCTTCTGTCGCC
>CAZJOH010000089.1:0-10123 GCA_964547575.1 uncultured Clostridium sp.
AAGACTTTATGCACGTATGTCCATTATCATAAATTAAAGGAGATATATCAAAATGGAAAAAAAGACAGTCTTTACCCGTGAAGATTATAACAAGCTGAGCGAAGAGCTTAACAGACTCAAAACTGAGGGAAGAGACGATATAGCCGAAAAAATCAAAGAAGCACGTTCACACGGCGACCTTTCCGAAAACGCAGAATATGATGAGGCGATGAACGAACAGGCAAAGCTTGAAGCTGAAATTGCAAAGCTTGAGGCTGACCTTCGCAACGCTAAAATTCTTGACGAAACAGAGCTTACCACAGAATTCGTTCGCATCGGTTCAAAGGTTAAGCTTTATGACATGGACTTTGAAGAAGAGGTTGAGTATAAAATTCTCGGTAAGAGCGACCTTGAAAACGGCGTAATCTCCGACCTTTCCCCCGTAGGCTCGGCAGTTATGGGCAAAAAGGTTGGCGATATTGCAGAGGTTATGACTCCCTCCGGCAAGGTTATCAAAATGGAAGTTCTTGCAATTTCCAAATAAGCAATTCAAAATAAGCGGCGATGGGATTCGGGAGAAAAAATCTCCCCCTGTCGCTTTTTGGCATTAAGTATGAAAGGAATAACAACATGGCTGAAGAAAAGATTGTAAACGCTGCCCCCGAAGAGGAGCAGGTTCAGGACACCAACGAGCTCAGACAGATAAGGGTTGAAAAGCTTGAGGCTCTCCAGGCTGCAGGCAATGACCCGTTTCAGATTACACTCGCAGACCAGACTATCCACAATGCTGAAATAGTTGAACGCTTTGAAGAGCTTGAAAATACAGACGTATCAATCTGCGGCAGAATGATGAGCCGCCGTGATATGGGTAAGGCAAACTTCATTGACGTAAGAGACCTCAGCGGCAGAATGCAGGTTTACGTTAAGATTGACGAAATCGGCGAAGAAAGCTTTGCAGATTTCAAAAAGTGGGATATCGGCGATATCGTTGAAGTTAAGGGTTTTGTTTTCAGAACAAGGAGAGGCGAGGTTTCCGTTCATGCAAAGGCAATCCGCCTTCTCTCGAAGTCACTTCTCCCCCTTCCCGAGAAGTTCCACGGTCTTACCAACACAGACACACGCTACAGAAGACGTTATCTTGACCTTATCATGAACCCCGATGTAAAGGATACCTTCGTTAAGCGTTCACTTATTCTCCGTGAAATCAGAAATTATCTTGATTCGCAGGGCTTCCTTGAGGTTGAAACACCCGTTCTTGTTTCAAACGCAGGCGGTGCTGCCGCAAGACCCTTTGAAACTCACCACAACGCACTTAACGAAGATTTCAAGCTCCGTATTTCTCTTGAGCTTTATCTTAAAAGACTTATCGTAGGCGGCATGGAAAAGGTTTACGAAATCGGCAGAGTTTTCAGAAACGAGGGCGTTGATACACGTCACAACCCCGAATTCACTCTCATGGAGCTTTATCAGGCATACACTGACTACAACGGCATGATGGATCTTACCGAAAATCTTTACCGTCATGTTGCTCAGGCAGTTCTCGGCACAACAAAGATTTCATATAACGGCGTTGAAATGGATCTCGGCAAGCCCTTTGAAAAGATTACAATGGTTGATGCCGTCAAGAAGTATGCAGGCGTTGACTGGAACGAAATTGAAACTCTCGAGGACGCAAGAGCAATTGCCGATAAGCATCATATCGAATACGAAAAGAGACACGGCAAGGGTGATATTCTTGCAATGTTCTTTGAAGAATATGCAGAGGAGCATCTCATTCAGCCCACATTTGTTATCGACCATCCCATCGAGATTTCTCCCCTCACAAAGAAAAAGCCCGAAGACCCCAACTTTGTTGAACGCTTCGAGTTCTTCATGAACGGCTGGGAAATGGCTAATGCATATTCCGAGCTCAATGATCCCATCGACCAGAGAGAGCGCTTCAAGGCTCAGGAAGCTCAGCTTGCTCAGGGCGATGAAGAAGCTAACACCACAGACGAAGACTTCATGATGGCTCTTGAATACGGTATGCCCCCCACAGGCGGTATCGGCTTCGGTATCGACAGAATGTGCATGCTTCTCACCGATTCACAGGCTATCAGAGATGTTCTTCTCTTCCCCACAATGAAATCAATCGACTGATATGAAAATATCCGTTGCACTTGCCGCTTATAAGGGCGAGCAATATATATCCGAGCAGCTCGATTCCATCCTCGGTCAGCTCGGAGAAAATGATGAGCTGATAGTTTCAGACGATTATCCTGAGGGTAAAACCCGTGAAATCGTAATGAACCGTCAATCCCAAGATAAAAGAGTACGCTATATTGAAGGCGAAGGCAAGGGCGTTGTCAGAAATTTTGAGAATGCCCTGAAAGCCTGCTCGGGAGATGTGATTTTTCTGAGTGATCAGGACGATGTATGGATGCCCGACAAGGTTGAGCTTGTTATGAAAGAAATTTCAAACGGTGCAGAGCTTGTTCTTCACGATGCCTCCGTTACGGACTCCGTCCTTAATATAACCGAGCCTTCATATTTTGCCGTTCACGGCTCAAACGCTTCATTTTTCGGCAACATGGCAAGGAATTCCTTCGTCGGCTGCTGCATGGCATTCACAAAGCAGGTTTTGCTCGAGTCGCTGCCTTTCCCCGAGGAGCTTCCGATGCACGACTGGTGGATTGCACTCGTTGCGTTAAAGAAAAAGAGAAAGGTTGTTCTTCTTTCAAAGCCGCTGATAAAGTGGCGCAGACATTCCGAAACAGTAACGGGCAGAAAAACTTCCGTTCTCCAAAAAATAATGTGGCGTATAAGAATTCTTTTACCTTTGAAAAAAATATAATGACTTGCGAGAAAAAATGCCAAGCATATCAACAGTATAAAAATTGCGTTTCGGCGCATTTATCGTAAGTCTGAAGCGTTTCAATTAACTGCAGTTTCCAATATGTGCCTTGGAAAGGAATTATAACAATGAACATAACCGTTACCGGATGCATAGTGACCTATAATAATATTGCAACCATTGACAATGCAATAGGCTCACTCCTGAAATGCACCGAGGTTCCGTTCCGCCTTTACGTTGTTGACAACGGCTCAACAGACGGAACAATTGAACATATAGAAAAGAATTATCCCGAGGTTACTCTTATCCGAAGCGGCGGCAACATCGGCTTCGGCAAAGGACATAACCTCATAATGGACAAACTTGATTCCGATTATCATGTGATAATTAATCCCGATATTATCGTAAGGGATGATGTTATTGCAAAACTTGCGGATTTTCTTGAAAAGAATAAAGACGTCGGCATGGCTTCGCCCGAAATCCGTTTCCCCGACGGAAGGCTCCAGATCCTCGGAAAGCGAACACCCTGCCTTAAGTATCTTGTTGCAAGCAGACTCAGAGGAAGCGGAGAGCCAAGCAGCATTCTTCGTGAATACGCAATGCTCGATTGCGACCTTTCGCAGCCGACTGATATCGAGAACGCAACAGGCTGCTTTATGTTCATAAGAACAAAGCTGTTCAAGGAAATCGGCGGTTTTGATAATCGCTACTTTATGTATTTTGAAGACAGCGACCTTACCCGTGAGGTAAATTCACGATGCAGAACGGTTTATTACCCCGAAGCAACGGTTTATCACGAATGGGGCCGTGAATCCAAAAAGAATTTCAAGCTTAAGCTTGTTCAGATCAACTCCATGCTCAATTTTTTTGCAAAATGGGGTTTAAAATAACGGCAGAAACGGGAAAATGATATGAAATACTTGAGAAATTTCTATAAATACAGATATCTGCTTTACGAAATAGTCCGTAAAAACATAAAGCTGCAATACAGAAACTCCGTTCTCGGAATTTTCTGGACATTTCTGCAGCCGCTTCTTACAACAATAATCCTTGTTGTTGTTTTCGGCGGAGTTTTCGGCGGCAAACGTGCAGGAGTTGTAAATTATCCTATTTACCTCCTCTGCGGACGCCTTATATTTGAATTCTTTACGCAGTCAACAAAGAGAGCAATGCGTTCAATCCGAAACAGTGCCTCGGTTATCAAGAAGGTTTATGTTCCGAAGTATATCTATCCCCTCTCGAACATAATCGCAAACTTCGTAACCTTCCTTATCTCTCTTATTGTTCTCGTTTGCTTCATGATTTATTTCTATTTCTTCTCAAACGAGCCGCCTCATATCACTCCGTATATTTTCCTCTCACCGATTCCGATTTTAATTCTTCTTCTGGTGAGCATAGGTGTAGGTCTTATTCTTTCAACCCTTGAAGTTTTCTTTAAGGATGTTGAATATCTTTATGAGGTTTTCTGCACCCTTCTTTTCTACCTCACCCCGATATTTTATCAGGTTGAGCAGCTTAACATTCAGAGCAAAATTTTCAAAATGGCACTCATGGCAAATCCTCTTTATTCGATTACCCAGATGTTCCGAAGCTGCGTGCTTTACGGCGAGATGTTCAACATCAATCACCTTCTCTATTCTCTCGCATTCGGAATTGTTACCGTAGTTATAGGACTTATTGCCTTTTATAAAAAGCAGGACAAATTCATTCTTCACATCTGATGAAAGGAAAGGCTTATGAGCAAACCCGCAATTGTTGTTGAAAATATGAGTATGCTGTTCAACCTCAACAAAGAAAAGGTTGACAATCTCAAGGAATATTTTATAAAGCTTGTTACAAAAAAGCTCCATTTCACCGAATTCTGGGCTCTTCAGGACATCAGCTTTACGGTTGAAAAGGGCGAAAGGGTAGGCGTTCTCGGCTTTAACGGTGCAGGCAAGTCAACCCTGCTTAAGGTTATCGCAGGCGTACTTAAGCCCACAAAGGGCAGTGTTAAGGTCAACGGCATTATCGCTCCCATGCTCGAACTCGGTGCAGGCTTTGACATGAACTACTCGGGCAAGGAAAATATTTATCTTTACGGCGCCACCATGGGCTATTCCAGAAAGTTCATCGAAGAAAAATATGATGAAATCGTTGAATTTTCCGAGCTAAAGGATTTTATTGAGGTTCCCGTCAAAAACTATTCATCGGGAATGCGTGCAAGGCTCGGCTTTGCGATTGCGACTGCTGTTGAACCCGAAATTCTTATTCTCGACGAGGTTTTGTCCGTAGGCGATGCAAAATTCAGGCAGAAAAGCGAAGCAAAGGTGCGCTCGATGTTTGATAAGGGAACAACCGTTTTATTTGTTTCTCACAGCACACAGCAGGTGCTTAACATATGCGATAAGGCAATTATCCTTGACCATGGAAAGCTGATTGCGCAGGGCGATGCAAAAGAAATCTGCGCTCAGTATGACCGCATGGTAAAAGGCGGAAAGTAAGCAGTAAATAAGTTGAAAGGATGAAAAATATGGTTTTTGCAGCAGTATTCGCAGGCGGCATAGGCAGCCGTATGGGCAATTCCGATACTCCCAAGCAGTATCTTGAGCTCGGCACAAAGCCCGTTATTATTCACACCATAGAAAAATTCTTCATTAACGATAAAATCGATGAAATTCTTGTTCTCTGCCCCAAGGCATGGATTGCACACACTCAGGATCTGATTAAAAAGCATCTGCCCGAGGGCAAAAAAGTGACCGTTGTTGCAGGCGGTGCTTCAAGAAACGGCACTCTCGAAAATGCAATTGATTATATAGAAAACAATTACGAAACAGACGAAAACACCGTTATCGTAACCCACGATGCGGTAAGACCCTTCCTTACACACAGAATAATTGAAGAAAACGTTGCCGCCGCTCTTGAATACGGCGCATGCGACACCGTTATCCCCGCTACAGATACAATTGTTGAAAGCCTTGACGGCAAGATTATTTCATCAATTCCCGACCGCAGCAAGATGTATCAGGGGCAGACTCCGCAGTCTTTCAGACTTAAGGAGCTTGCAAGGGTTCTTTCGAGCCTTACCGAGGACGAAAAGGCCATTCTCACCGACGCATGCAAAATCTTCTCAATCAAAAACAAGGATGTTTTCATGGTTGAGGGCGAAGTATTCAATATCAAAATCACCTATCCGTATGACCTCAAGGTTGCTCATACACTTCTCGGAACAACCGATTGATTCAGTGAAAGGCAAGGATTCAGATGATTAATTCAGTATACAGGCTCATTGCACCGGGCATGATTGACATTGCCTGCACACAGCCGGATATTAAAAACAGCGTTCTTCTGCGCCCCGTTTATCTTTCGGTCTGCAAAGCTGACCAGCGTTATTATCTCGGCAACAGAAGCCGTGAAGCGCTCAAGGCGAAGCTTCCCATGGCTCTCATTCATGAATGCGTTGCCAAGGTTGTTTTTGACCCGACAGGTAATTTCAAGCCGGGTGAAATGGTTGTTCCCGTTCCGAACACTCCCATGGATGAGGACGATGTAATTGCCGAAAACTACAGACCCTCAAGCCGTTTCTGCTCCAGCGGATATGACGGATTTTTGAGGGATTATATTGACATTGCGCCGGACAGGCTTGTAAGAGTCCCCGACGGCGTAGACCTGCGCATTGCTTCATTCGCAGAGCTTATCAGCGTTGCCGTTCATGCGGTAACACGCTTTGAAAAGTTCGCTCACAAACGCAAGAATTCAATCGGCATCTGGGGCGACGGAAACGTAGGCTTTATAACTGCACTTATTCTTAAAGCACTCTATCCCGACACAAAGCTTTATATCTTCGGCACGGTTTATGATAAGCTTGCCTATTTTTCGTTTGCAGACGGTGCATATCATGTTGACCATGTTCCCGATGGTCTTAAGATTGACCACGCATTTGAGTGCGTGGGCGGTGAAGGCTCAAGATTTGCAATTGCACAGATAATCGACCTTATCAACCCCGAAGGCGCTATCGGTCTTATGGGTGTCAGCGAAAGATTTGTTGATATCAACACAAGAATGGTACTCGAAAAGGGTCTTAACCTTTTCGGCTCAAGCAGAAGCGGTGTTGACGATTTTCAGCGCACAATGGATATTCTTGCAGAGAATCCCAAAATTCCCGCATACCTTGAAAACCTCATCGGCGGCGTTGTTGAAGTCAGAACAATTTCCGATATTCACTCGGCATTCGCTCAGGATATAAGCCGCCATTTCGGAAAAACCGTTATTAAATGGGAAAAATAAATATGAAATTATCAGTTATTATCCCTGCATACAACAGCGAGATGTTTCTTGCCGAAACCCTTGACTGCCTTGACAAACAGCTGCTTAACGATATGCAGATTATTGTTGTTGACGACGGCTCAACGGATAAAACGGCTGAAATCGTCGAGAAATATACGAAGAAACTCAAGAATATTCTTTATGTTTATCAGGAGAATTCGGGCGTTTCCGCCGCAAGAAACAACGGTCTTGACTATGCCATGGGCAAATATACCGTTTTTCTTGACAGCGATGACTTGTTCACTCCAAAATCACTTCTGAACATTTATGAGGATCTTGAAAGAGCCGACGCGGATATTGCGATATGCAAGATAGCAAGCTTCGGTTACGGCGGCGTTCAGGTAAATCCCGTTGCGGATTCACTTGCCAAGGAAGAGCTTATAGAATGCACGGATAAGCGCCTTTTATGGAATTTTCTGCTCGGCAACAAGTGCTATAAAACAGAAATGATCAAAAGAAGCGGCGTGCTTTTCCCTCCCCTGCGTTACAGCGAGGATGGAGCGTTCACCATGCAGCTTATTTACAGGGAAAACCCGAAAATCATCGGTGTTAACTGCGCTCTTTTCAGATACCGTCGACATACTCCGAAAGAGGGCTTTTCCGTCAGCCAGAGCATAAGCTCGGAGCTTGTTAATCACTTCCTGCAGTCAATGGACATTGTTTACAATGCTGCTGAAAAAGCTGGTTATGATGAAGATTATCTGCAGGAAATTATCTGCAAAACCTATTCCGCTCTCATAAATGAATTTTACCGTATTCTGTGGAGAGCAGACGGCGAAACAGTCAGCCTCATTGTTCAGAAATGCAGTGAACTCAAAAGCCGCATGAATACAGATACTCTGAAAAAATGCGAAACCGTTCAGAAGGATATCGGCAAGGATGTTTATGATAAAAACGAAATTGCCGCAAATCCGTTCATAAGCGTTATTGCGAAAAACTGCACAGCGGAATTCATTGCCTCGGTTTATGCGCAGTCAATGCCCGTTTTTGAACTTATAACTACAAAAAATGATTTACTTCCCGAAAACGAAAACATAAAAATATTGCCCGAAAACAAATTTAAATCAGCTTCAAAAAAACTTGCAAAAGGCAAAATTGTTCTATGCCTTGACGGCAAAAAATCTCTCGATACCAGATTTTTCAAGGTAGTTTCGCTTCTCAGAAGGTCACCGAAATTCAGACTCTTCCCCGATTTCATAATAAAAATCGGTGCAAAATTGTTTTTAAAAATCAAAAAATAACCGTTGGTGTTAATTTTGAAAAAGCTTTTTTATTATCTCTATGCCGTGTTTTTCAATATCTGCCGCATTTTCCCCGTGAAGCAAAACAGGGTTGCTTTTGTTGCGCCTCATAACGGGGGCGAAAAGGATTCCCTCGGAGTTATGCGCTCGTATATTGAAAAAATCGGCGGATATGACATAGTGAATATTTCAACAAGGGATTTGCAGCTTGATTTTTCGGGCATCAGAACCCTTGCTGCTTCCTGCCTTAAAGCGGTAAGTTTTTTCACTTTAAAAGCAAAAGCTCTTGCAACGGCAAAATATGTTTTTCTTAATGATAATTTCATGCCAATGGCAGGGCTGAATTTCAGCTCCGAAGCGGTTATCACCCAGCTGTGGCACGCCGAAGGCGCATTCAAAAAATTCGGTCTTTCCGCACCTCTTACGGAAGATGTTGCAGAGCGTGAAAAGAAATGCTCCGAAAAGCTTACATATGTTATCTGCTCATCAAAGAATGTTGTGCCTGTTTATTCCGAGGCGTTCGGCATTGACGAAAGCAAAATTCTCCCCCTCGGTACACCGAGAATAGACCTTCTCCTTGCAGAAAGAGATACGAATGAATTAAGGCAGGCTTTTGACCGACTTCACCCCGAATGCGAAGGTAAAAAGCTGATTCTTTATGCTCCGACCTTCCGTGAGGATGCCGAAGCAGACAAAAAACTGCTTGATAACATCGATACGGACAAATTCAATGCTCAGCTCGGCGATGAGTACCGCCTGCTGATTAAGCTGCATCCGCAGATAAATTCTTCAAAACCCGTTGAAGGTGCGATTGATGTTACAAAAGGACACGATATCGGAGATTTGACCCTCATATGTGATATGCTGATAACGGACTATTCCTCCGCCTGCATGGATTTTGCACTGCTTTCAAAGCCCTGCATATTCTTCGCATTTGACCTTGAGGAATATGAAAAAGAGCGTTCATTCTATTTTGACTATGAAAGCTATGTGCCGGGTGCGGTTGCGAAAAGCTTTGACGGGGTTATAACCGCAATAAGAAATCCCCGAAACAGCGAAGAAAAGCTCCGCTCTTTCAGAGATTTCAATTTTGACTATATCGACTGTGAAAACACACTCAGAATATATAATAAAATCTTTAAATAAAAACAAAACCCGCTGTACGGTGTACAGCGGGAATTCTTTTTATCAGTCACTTGTATAGGGAAGAAGAGCAATCTGACGTGCACGCTTGATAGCGGTTGTCAGCTCACGCTGATGCTTAGCGCAAGTGCCGGTAACACGGCGGGGAAGAATCTTTGCTCTGTCTGAAGTGAACTTGTTAAGTCTGTTAACATCCTTATAATCGATGCATTCAACTTTATCAACGCAGAAAGCGCAAACCTTTCTGCGACCCTTCTTGTTGGGTCTTCTGTCGCTCTTATCGTAAGCCATGGATTAAACCTCCTTTTCAGTTTCAGTTTTGTGCGACCTTAAAACGGAAGGTCGTCTTCGGGGATTTCCTTGAAATCACCTTCATCGGCAGTTGAATATGAGGGAGCGGGCTGTGCTGCTGCATAGCTGTCTTCTCTTGAATAGGAAGAGCCGCTGCCTGATTCGCTCTTTGAACCGCAGAAACTTACGTTATCCGCAACAATTTCAACAGCCTTTCTCTTATTGCCGTTTTTGTCTTCGTAGGTTCTGGTCTGGATACGTCCCTGAACAGCAATCATTGAGCCCTTGCGGAAATACTTGCTGATAAACTCGGCAGTCTGTCTCCATGCAA
>CAZJOH010000090.1:0-9996 GCA_964547575.1 uncultured Clostridium sp.
GCCGATGATGGTACAGATAAAATTCTGACCGAAGCCGGCTACGCTGTAGGCAATAGCCTCTTTGGGCTGAACACCCTTGCCCGGAGTTGTTCCGAACAGCTTGTGAAGAAATCCGTCAAGTTTCATTTTCACAGTTCCTTTCATAGTTAAAATAATGATTTATAAAATTCAAGCGCCTTAAATCTCTTCCCCGTCTGTGAAAGCAAAAATTTTTCACAGACCTGAGCAAAGCGCTTTTCATCCTCAGCAGGCAGAGAGAAGGAATACATTCTCTCTATCGGATTTGCGCATACATGCCGCATTGCGGCAAAAACGGTTGCATTTATTTTTTCGCCGCTGCCGCATTTTTTGCAGTAAACACAGCCGTCGGCAATATTAAAATACATTTCGCCCTCGGGTTCACATCCGCACCCTGAACAAGAGGTTAAATCAGGCATAAACCCCGAAAAAATCATGAATTTAAGCTCCGTAACAGCTTTCGAAAAATCATTTGAACGCCGTCCCGTTTCAAGCAGATGCATGGAATTGAGCGTTACCCGCAGATAATCCCTCGCCGGCTCTGTTTCGGGAGCAAGTTCCATTGCAAGAGCACAGAAATACTGCGCCAGAGAAAGCTTTTCGATATCCTCACGAAGCCCGAAAAAAACTTCCTTTGCAACGGCATCGTCAATTATGTAGCTGTCCCTGCTTTTGTAGATCGAAAAATCTCCGTAACAAAGGGACTGCGTTGCGCCGTGCATACGGCTGTTTATTTTTTTTGCTCTGTTTGCAAAGGCTCTCATAACCCCGTATTCAGAGGTTAAAAGGGTAACAAGACGGTCACTTTCCCCCGTGTCCGTTACCTTCAGCACCAGAGCGTCGGTATTCATTCTCAATTCGCTTTACCTCCGAAGCTCCGCCCACGCAATTCCTGAATTCAAGATAATCGCCGACAGCGCCGGATTCTGAAAATTTTCGCCATGCCTTGTCTTTATCCATGTTATCATCTCCCGTTAATAATTTTAACCTTTTCGGCGAAAGTTACTAACGGAAAAATAATGGAAATTAATCCAAGCCGAAATTATGAATAATTCCTTCTCTGTTACGCCAACCCTCCTTGACCTTTACCCAGCATTGAAGGTTGACCTTGCATTGGAAGAAATTCTCCATATCAACTCGTGCTTTAGTTGAAATTCGTTTGAGCATATCGCCCTTTTTGCCGATGATTATGCCCTTGTGGGTATCCTTTTCGCAGTAAATCGTTGCTTCAACATCCATTATACCGCCCGTGGGTCTTTCACGCATCTTTTCAATGCTTACCGCAACGCCGTGAGGCACTTCCTTATCAAGAAGAAGAAGCATTTTTTCTCTTATGATTTCTCCCGCAAGAACTCTTTCGGGCTGGTCTGTAAGAGTATCATCGGGGAAGAAATGAACGGATTCATAAGTCAGCTTTTCAAGCTCCTGAATAACCAGTTCAACATTTTCATTTTTAAGCGCACTTACAGGCACAACAGCTTCAAAATCATAAATACCCGTAAACTGAACGATGCGCTCCATGAGCTTTTCCTTTTGTTTTATCGTATCAATTTTATTGATAACAAGCACAACGGGTGCCTTTTCTTTTTTAAGACGGTTGAGAAGCTCAATTTCTGTATCTCTGATTTCACCCTCGGGCTCAACAACAAACAGACATGCATCCATGCCTGCAATGCCTTCGCCGACGGATTTTATCATTTTTTCGCCGAGCTTTGTTTTAGGTCGGTGATAACCCGGTGTATCGGTAAAAACAAGCTGTGTTTCGCCCATTGTAAGAACGCCCATAATCCTTGTTCTGGTTGTCTGCGGCTTCTGGGTAACAATTGCCACCTTCTGACCGAGCATTTTATTCAGAAGCGAGGATTTGCCTACGTTCGGGCAGCCGACTATTGCTATAAAAGCGGTTTTTGTCATTGTTTTTTCCTCATTTTATATGTTTTTTGAAATATTTCTTTATTCCGTGCGGACCTGCAAAAACAAACACAAACGCAGCCGCAATGCTTACGATAAGAACAATAAGGACAGGAATGTTTTCTTTATAATAATCGACCATTTTTGCAAATGCTTCGGGCTGATAAAGAATTGCCAGACCCACCGCAACGGAGCCGATTGCCGCAATAAGAACCGCACCTGCCGCAGCATCCTTTGCTGTTGCAGCAAGAGAATTTCTTTCTTTTGTTGCAAGGTCAACGGTTTTTTCAACTGCCGTATTCACGCATTCAAGCGCAAGCACCGATGAACAAACGGCAAAAAGCACGGCAAACTGAGTTCTTGTAACCTCAAAAAAGTCATGCACGATTAAAAAGCCGAACATAAACAGAGTAAAGCACAGATGTATTCTCATGTTGCGCTCATGGGCTATGCAATATGTAATTCCTTTGAATGCATATACAAAGCTTTTGGCAAGATTTTTCATATATTTTCGTCTTCCATATAATAACTTGAATTTCTTTTCAGACCGAGCTTTGTGAGAACGGTTTCTTCCTTTTCTCGCATTCTTACGCTCTCGATTCCGCCGTTCACATGGTCATAGCCGAGCAGATGAAGCATTGAATGAACGGTAAGAAAACCTATTTCTCTCTGGAGAGTATGCCCGTATCTGTCCGCCTGGTCAAGTGCATGGGGTATGGAAATAACAATATCGCCGAGAAGCTTTGCACCCGTATCGTTATTTATATCGTAAACGCCGTTTTCCCCGAGCGGAAACGAGAGAACATCGGTTGCTCTGTCAATATTTCTGTACTGCTTATTGAGTCTGTGAATGGTTTCATCATCAACAAACGTTACGCTTACCTCGGATTTGCCGTCAAACTCCTCCATTGCAAGAACTGCGGTGCAGCAGCGGCGCACAAGCAGACGCACTCCTGAAGGTATCTTGAAGTCATTCTGTTCGTTGGAAATGATTACCTTAACCTTTCCTGTCATTCCTTCTTCGCTCCTCTTCCTGTTTCTCATATGCCTTTATGATATCCTGCACCAACCTGTGGCGCACAACGTCCTTTTCATTGAACCTTACGGTTCCGATATCCTCAACGTTTTTGAGAATCTTAACAGCATCCTTAAGACCCGAGCGTTTTCCGTCGGGAAGGTCTATCTGCGTAACGTCACCCGTAACAACCATTTTTGAATTAAAGCCGAGACGGGTAAGGAACATTTTCATCTGCTCCGCCGTGGTATTCTGTGCTTCATCAAGAATAATAAAGCTGTCGTCAAGAGTACGTCCTCTCATATAAGCAAGAGGGGCAACCTCAATATCGCCTCTTTCCTGATGCTTCTGGAAGTTTTCCGCTCCGAGCATATCGAAAAGCGCATCGTAAAGCGGCCTTAAATACGGGTCAACCTTGCTCTGAAGGTCACCGGGTAAAAATCCGAGCTTTTCGCCTGCTTCAACAGCGGGACGGGTAAGAATTATTCTGTTGATTTCCTTGGCACGGAAGGCTGTTACAGCCATTGCAACGGCGAGGTAGGTTTTGCCCGTACCCGCAGGACCGATACCGAAGGTGATAGTGCTGTTTCTTATTGTTTCGATATATTTTTTCTGACCGAGGGTTTTAGGCTTTACGGGCTTGCCTTTTGAGGTGATGCAAACGCAATCCGCCGCCATCTGAACAAGCTTGTCCTCGTTCCCTTCATTGACAAGGGACATCACATAACGGACATTCTGATCACTTAAGGATTCGCCACGGTTGATAAGAGTGAGCAAACCGTTTATGGCACGCACGCCCTTCTGAACATTTTCTGCCTCGCCCGTAACCTTAAGCTCCGAGCCTCTGCTGATAACAGAAACAGAAAACTCTCTTTCGATTTGCTTGACATTTTCATCAAAGGAACCGAAAAGACTTACCGCCTGCTCCATTCTGTCAACATTAATTATCTGTTCAAACATAAATTCACCTCAATTAGGGTTTATTATAGCACATTCTTCTTTAAATGTCACTATTTTTTTAATATATTATTCAAATTATAATAATTGACTTTTCAAGTGTATAGTGATATGATTAGTTAAATATATTTACAATTATAATGGAGAAGAATATGCTTGAATTCGTTTTGCAGATATCGCACTACTCTCTGCCCGTGCTTGCGACGGCGGTGCTTGCTATGTGCATATTTGCACTTCTCAAACGCAGACCGTCCTCGCTCGGCAGCGCAAAGCTGATAAACACCGTAAACGGCGATTCATTTCCGCTTATCTGCCGTGAAACTTCAATAGGTCGCCATAAAAACTGCGATATTATACTGAATTACTCAACAGTTTCAAGAACCCATGCAGTTATAGTCTGCTCCAAAGGCGGCTGGTATATAACCAGCATAAAAAACGATGCTGAAGTTTCTGTTAACGGCAAAAAGATTGATAAAAAAGAATTTCTTAAAACGGGAGACAAAATAACTCTCGGCAATATAACTTTGATTTTTGAAAACAAGTAGGTAAATAAATGACGGAAATTATTACACTCGAAAACGGACTTCGCATAGTCCTCGAAAAAAGCGAAAACGCCAAAACCTGCTCCGTTGTTATCTGGGTGGCAAGCGGTTCAAGCTACGAAACTCCCGAAACGGCAGGTACATCTCATTTTATTGAACACATGATTTTTAAAGGCTCCGAAAAGCGTTCCGCTCTTGATATCGCAGTTGAGATGGATGAAATCGGCGGCTATCTTAATGCATATACAGCAAGGGAATCAACATGCTTTTATGCAAGAACTCTTTCCGAGCATATGCCGAAAGCTCTTGATATTGTTTGCGACATGGTCAGAAATCCGAGACTTGATGCAGAAGATATTGAGCTTGAAAAAGGCATTATCAAGGAAGAAATCGCAATGTACGAGGATGACCCCGAGGATCTCTGCACCGATATGTTTTATGAAAAAGTCTGGGAAGGCAGCATGCTCGGTTCAAACATTCTCGGAACGGTAAAAACAGTGGATTCCGTAACAAAAGAAAGTCTTACCGCTCATATGAAAAAATTCTATGTCCCGGAAAGAACGGTTATAAGTATAAGCGGAAATTTTGATAAGGAAGCCGCAATTGAAATAAGCAAAAAATATTTTTCCGATGCCAAAAACACAGGCTTCATACTCAATCCGACCTGCGCAGAATTCAGCCCGAAAATTATTCCGATAAAGAAAGACTTTACGCAGAATCAGCTCATTCTCGGTTTTCAGGGAGTTCCGTCAGGAACAAAAAGCCGTGAGCCTGCTTTAATGATATCATCAATTCTCGGCGGCACTCCGTCATCAAGGCTTTTTCAGCATATAAGAGAAAATCTCGGTTTGGTTTATTCGATAGATACCTCATGCGTTTCTTATCTTAAATCGGGTATCTTTACGGTATGCATGGGTCTCGGCGAAAAATCCGAAGAAAAGGCAATCACCGAAACGCTGAAAATTATTTCGGAGTTTGCAGATACCGTTACGGAAAAAGAGCTTGCAAGAGCAAAGGAGCAGGCGGTTACGGGATTTGTTATGGACCTTGAAAATCCTGCTTCCCATGCTTCACGCAACGGCAGGAACATGCTGTTTTACAGCAGAGAAATCACCGAGGATGAGGTTATAAGAAATATCCGTGCCGTAACTCTTGAGGATATCAGAAAAACAGCTTCGGAAATCTTTGATATGTCAAAAATCTCACTCTGCGTTGCAGGCAAGGTAAAAGCCAAAAAGGCATATGCGGAAATAATAAATTCAGCAGTCGAAAGAAGTAATGCAAAATGATAAACAGAAAAGATATTAAGAGAATCGTTGTCAAAGTAGGCACATCAACCCTGACCTATGACACGGGAAAAATAAATATCCGCCGTATGTCAAAGCTTGCACAGGTATTAAGTGACCTCAAAAATGCAGGAATTGAAATTGTTCTTGTTACCTCGGGTGCAATCGGAGTAGGAGTCGGAAAATTAGGTCTTAAGGAAAGACCGCAGGATACTCCGGGCAGACAGGCGGCTGCTACGGTTGGTCAGTGCGAGCTGATGTTCCTTTACGATAAGTTTTTCGGCGAATACGGTAACATAACGGGTCAGCTTCTTGTAACAAGAGATGACTTTGAAAACGAAGAAAGACACCGTAATCTCCACAACTCGTTCATGAAGCTTTTTGAGTACGGTGCACTTCCCATAGTTAACGAAAACGACAGCGTTGCCGTTGAAGAAATTGTTTTCGGCGATAACGACAGCCTTTCGGCGCATGTTGCGGAAATCGTTGAGGCTGATACGCTTATTATTCTTACGGATATCGACGGTCTTTTCAGTGCAAATCCGAGAGAGGATGAAAATGCCGTTCTCATTCACAGCGTTGACGAAATCAATGATGAAATTCTCGCTCTTGCCGGAGGAAGCGGAACAAGCAGAGGCACGGGCGGCATGATAACAAAGCTCCATGCGGCACAAATCGCAACCGCAGCCGGAATAAACACGGTTGTTATGAACGGCTCCGACCCCGAAGATATTTACAAACTCATTGACGGCAGACAGATAGGTACTCTGTTCAAGGCAAAATCGGAGGTAAAATAAATGAGCGAAATGATAAATATAGGTGTACGCTCAAAAGAGGCACAGAGAATTCTTGCAAAGGCGGGCGGTGCCGCAATAGATAGGGCTCTTAATGCAATTGCCGCTGCGTTGGAAAAGAACTCACAATATATTCTTGAAGAAAATTCAAAGGACATAAGAGCCGCCGCAGATGCAGGTATATCGCAGGCAATGATAGACCGTCTTACTCTTACGCAGGACAGAATTTCAGGCATGGCTCAGGGCTTAAGGCAGGTTGCAGCAAGCGAAAACCCCGTAGGAAAAGTTCTCTGGGGCGAAACAAGACCCAACGGACTGAAGATAGAAAAGGTTGCCGTACCTATCGGTGTTATTGCCGTTATTTTCGAGGCAAGACCCAATGTTACCGCTGATGCGGCGGCAATTTGCCTTAAAGCAGGCAATTCCGTTATTCTTAAAGGCGGCAAGGAAGCAATAAATTCAAACAAAGCAATTGCGGCAGTTATGCGTACAGCTGCGGCAGAATCGGGTCTTCCCGAGGACTGCATTATACTCATCGAAAACATTTCAAGACAGGCTGCAACAGAGCTTATGAAGCTCAACGGTTATGTTGACCTGCTCATTCCCAGAGGCGGAGCAGGTCTTATCCGCTCCGTTGTTGAAAATGCAACCGTACCCGTTATTGAAACCGGAGTAGGCAACTGCCATGTTTATGTTGACTGCGATGCGGATATCAATATGGCGGCAGAAATTGTTGCAAACGCAAAAGCATCGAGAGTATCGGTATGCAATGCATGCGAGGGCTTGCTTATCCATAAAGACATTGCAGAGCTTGCACTCATTACAATCGGTGAAAAGCTTAAAGAAAAAAATGTTGAAATCAGAGGCGATGAAGCCGTTTGCGAAATTCTCCCCTATGCAATTTCTGCAACGGATGATGACTGGGCAACCGAATATCTTGATTATAAAATCAGCGTTAAGGTTGTTGAAGATATCGACGAAGCAATTTCGCATATCGCAAAATACGGTACGGGACACAGCGAAGCGATTATCACGGACAGCTATGCGGCATCCGAAAAGTTTAAGGCGGAAGTTGATGCTGCGGCAGTTTATGTTAACGCTTCAACAAGATTTACCGACGGCGGCGAATTCGGCTTCGGCGCAGAAATCGGCATATCAACTCAGAAGCTTCACGCAAGAGGTCCTCTCGGCGTTGCCCACATGGTAAGCTCAAAATATGTTATCAGCGGCAACGGACAAATCAGATAAGATAACAGTTAGTTAAGTGGAGGTCATTAAGTTGGCACAGAATAAAAAAGGTAAAAATAAGCTCGCCTTCCCTATAGGAATATTGGCAGGCATTCTTGCAATCATCGGTCTGGTAACGGTTATCAATTTTGCAGTTGATACCGTTAAAGATTTCACGGATAACGCCGCTGAAAAGGCAGAATACGAGGAAATGCTCAAACCCGTTGTGATGTTTGATCCCGACCCGTTTGACGACCTCACTCAGGCAGATGTTTCCCAGCTTCTCAACAGTGCGGTATGGGCGCTTCTTATGAGCGATGAAGGTGCGGATAAATATCCGTATTCAGAGGGCGAAACCTTCGGTATAGTTGTTCCTCAGGAGGATATTGAAAGCTATTTCATCAGCCTTTTCGGAACGGAAATTGATATTGCATCTCTGCATTCATCAATTGACATGAGCGAATACGAAATAACATACGATGCAGCGCTCAAAAGCTATATTCTTCCGGTTACGGGCGTTGAATCGGCATACACACCTAAAGTATACGAGATAGAAAAGCAGGGCAGCTCAAAAATCCTCAGCGTGGGATATATCGGCAACCTTGCATGGGCACAGATTCAGGACGGAGAATACACCGCTCCCGAGCCCGATAAATATATGAAAATAACTCTGCGTGAACGCAGCGGAGGAATGATGTATGTTTCCTCTATTCAGGCGGTTGACGGTCAGGAGGTTATCGGCACTACCGAGCAGACACGTGCTCCCGAAACAGAGCCTGAAGCCGAGCCATCCACAGCTATTGAAACCACTGCCGTATCAGTTACGGAAGAACTGATGACCGACGAAAACGGCGAGATTATAACAACAGAGGCGGTTACTGACGAAAACGGCGAAATCGTTACAACCGAACCCGTTACGGATGAAAACGGCGATGTTATTGAAGAGGAAACAACAGAAGAAAACTCCGAGGAAGATTAATTATAAACCCATAGGAGAATAAAATGAATTCATTTGATAAACACGCAAAATCGCTTGAATTTGATAAGGTTCTTGAAAGGCTTGCGGAATTCACAAGCTGCGACGATGCAAGATATAACGCTCTGCATCTTAAGCCCGAAACAAATCTTGACCTTGCAAAAGCCCTTCTCAATCAAACGGTTGACGCACATATGCTGCTTGCCCGTTTCGGCGGTCCTTCATTCGGCGGGCTGAAAAACGTAAATAATGCATTGAGCAGAGCAAATGCAGGCAGCGTTCTTAATACAAGAGAATTGCTCGATATCGGCGGAGTGCTGCGTGTTATACGCACTCTTTCGCAATGGAGAGCATCCAATGCGGGTGTGCAGAGCGTTCTCGATACGCTTTTCAATGCACTCGTTCCCAACAAATTTCTTGAAACAGCAATTTTCAATGCCATTATTTCGGAAGAGGAAATTTCCGATAACGCTTCACCCACTCTTGCTGCTATAAGACGCAAAATCAGGGTTCAGGAATCAAAAATCAGAGAACAGCTTGAAAAATTTTCCCGTTCGCAGAGCCATTCAAAATATCTGCAGGAAAACATTATTACTCAGCGTAACGGCAGATATGTTGTACCCGTTAAAAGCGAATACAGAAGCGAAATAGCAGGTCTTGTTCACGACACCTCGTCAAGCGGTGCAACGGTTTTCATAGAGCCCATGGCAGTTGTTGAAGCTAACAACGAAATCCGTGTTCTTCAAACAAAAGAGCGTGAAGAAATCGAGAGAATCCTCGCAGAGCTTTCTTCGAGTGCAGGCGATTTTGCACAAAGCATAAAGAACAGCTACGAATGCGCACTTGAACTTAATCTCATATTCGCAAAAGCACAGTATGCCTATAAAATCAAGGGCTGTCCGCCGATTCTCAACGATAACGGAGTTATCAAACTGCGTGCGGCAAGGCATCCGCTTATTGACCCTAAAAAGGTTGTTCCCGTTGATATAATGCTCGGCGAGGATTTTGATACGCTTGTTATCACAGGCCCGAATACAGGCGGTAAAACCGTTTCAATAAAGACCCTTGGTCTGCTTTCAATGATGGGTATGTGCGGAATGATGATTCCGGCAGGCGACAGAAGCGAAATTTCCGTTTTTGATAAAATTCTTTCCGATATCGGCGATGAGCAGTCAATTGAGCAATCGCTCTCAACATTCTCGGCGCACATGACAAATATCATAAGCATTTTCAATGAAGCCGATGAAAAAAGCCTTATTCTTATCGACGA
>CAZJOH010000091.1:0-9968 GCA_964547575.1 uncultured Clostridium sp.
GGCTTTTCCATATCCTTTTTGATTTCGTGAATGCAGCGAAGCTGATCATCCGTTTCAACAAACTCAAAACGGCGCTCAAAATCATTCTGCATATCAATATCCTGCGAAAAAGCGTGACCTTTGAGCTTTATGCGTTTTGAATAAAGCTCAATAAGCTCTTTTGCCATATCCTTGACTGCACTTTTGACTCTTGAACGGGTTTTCTGCCAGTCCTTGCCGCCGAGTTTATTAAGCTTTAACGGCTTATCGTCATTTTTGGGTCCTATATATTTTGAAACCTGATCAAGCTGTGTTACGGGAACATAGAGGTTATCGCCCTTGTCATAGCGGATTTTTATATAATCCTTTGTTGTGCCCGAGGCTTCAAGGGTCTGTATGCCCTCGAAAATGCCTATACCGTGAGCCGAGTGAACAACATATTCGCCTCTGTGAAGCTCATCAAGATTATTGAAGGCGTTTTTGCCTCTCTTTGTTGCGGTAACACGGTTTTTGGTAACGGTTCTTGCTCTGTAGGTTATGAGAGTGAATTTTGCGTTGGGGTATTCAAAGCCTGCGGAAAATCCTCCGGGTAAAACACATACGGTTTTTTCGGGAAATTCGGCAGGGGGTACGGGGCAGAAAAGTGAGGGGATTCCCTCGTTTTCCAGATCTTCGGCAAGGGTTTTTGCTGCCTTATCCGTGCCGGCAAGCACGGCGCAGGAGTGACCGAGCCTCTGCCTTACGGCATTCAGGTCATCAATAACTGCCGCAAGAGTGCCGTTCCACGGGCTTATCTGCTTTGCCGTGAAGGTAATAAGCTCTTTGACGGGAGTATCAAAGCTGCCTCGGGGAAGATTATCAAGATAAACTGCGCCCATATCTTCGTAATATGAGAACAAATCATGCAGTCTTATTCCGTAGCAGTCAAGACCCTTGCAGAGAACACCGTCCTGAAAAAGTCCCTTGACCGTTTCCAAAAGAAGCTGCGATGCACTGCTGAATTTATCCTTTACCGCAAAGCTTTCGCATACAAAAAGCATTGCATTTTCCGCATAGGTGAAAATGCTGCAGCAATCGGGATAAATCAGCGGCAAATATTTATCGAGAGAAGAAAGACGGATGCCGTCATTCATCTTCGCAATGTCATCGTTGAGATTTTTCAGAGCCTCGCCCTTTATTTTATTTTCTGCAATATGCTTTTCGATAAGAGCTGTCAGCATTTCGGGAGTGCAGAGAATTTCACGGGCAGGTGTTATACGGATTTCATCAACCGAATCCGTTCTGCGCTGTGTTTCGGGGTCAAAAAAAGATATGCTGTCTACTGTATCGCCCCAGAATTCTATTCGGCAGGGCTGCTTTGAGTCGGGCGGGAAGAAGTCGAGGATACCGCCTCTCAATGCGAACTGACCTGCGCCGTCAACCTGCTCGCTGCGTGTATAGCCGCATCTCATGAGGCTTAATATAAGCTCGTCTGAATCATAGTCCTCGCCCGATTCCAATGAAAAGCTGCTGTTCATGAGCATGGCAGGGGGAACGGTTAGCTGCATTGAAGCCTCTGCCGATAAAACAACCACGTCGTAATCGCCCGAAAGCATCTTATCAAGCACTTTCAGACGGGCGTGTTCATATTCTCTTGAAACGGTTTCGAGCGTGCGGAATGAGAAATCCCTTGCAGGGTAGTGCAGAGCGTTCACTCCGAAGCTCTCCAGATCCTGCCGCATACGGGTTGCCGTTGCTTCATCGGGAACAACAACAATTGCCTTTTGCATAAGGCACATACACATAGAGGCGATAACGTGCGCCTTGTGTATATGCGAAAGCCCCGTTACTCCGCAGGGGAGACGGGTTTTTCTTATTGCATTGGCAAGCGACATAAATTCGGGAACGGTTTTTGCGATTTGTGAATAACAATTCATGTTCTTATGCCTTTACCTATTTTATTTGTATATATAATACCACTTAATTTTTGCTGCAGTCAATATAATATTGATTTTATTTTTGTAAATGGTATAATGAAATCGGTGATGATTATGTTTGCAAAAATTTTATCTTTGTTTTTTATGATTTATCTTGCAATTTCTGCTGCTTTCAACATTCCTTTGAGCGGATATGAATCAAAGCAGCTTTTTGCCGACCCCGATTTTGAAAACGGTTTTTCGGTAATTTCACAGCAGACAGAAAACGGCAGCGGAGTGAAGCTCGGCGAATTTAAGTATAATAAAAATGCATCTTCACCCGACTGGATGATTGCTCAGTGGAATTCGGGTAAATGTCTGTGGGCAGACAGGGTTGAAAGCGATATCTACACAATAACCGACGGCTCGGCAAAAACCGTTGCCTATAACCCTGAGGAAAAATCCGTTTCCATGCGCCTGAATGCGGCGAATATTTATAACGGCGAAGCTGCAGGAGATGGTGTATGGCCGCATCTTTTGCTTGAACAGTCGCCGATTTGCGACTACCGTTCTTTGTCTGATTCGGATAAAAAATTCTATAACTGCTCTGCGGACAGAATTGTTGCGTCACTTGATATAAAGCTTTCCGATTTTGTTGATACAACAAATAAGGACGGCATAAACGCCGCCCAGTTTCTCGCCTATTTTTATATGAAAGGCGTTGAAAATCACGATTTCATATGGTTCGGACTCAATCTTTTTGATAGCAGAGGTTATCAAGATACCTATTGGGCACTCGATGAAGCGAGCAACTGCATGATTTACAGCCTTTCAACCAAGGATACCTACGGAATCAAAAGCCGTTCTCTTTTCAGAAACGGAAAGTCCTATGTTTCCGATGAGTGGGTTCATATTGAAATCGACCTTACAGAGCATATCAACGATGCCGTGAAGCTTGCAAATGAAGATAATATTTTCGGAAGGAAAATTTCAAAAGAGGAATTTTACTTTGGCGGAACAAACATCGGTTTTGAAATCCACGGCAACTATGATTGCACAGTTGAAATCAAGAATTTCAATCTGACTGCATATAACAAATTATAATATACCTTTTTCGACCATATCTTTTTTCAGAATTTCGATATCGCCGTGGTAATAGCAATGGCCGTCCATGCCCGTTGCCCTTGCGCCGTCGATATTCGCCTGAACATCGTCAATGAAGAAGCATTCCTCGGGCTTTAATGAGAACTTCTCATAAAGTGCGAGGTATATTTCTTTTTCGGGCTTAAGGAGCTTATAATCTGCGGAAATAAGAACGCCGTCAAAGAGCGAGAGGGCGGGAATGCCCTTTCTATGCTCGTGGAAATCCGATGAAGCATTTGAAAGAAGATAGATACCGTAGCTGTTTTTCTTGAGGCTTTCAATAAAAGGATACATCTTTTCAAACGGAGGCATATAGGGATAGAAATTATCCACCATTTTGCTCACCTTATCAAAAACCTCTGCGGGAACGGAATCACGCTTCTGCTTCATTATTTCTTCCGGAGAAATAATTCCCCTGTCCTTATCCGCCCATATTTTATTCCTGAAAATTTCACGCAGAAGAATATCGGCGGTTTCTTTATCAAATAAGCCGTAAAGTGTTTTTTCGGGGTTGTAGTCAATGAGCACACCGCCCATGTCAAAAATGATGTTTTTTATCATATGAATCTCCATATATTTTAATTCGGAATTATGTTGCTCCGCAAAATCTGAGTCTTACTCCCTCAGGATCTATGACCCGGCTTCCTCTTGAGGGAGCCCAAACAGTAAGTTCCGTTTATGCAGAAAGCTGACTGCTTCATTAGCCTCCACTTCAGGGGAGGTGGCATTTTCGCAAGAAAATGACGGAGGGGGTTACAAACATCACGAAGTGATATTTCACTTCTGCGAAACACACTCCATTTAAAAACCGCCCTGCATCATGCAGAGCGGTTTTTCAGTTTTTAATTATTCGCAATCGTCGCAATCGCACTCAATTTCGAATTCGAGAAGCTCGTTGCAGTTGGGGCAGGTGATGCTGCCTTCTTCAAGAATCTCTCTGTCAACGCAGATGATTTCGCCGCAGGGGCATTCTACGTCGTAGTATTCTTCTTCGTCATCGTCATAGCAGTCGTCGCAATCGCAGTCGCAATCGTCAAGCTCTTCGTAAACGAAGCTTTCAAGCTCGTCGAGATCCTCATCAACAGCGTCAAGCTGTTCGGAGATAAGGTCCATGCCGTCCTCAAGATCGCTTACGGTAAGAGCGAGCTCATCGAGAACGTCCATCATTGCATTGATAATTTTTGTTTCGGGCTTGCTTTCGTCGAGTGCAAGACCTTCTGCAAGGCCCTTAAGGTATGCAACCTTTTCTGTTACGGTCATTTCTTTGTCCTCCAAAAAATTAATTTATTGATTAGCCGCGGCTGAGATATTCGCCTGTACGGGTGTCAACAACAATCATTTCGCCCTCGTCGATGAAAAGAGGAACCTTAACTTCGGCGCCTGTTTCAAGAGTAGCGGGCTTTGTTGCGTTTGTAGCAGTATTGCCTGCGAAACCGGGGTCGGTCTTTGTTACCTGAAGAGTAACTGTTGTGGGGGGTTCAACGCCGAAAACGCTGCCCTTATATGAAAGAACACGGCATGTTTCGTTTTCCTTAACGAACTTGAAGTTTTCGGGAAGAGTATCCTGACCGATGGGAACCATGTCATAGGTTTCGGGGTCCATGAAGTAGTAAAGACCGCCGTCTTCATATGAATATTCCATTTCCTTGCGCTCAATGTAAGCGGTGGGGAACTTGTCGGTGGGGTTGAATGTACGTTCAACAACAGCACCGCCGATAACATTTCTGATCTTTGTTCTTACGAAAGCAGCGCCTTTACCGGGCTTAACATGCTGGAATTCGATAATCTGATAAACCTGGCCTTCCATTTCAAAGGTTACGCCGTTTCTGAAATCGCCTGCTGATACCATAAAAATATTTCTCCTTACAATGTTTATATGTTTTCACAGCTATTTTATACTATTCACTATGATTTTTCAAGTCTTTTTTTAAAGAAAGCCTTAATATTAAAGAATTATAAGCTTTTTCGGGGATTTTGTGAGGTTTTCAAAGCTGTTTTCGGTGATAAACGCCATATCCTCTATGCGTACTCCGAATTCGTCGGGAAGATAGATACCCGGCTCAACCGTCACAACGTCGCCTGCTTCGAGAATGTGCTTGCTTTTGGGTGAAAGTCTCGGAGATTCGTGAATCTGCAGCCCGACTCCGTGACCCGTGCCGTGGCCGAAAAATTTACCGTAGCCGGCATTTTCGATAATATCTCTTGCGGCTTTATCCGCATCAAAGCCCGAAATGCCTGCCCGTAGGACTTCAAGGCCCTTTTCCTGCGCTTGAAGAACGGTTTCATAAACCTCAATCTGCCTTGAAGATATCTCGCCTACGGCAACCGTGCGTGTCATATCGCTGTGATAGCCGTCAACAACTGCACCGTAGTCCATTGTTATGAAGTCGCCTTTTTCAATTTTCTTATTGCTTGGTACGCCGTGGGGGAGAGAGCTGTTTTTGCCGCTGACTGCAATTGTGTCAAACGAAACGCATTCCGCACCGTTTCTAAGCATAAAAAAGTCAAGCTCGAGAGCAATTTCACGCTCGGTAACGCCTTCCTTAATAAATCCGAGAACATGGTCAAATGCTTTTTCGGCAATGGCCTGTGCGGCAAGGATTTTATTCTTTTCTTCCTCGCTTTTTCTGCGGCGCAGAGAGGTGAGAAGCTCATCCGCTTTTTCTGCCCTGAATTCGCACGGAACGTTTTTACAAAGTGCCGAAAAATCAGCAACGCTTATCCCTTCCGCTTCGGTAAAAATCTCTTTAACGCCGAGTTTTTCGGCATATTCGCCGAGCTGCTTGTGAAAAGAAGTCATAAGCACAACCTCGCAGCAGTCAACCTTTTTGCTGACCGCTTCTATATATCGGCTGTCAACAAAAAACACGGCTTCATCGGCTGTTATGAAAACTCTGCCCTCGGAATTCGGAAAATCGGTGAGATACCTCATGTTTTCTTCTGAAGTTATGAGAAAAGCCTCGCATTTTCCGAGAGAGGACTTAAGATTTGATACAGATGCAACACTCATTTCTGAACCTCACCCGTTATTGCATTGATAACATTCTGGAACACCGCAACATGGGAATTGGAAATATACTTATCGAGATGCATTGAGCCGAAGAACCAGCGTCTGAAAACGCAGGCTTCCGAAAGCTCCTCGAGATAGGTGTTAAGACCCGTAACGCTTGCGGTTTCGCTGTCCTTTAACTTAAGGAATCCCTTGATTTTAACGGGTGGCTCGTGGGTTATGATGTAGTCAACACGGCAGTTGAGCTTTTCAAGATTTGCCGCACCCTCAAGAAGCTCCTCACGGCTCGGGAATTCATACTTCGACCATGCGTTTTCTTCAAAACGGATATCAATATCGGGGCTTTCGCCTCCGCCCATTGTAAAGAAGGTCATGTTGTCGATTTTGAAAATCTGACCCCTCATAAGGTGGTAAAGATTTCCGCCGAGATGATGAACCTTGCCGCCGTTCCATTCTGTAACGGGGAGAGAATTGAGAATTTCAAAATTTTCGTGAGTTCCGTCAATAAAGCAAATGTTGAATTTTTTGCTTGCAAGCTTTTTGAGAACCTTCTGCTCGATTTTGCTGTTATCCCATACAAAGCCGAAATCGCCGCATACAATAAGAGTATCGCCTTTTTTCAGCTGTTTTATAGCAGGAGAGTCGAATCTGGAAATATCGCCGTGCATATCTCCGGTTACATATACCATTGCATATACTCCTTAATTTTATAATCTCAATAAATATACTCCAATCGGCAGAAAAAATCAAGGTATCCGATTTAAATTAACTAAATGTTTATAAATAAAAAATAAAATTAAGTATTTATTTTCGATTGAATCTGTGTTATACTGTTTGGTATCGAATTTTTTAATGATGGTGTTGTGAAATGAAAAAGATAATATGTATATTATTAACAACAGTTTTACTTGTAAGCACATTTTGTTTTACAAATGCAAATGCGGCTTATGACGAGGTTATGGAGTCCATGAATCTTTATTCGGACTGCCTTCTGCTTGTAAGCACGGATAACGGCGAGGTTATTTTCTCGAAAAATGCAAATAAGCAGACCGCACCTGCCAGCCTTACGAAGATTGTTACGGCGATAGTGGTGCTTGAAAACTGCTCTGATTTAACCGCAACCGTAACCGTGCCCGAGTCTTGCATAAGAGAGCTTGACGGCACGGGAAGCTCTCTCGGCGGCATTATGGCAGGCGAGCAGATGACGGTTTATGACCTTCTCTGCTGTCTCATGCTTGTGAGTGCGAATGAATCTGCAACAACGCTTGCCGATTATGTTTCGGGCGGAGACAGAGCAAAGTTTATTTCAATGATGAACGAGGTTGCCGAAAGGCTCGGCTGCACAAACAGCCATTTTGAAAACCCTCACGGCCTTGACCATGATAATCAGTATGTTACAGCAACGGATATGGCAAAGTTTATCACTCATGCCATGACCTTCCCTGCTTTTGAGGAAATAGTTGCAAAAAAGAGCTATGTTCTTCCCGAAACAAACCTTCAGCAGTCAAGAACAATCCACTCATCAAACTATATGCTCAACAGTGCATATAAGGACTATTACTGCAAGTATGTAAAGGGCGGCAAAACCGGTTCAACCTCAAAGGCAGGCAGATGCTTTGTTGCCGTTGCTGCAAAGGACGGCTATAATTACGTTGCCGTTGCTCTCAATTCAACCTTCGGCGATGTCGATAACGACGGCGTTAACGAAAACGGCTCATTCCTTGACTGCAAGGAAATGCTTGAATGGACCTTTTCAAATATCGAGCTTGTTGCGATTGCGGATACAACCCGTGTTGTAGGCGAAATTCCTGTTAAATATGCAAAATCCGTTGATTACATAACTCTTTCGCCTGCTGAAACGGTTTACAGCCTTGTACCGAAGGGAACGGAATCGAGCGGGCTTCTCGTTGAGCTTATTGATGCACCTGCATCGGTAAACGCTCCTGTTAAAAAGGGTGACGTTATCTGCAAGGGCAGAGTAATGTATGCCGGCGAAGTTATAAAGGAAATTGACCTTGTTTCAAATATTGATGCAAAAATCGGAATTTTTGCTTTCATCGGAAGCATGGCAAAATCCGTTCTTTCTTCATGGATTTTCAGGATAGCAGCGTTGGCAATAATCGTTGTTCTGATTATTCTTATTTTCAAACGTCGCCGTAAAGATAAGGCGAAACCTGTCGGCAACAAGAATTACAGAATTCTTAATTATAACGATTTTATGAAATTGAGATAAGGAAAGGTACTTATGGAAAACATCTACAAGGGCAGATGTCCTGAAAAATATACGGCAGAGCTTATTGATATGCTCGATACCGTTTTCTTTAGCGATGACCCAAATAATCAGCGATTTATGACTCTTCTTCCGAAGCTTTATAAGGAGAAATATTCACCTGCTTATAACAATGTTGTTGTTATGGAGGGCGAAGAAATCAAGGGTGCGGTCGGCTGCTATCCTCTCAATGCGGTTGCGGCAGGCAGAAAGCTTAAAATCCTCGGAATCGGTAATGTTGCCGTAACAACGGATTGCCGCGGCAAGGGTTACATGAAAGATACCATGCACATGGCTCTCGATATAATGAGGGAGGAGAATTTCGACTATTCTCTCCTCGGCGGCCAGAGGCAGAGATACGGCTTTTTCGGCTATGAGCCCATAGGTCTTGAATACCGTTTTCTTATCGATAAGGGCAACACAAGACGAATACTCGGCGAAGAAAGAGCCTCGGCTTTTACTGCCCGTAAAATCACTGAAAGCGATACCGATATCATCAAGAAAATCAAGGCTCTCCACGAGGAATTACCCTTCTTTGTCGAAAGAAAAGAAGAGGATTATGCCGATATTTTCCAATCGTGGAACAACACTCCTTATGCGGCATTTGATGGCGATGAATTCAAGGGTTATTTCACTCTCGAAAAGCACGGCGGCAGATATCTCCACGAAATCAGAGCGGTTAAAGCAGATGATATGCTGGAGCTTATCATGTGTGCTATGGAAACGGGAAAGCTTGAGGGCGTTGCAATAAATCTTCCCGCATTCGATACGGAATATTGCGATTTTATGGCGAAGAACTGCGGCGGCTATTCAATCGGCACTCCCGAAATGATAAACATTTTCAATTTCGGCAATTTTACAGAAGCCTTCCTTGCTCTTAAGGCGCAGAGAATGAACCTCGGGTCAGGCACTCTCAAAATCCTCATTCACGGCATGAAATGCGATGAATTCCTTGCCGTTACCGTTGACGGTAAAGATGTAAGTGTTACGGCGGCAGAGGGCGAGGCGGATATTGAGCTTGACCATAATCAGGCAATAGTTTTCCTCGGCGGACTTTATTCAAAGGACAGACTGAATATTCCCGCTTTTGCACAGAGCTGGTTTCCGCTTGACTTCTTCTCGTACTCACTCGATAACGTTTGACAAAAATGTGTTATTTTTTTCTTGACTAATCTGTAAATAAGATATATATTATATATGTATAATTTTTAAGGAGGAATCCCCAATGAAAGTGTTTATGATTGGCGGCACAGGTCTTCTCGGCTGTGAAGCAGCAAGAATCTTCCTCGAAAGAGGCCATCAGGTAAAGAGCGTTGCTCTTCCCCCTCTTCCCGAAGGTGCGCCTATTCCCAAGGAAATGGAACTCGAATTCTGCAATATTTATGAAAAGTCAGATGACGAAATCAAGGCAATGATGCAGGGTTATGACTGCTTCGTATTCGCAGCAGGCATTGACGAAAGAGTTGAATTCCCTGCACCCGTTTATGATGCATATTACAAGTATAACATAGCTCCTCTCAAGAGAATCCTTCCTCTTTGCAAGGAAGTCGGCATGAAGAATGCTGTTATCCTCGGCTCATACTTTGCATATCTTGCAAAGGAAAGACCCGATATGAAGCTTACAGAGAAGCATCCGTATATCAGAAGCCGTATCGATCAGGAAGAAGTTGCA
>CAZJOH010000092.1:0-9462 GCA_964547575.1 uncultured Clostridium sp.
GCCTTATAAAGCAGCTTGCACACACCGTAGCCTCTCGGGTCAGAATTCGCAAGGTCATCAAGGCTGCTCCCGAGATTGAGAAGTGTTATTTCTTTTCGTGTCAAACCTTCCGCACCTCCACACGTGATATCCGATTATATGCTTTCATAACGAAACATATTCTGTCAGAATTCACGGCGGGATGAGGGCATCCCGCCCTACAATAAGAACGAAATCGTATCAAATCAATCAAGGAAATCCTTGAGTCTCTTGCTTCTGCTGGGATGACGGAGCTTTCTGAGTGCCTTTGCTTCAATCTGGCGGATTCTTTCACGGGTAACGCCGAATTCGCTGCCTACCTCTTCAAGAGTGTGGGGATGTCCGTCCTCAAGACCGAAGCGGAGAGCAAGAACCTTCGCTTCTCTCTGGGTGAGAGTTTTGAGAACATCGTTGAGCTGCTCTTTGAGAAGGAGCATTGAAGCTGCGTCTGCAGGTGCGGGAGCGTCATCATCGGGAATGAAGTCGCCGAGATGGCTGTCTTCCTCTTCGCCGATAGGTGTTTCGAGCGAAACGGGCTCCTGAGCAACACGCATGATTTCACGGACCTTTTCAACGGGCATATCAAGCTCTGCCGCAATTTCCTCAGCCGAGGGGTCTCTGCCGTTCTTGTGAAGAAGCTGGCTGTTAGTCTTTTTAACTTTATTGATGGTTTCAACCATATGAACGGGGATACGGATTGTTCTTGCCTGGTCAGCAATGGCTCTTGTAATAGCCTGTCTTATCCACCATGTTGCATAGGTTGAGAACTTGAAGCCCTTTGTATAATCGAACTTATCAACAGCCTTGATAAGACCGAGGTTACCTTCCTGAATGAGGTCGAGGAACTGCATGCCTCTGCCCACATAACGCTTTGCAATGCTTACAACAAGACGGAGGTTAGCTTCTGCAAGACGCTGCTTTGCATGCTGGTCATCATCCGAAATTCTGATAGCAAGCTCGATTTCTTCTTCGGGAGTGAGAAGAGGTACTCTGCCGATTTCCTTAAGATAAACCTTAACGGGGTCATCAACGGTCATACCCTTGTCGTCTCCGCCGCCGATATCAAGAGATTTGGGAAGGTCAACATCAAAGTTTTCTATTGCCGCACTTGAAAGGTCGTCAACGATCTCAATATTCTGAGCTTCGAGAGTTTCATAGAGCTTATCGAGCTCTTCAATATCGAGATCCATTTCGATGATAACGGAGTCGATTTCCTGAGTTGTCAGCTTACCTGCTGCTTTACCTTTTTCCACCAGTGTTTTAAACGGTGCTTTCAATTCTTTTACTTCCATACAATCACATCCTATAAATTATTTTTTCTGAAACATCTTTAAAAATTCTTCATCGCTTAAAGAACCTGCATCTGTAACTTTTGAAGCGGCAGAATGGTCTTTAAGAACCTTTATGCAGTCCTCGCATTCACGAAGAGTGTTGCTCAGGTTCGGCGCAATGAGCGATATTCTTGTTACCGAATCCATCTCTTCAGGAGTAAAATCGGCGGAAAACAGGCTCAGACTCGGCTCTGCTCCGCTGTCAAGACCTTTAATAAGGCATTCAAAAATCCTGCGGTTGAAGGCGGTAACAAAATCATCGGGTGAAATTTTTTCCTTCAGTTTATTATAAAAATCGGGGTTTCGCAAAAATGAGGCAATGAGTGTTTCCTCCGCTTTTGCGGCTCCGAGATTTTTTGCTCTTTCGGGGTTGTTTTTATCCTCGTTGCTTTTAAGAAGCATTTCGGCGGTTTCGTTACGCTTCTTAGCTTCGTCCATTCGTTTCTGACGGATTGCAGCGGTTTTGAGCTGCGCCTTTATGCTTTCAACGCTGACCCCGAGCTCGTTTGAAAGACGGGTTGCGTATATATCCTGTTCAATGCTTCCGCAGGAGGCAAGCACCTGAGTTGCCGCCATGAGAAAACGCAGCTTGCCGTCATCGGTATTGAGATTATATTTATTTCTCTCTTCAAGGAGCTTATATTCCGTTTTGTTGGATGCCTCTTTGAGAAGGTCAGCAAACCTTTCTTTGCCGTGCTTTCTTATGATTTCATCGGCATCCTTGCCGCCTTCCATGCTGACAACTCTGAGCTTCAGCCCTGTTCTTCCGAGCACTCCGAGGGCCCTTGCCGTTGCGGCTTTTCCCGCTTCGTCATTATCGTAGCAGATAATAATTTCTTCGGCATAGCGTGAAAGCAGGTTTGCCTGTTCATTGGTAAATGCCGTGCCGAGGCAGGCAATTGCGTTTGTGAATCCTGCCTGATGAAGGGCGATAACGTCCATATATCCTTCAACAAGAATAAACTTGTTATCGTTGTTGTTTTTGGCAAGATTCATGGCAAAAACGCCGTTGCTCTTTTTATAAACCAAGGTGTCCGAAGTGTTTATGTATTTCGGCTTTGAATCATCCATAACTCTGCCTCCGAAGGCGATAACGTTGCCACGAAGGTCGATTATCGGGAACATAACACGGTTGCGGAAATTATCGTAATAATTTGCTCTGCCGTTTTTATCCGATCGCCTTGCAAGGTTTGCAAGCACCAGCTCATGCTCCGTAAAGCCCTTGCCTTTAAGATGATTTATAAGCTCACGCCAGTCATTCGGCGCATAGCCCAGACCGAAACGGCGGATTGTACTTACAGAAAGACCTCTTTTAAGGAAATAATCAAGAGCGTCTTTGTTTTTCGGGTCCATAAGACAAGCGTGATAGAATCTTGCCGCTTCACGGTTTGCTTCAAGCAGACGCATTCTCTGTTTGGAAAGAGTATCGTCATAGCCGTCCTCCGGCATCGACACGCCTGCCATCTGTGCAACAGCCTTGACCGCTTCAATATAATCAAGGTTGTCCATTCTGCGAACGAAGCTTATTACATCGCCGCCTGCGCCGCAGCCGAAACAGTAAAATGAACGGCTTTCGGGATATACCGTAAACGAAGGGGTTTTTTCATTATGAAACGGGCAAAGACCTACAAGGTTTTTACCCCTGCGCTTAAGGCTGATATGCGAGGAAATAACCTGTTCAATATCGATTTTATCCTGTAATTCCTGAATAAATCTCTCACTTATTCTCATTTGCCCGCCCCCCTTTCTTTTGATTTTTATTTTACTTTTTCCTAATAAGTAATACTGCAAGTGCAGCAATGCCTATTACAAGAGCACCGCAGACCGAACCGATAACAATTTTACCCGTTGCAGAGGAATTGCTTTCCTCAATAAGCTCGGTTGTGGATTCCTGAATAATCGAATGATAGTTTTCGGTTATCTCAATATTAAGAAACGTTACAGCAAAGGTGGTTGTTTCCGTTACGGGCAGGCTTGTCTGCTCGGTTGTTGCAACATCGGTTGCCGTAACCTCTGTTGTGGTGGGCTTAGTGGTTGTGACCCTTGTTGTTGTAACGGGTTTGGTTGTTGTTGGTTTAGTGGTCGTAGTAGGTTTTGTAGTTGTTGTAGTCGGTTTAGTGGTCGTAGTAGTCGGCTTTGTTGTAGTTGTTGTGGGATTTTGCGTTGTTGAAACTGTTGTTGTAACGGTTGTTGTAACGGTAGTCTTTTCCGTTGTTTTTTCGGTAGTCTGCGAATTTCCGGATGAGCCCTTCAGAACGGGGTCGGGATTTTCGCCTGTGCTCACGGGAGTATAAATTTTATAAGAATCCGAGGGATATTTCAGCTTTCTTTCAACGCCCGCTTTTCCGTTATTAACAACATTTTGTTCAAACAAAACAAGGTAATCGCCCTTGTTATATTTGACTATTGCCCAGTGGTCGGATGTGCCTCGCATTGCCGCACTTACATAAACAACATCGCCCGGCTTTGCCGTTTCGGGAGTTACGAATTTATAGCCATCGGTTTTCATTGAAATCCCCGAAGTGCCTGCGGAAATATCAAGCCCGTACGCCTCTTTATAAAACCGTATTACAAGCTCGTTGCAGTAAAGAGTGGGACCGTTTTCGTTATAAAGAGCATCCACTCCGTAAAAGGTGTCGGCAACAAAATTATTGCCTTTTATTTCAACGTATGTTCCCGAGCTGATATCATCATACCAGTCGGCAAACGCATTCGGTACGGCACCGCTCACAAAAAGCAGAACCGCACAAAGCACGGCTATCGCCGTTTTCTTTATATTCATTCTCTTTTTTCACTCAATTTTCTGTTGGATTTGCATATTAAAGGAATGCATCGTTGATTTCACTCCATGCCTTCGGGATATAAAGCTCGTTGAATATCCTTACGGCGTATCTGTCTGTCATTCCTGCTATGAAATCGCATGCGGCGGTCCCCATACCGTCACGCTCAGCAATTTCAAGGAATTGCGGCGGAAGATTTTCTTCTTTTTTGGCAAAATGGAAATAAAGCTTCTGGATAAGGTCAACAGCCTTCTTTTCCTCGCTCTTGCAGGCGGGATTTGTGTAAACCTTCGCAAACATAAAGCTGTGAAGCTCATCAAATGCCTGCTGAATGCCTTTTTCCATTTGTATATCTTCATCGCTGTTTTCGATGCAGCTCAAAACAAGCGTGTTTATTCTTGCACTTTTTGAAGTGCCGAGCTCATGGCGGATTGCAAGCGGAATATCGTCCTCACGCATTATTCCTGCGATTGTTGCATCGTCGATATCGTGATTTATGTAGGCAATTTTATCGGCAAGGCGGACTATTCTGCCTTCAAGGGTTGCTGCCTGCTCGCCGTTGGTATGGCGTTCGATGCCGTTACGCACCTCAAAGGTGAGGTTAAGACCTCTTCCGTCTTTTTCAAGTGTATCAACCACACGAAGACTCTGCTCAAAATGCCTGAAGCCCGTGGGACAGACAGCATTCAGTGCCCTTTCGCCTGCATGACCGAAGGGGGTATGACCCAAATCGTGACCGAGCGCAATTGCCTCGGTAAGGTCGCAGTTGAGCATAAGTGCGCCTGCAATAGTTCTTGCAATCTGCGAAACCTCAAGTGTATGGGTGAGACGGGTGCGGTAATAATCGCCCTCGGGGGAGAGGAAAACCTGCGTTTTGTGCTTAAGACGGCGGAAAGAGCTGCAATGGATGATTCTGTCACGGTCACGCTGAAAAGCTGTTCTGACGGGACACTCCTCCTCGGGGCGCAGTCTGCCCTTGCTTTCGCTTGCGAGCGCTGCTTTGGGAGATAATATCTGCTTTTCTCTTTCACAGGCAATTTCTCTGATGCTTTTCATCTTTTTTCACCCCTTCATATACTTAATACGAAATAAATCCGTCGATTCCTGCAAGAAGATTGTGAACTTTTTGTTAACAATACTGAATTGAGCAACAGAAATGTTTCACGGAGATGAAGAAGCCGTCTTCTTCCGATGACGGGCGTATATACCATACATCGAGTCGGAAAAACATATAATAACAGCTATAGTTTAACACAAAATAAAAAGTGGTTTGCAAGGGTTGATTTTTCTGCAAGCCACTTTAATTTATTCAGTTCTTTTGCTTTTTGCTCGGTGAGTTATTCCTTTGTTTTTATTCCGTAGAAGTGGATAACGTTCATATCCTCTTCCATATCAAGACCGTGAGAGCCGCAGCCGCCGTCAATTTCATGGCAGCCGTGGTCGGGGCAGAAGCCGTAGAAAACATTTTTATCCTTAAGTCTTGTGTTGATTTTCTCAACCATTTCGGAATAAAAAGCAATGTTTTTATCAAGGCGGGCAAGTGCCTCCTCGGATTCAGGGCCGAATTTATGCATCGTGCCGTCGTAATCGCCGTTGTAAATTACAACAAGGTCATATTTATCCTCGTCGATGATTTCAAGAGCCTTTTTGTTAACTTCCTCGGGAGTATCGTAGATGAAATAATCCATTTCACGCTCAAGGAAAATCATTGAGATGCTGTCACCCGAAGTTGAAACAATCGCCGCCTTTTTGCCTGCCTTGATAAAACGGTCAAAGAGGGTTTCGGTTGTAAGAACGGGCTTTTCGTATCTTTTTATGCCGTGAACATCGGGCATAACTCCCGTATACATCGAAGCAAAGCAAACGGGGGTAACGCTCGGCATAACCGAAAGCATGGGCATTGCAAGGTCGGAGCAGACCATTGCAGATGCAAACCTTGAGGTGTATTTCTGCCATACCCAAAGAGCAACGGCATCGGGATTATAGATGATAACACGGTCAACAGGCTTTTCGCCGAGCTTTTTTTCTTTGAGAGCGGTTATCGCCGCATTGGGTTTTTCTGTTGAGTCATATACCTCGCCGCCGATGAGTGAAACGGCAGAAGCGTGAAGCGATGAAATGCAGATTGAACTGTTTAAATCAGCCATAATTTACCTCCTAAAAAACCAAAAGGGATTCGGTAATGCAATAAATAATTGTATAGAGCATTGAAAGCAGCTCTTTAAGACCGAGCTTTTTGAGAATTGTATCAAATTCGCCGAAAAGGATATCGTCAAAGGGTGTTTTTGCCTCGGCACTTACATAGCCCTCCTGCTTTTCGGCGGCAGCACCGTTATCAAGGGTAAAGGTTTGCGTTCTGTAGCCGACGGGAGTTGCGTTATCCATGGTGTAATAAACTGTTATGCTTACCGCACTTGCAGATTTTTCGGGGATATCGCCCGTAAACGGAATTTCAAGCTTTTCACCCGGCTTAAGACTGTTGAACGCCGGAATCTCAAATTTAAGCTTTGCGCCGTCACAGTAAACTGCAAGAATATTGACCTTGCTGTTATTGCATACGTTTGTAACAACAAGCTTTTCGGCATCGCCCGTGAGAATTCCCTCGTCACAGCCGTCAAACACCGCATGAACGGTATGTGATGCGTTGGTTGAATATTTGAACTGGGGATAGTTTTCATCTGAATAAACATCGGTGATGTTATCGGTCAGGAGCAGGGTCATCATAAGAACTCTTGTGTAGTTATCCTTATATGTCATACCGTGGAAAAGACCGTCAACAAACCATGTGTTATCGGGGAGATATGCGGTTGAGGCGTCAATCTCCATGTTGGGAGAAATCTTGTTTTTGCCGCCGCAGGAATTTTTCTGAACATAGCCGTCGGCAAATCTCATGCCGTAGGGTGCGCAGGTTGCACCCGTTGAGGCGTTGGTTGTGATAATGCCGTCAGAATCTTCGTTCATGCCCGTAACAATTCTTTCACCCGTGCCTGCAATGATTGAAATATTCATGCCGTTTTCAATGCATTCGGTGAGCTTTTCGCTCATTGTGGGAAGTATTTCATAGTGGAAACGGTCGCTTATTGCAATAAGTCTTGCGCTTTCCTCGCTGTCAAGAAGCTGCTTTTTGGCATCTTCATATTTATCTGTGGGGATAAAATCCCATAAACTGCCCCAGTAACCGAGAGTGGGAATAAGCTTGGGGAAAAGAGTGTTGAGAAGATTATCAATGAAGCCGAGCTGATTTGCCTTTACAAGCCAGTTATAGTTTTCTTCGGTCATCGTTCCGTTTTCAACGAAACGGACAAGGCATTCTTCATCAAATTCAATATTTGCAGTCATTGCATCATAAGCAATACCTGCGCCGCCGATTGCGGGAACGGTTAAAACAGCGTTATCAACATCGCCCTTGTAGCCGTAGAGATTGAGATATGTTGCGGTAACCTGACCGCCGTGACTCAGGCACCAGATATTTACCTTATCCTTGCCGCTGTGCTCCTTGACGGACTGGATAAACTCATCAAGCAGGCCGGCACAGTATTCGGCACCCATTCTGAAATCGGAGCTGAAATTATAAATGTTTTCGTGACCGATATACTCTGCGATTTCGTCGGATATTTCAATTTCCTGCCTGTATTTTCCGTCGGGATAGCGTTCATTGAGAACGGCATTGTTTTTATCTGCAGCTTCGGTATAATCCTGATGAAGCTCATAAGCACTTGTGCCGTCGGGATTGCAGCGGAGCTTTTCAAAAAGAGCAGTCATTTCCTCTGCAAGAACATCGGCAATATATTCGGCGTTGCCGACCGTAAGTGCGCCCAGACCGATGCCGAGCTCTGCAATTCTTGAAAAAACACGTTCAAGAACGTTATCCCAGTTAAGTCCCCAAACAGCTTCACCCGTTTCAAGGCTGTCGCCGTAATAAAGGTTGGTGGAGCTGTAGCCGGGAACGATGATTACGGGATAATCCGTTATGTCGCCCTTGACTTCGCCCGAAGCCGAAGCTATAACCGCACATGACGAAACGGCGATTACAAGCGAAAGAACCACGCACAGTAACTTTTTCATTCAATCAAGACCTTTCCGCATTTTTATAACTTGATATTAACATATTGTTAATATATTTGTAAATACTTAATCATTCATTTTTATCCATATATTCAAGCACACGCTGAATAAGCCCGAGACGGTTTTCGCCTTTGAGCAGGCGCACGGAAATATGAGGTTTGCCTCCGCCTGCGCTTACAACAAATCTGCCTTTGAAATGGGCAGAGGTTCGTGCGATAAGCTCCATATCAAGCGAATTGATTTTGAAAATAATCTTATCGCCCTGCATGGTGATTTCGTAGATATCATGAGAAGCCGCTTTGCCTCTCAGAAGTGCGATTCTTATAAGACCCTCAACGCACGGCGGTGGATCACCGAAGCGGTCAACAAGCTCGTCGATAACGTCCGATGCATCGTCGTCGTTCCGTATATCGGCAATGCGGCGGTAAATCTGGAGCCTCTGCGGAACGCTCTCGATATAGTCCTCAGGGATATGTGCATCAATCGGAAGGTCGATAACGCAGTCCCTTTCAGAAACATCGGATTTTTCGCCTTTTTCTTCGCTTATCGCCTGTTCAAGGAGTTTAACATACATCTCATAGCCTACTGTTTCCATGTGTCCGTGCTGATTTGCTCCGAGAACATTGCCTGCGCCTCGCAATTCAAGGTCACGCATGGCAATATGGAAGCCCGAACCGAATTCGGTGAATTCTCTTATGGAGTCAAGACGCCTTGTTGCGATTTCACTTAATTGCTTGCCTCTTGTGAATGTGAAATATGCGCTTGCACGGCGTGATGACCTGCCGACTCTGCCTCTTATCTGGTGAAGCTGTGCAAGACCCATTCTGTCCGCATTTTCAATGATAAGCGTGTTCGCATTCGGAACATCAACGCCGGTTTCGATAATCGTTGTGCATACGAGAATATCAATTTCGCCTTCAAGAAGTCTGCGCCATACCTCGCTGAGTTCATCCTCGCTCATTTTGCCGTGACCTATGCCCACATTTGCATCGGGCAGCATGGCTTTGATTTCAGCCGCTTTTTTCTCGATATCCTCAACTCTGTTATAGAGATAATAAACCTGACCGCCTCTGCGAAGCTCCTGCTCCATTGCCTGAACAAGAACGGGCATATTATGCTCGATAACATAGGTCTGCACGGGCTGTCTGTCCTGCGGTGCTTCTTCGAGCACTGACATATCCCTGATACCCGTCATCGCCATGTTGAGAGTGCGGGGAATGGGGGTTGCCGTGAGAGTGAGAACATCAACGGCGGGGAAAAGCGTTTTG
>CAZJOH010000093.1:0-9268 GCA_964547575.1 uncultured Clostridium sp.
CCTTGCAACGGCGGGTCAAGAGTGGATATGTAATCGTGCGGAATAACCTTGCCGTCTGCATCGGAATATAAAACAACCTGCATAGGAACACCAAAATAGTTTTCCTCTTTGATGTCATTTTTCAGCAGGTATTCACTTGTGTATTCCTTGCTTTCACGGATAGTACCGTCTGTGTGTAAATACTCAATTCTGCCAATGGGCAATTCTTCGTTATGTTCTATATTTATTGCCCGTTCTGCTGCTACTCTACTCTTTATATCCTCCAAATCAGCAAGAGCTTCTTCTTCGGTATCAAACCAATGGATGAGGTTATCGTCAGCTATAAGGAAATCGTTGATTTCATTATCGTAAACAGCGAATTTATCTCCCTCATAGGGTACGGATATTTCGTGAATTTCAAACCTTTCTGACGGATAAGCAGTTTGTTCGGGTTTATCCAATGGTACTGAATTGTCTTTCACGGAGAAATTACCCGAATCAAGATATTTCTCAAATTGTTCTCTGCTAATCCCAACAGCATCCTGCTCGGAAAGGTCGGGAAATGTGTAGTAGATGTAATCTTCCGTTACATCTTCAATCTGAAAAACGGCTGAAGGTTCATCGTTATCCCACATCGTAACTATTTCATCACCAATGGAATAGCTTTGTCCTGCAGGTGTTGTAAAAGTAGTGTTTACATCATTCTTTACTTGCTGAATGAACGGAGCGTTTTCCAATGCTTCGGGGTCAACTACTTCACCGTTCACAATACCGTGTTCGGCAAGATTTTCACGAACAGCAATCGGGTCAACATCATCAAAGTTGTCAGACACTTCCGTTTCATAAGTATGCGATTTTGGAGATTCATCGTATGAGGGTAATCTGTACTGATTTCTTTCACCGTTGGTTAAACCGGAAACAATAACATTGAAATGCTCACGGAGTTTTTCAACATTCTGCTCCAAAATATGCGAGGGTATTCCACACATAGGCACGGTTCCCATTTCGGGAATATACCTTGTCGTGGCAATCAATCCGAGCTGTTCAACCGCAATCTCGGCATCTTCACCGTACATTTCAAAGAAATCTCCAACCTGAAAGAGAATAACATCATCGGGGTTATCAGCGATTATATCCGCAACATCATCAAAGTATGATGATGTTGACGGTGCGTTTTCCTCTAACTTCGGTAACGGTTCAAGCGGTGCATCTTTTCCGAAAACAGAATATCTGCCCTCTATGTATGCCGTCATATCTTCAAAGCCTTTTTTTCGATACTCAAAATATCTGTCATCGGGTTTTGTTTCGTTCCATACGGGGAGCATCATATCGTTATATATCTCTCTGACCCTTACGGGGTCTGTGAGCTGTTCTTGTATGGTTTTAACATTATCCCAATAGTTAGAAATATCATCGTCTGTACGGGGAAAAGGTGTATTTTCATTAACACCGAAAAAGAAACTGTGAATACTCGTTGCCAATCTATGCCTTTCGTAATCGGGCATATTTTCCTTATCCCTTGCAGACAAAAATCTGTCAGCCTTAATAAGTTCCGCAATTCGTTTGGATGCTTTATTCCAAGGCAACTGGACTTCTGCATAAGGATTGCTTATATCGCCGTGTGTGAATTTTATTCCCTTTGATGTGTATGTAAGGTTGTCATTGCCGGAATGAGAACCGCTGTATTCCCCGTGCGATTTGCGAAGAAATTTCATTCTTTCTTCGGGGTCGGTGTGTGTGATGAAATAAGAATATACCTCTAAACGATATTCCGATGTATTTCTATAAGATAAAATATTGTCGATTTCGTCTTGAGATATAAAGCATTTGTGTTCGGGTTCGTAGCTTCTGTCGGCCGAGAAAACAAGTTTTTCAGCCTGCATATCTTTAAGGCGGTCAAGAAGTTCTTGCGGTCTGTAAAATTTGAAACGAAGAACACTTTTATCTTGATTATACGCCATCATAAACAATTCCATTTCAGCAACTATTGCTTTTAGTTTCTGAGGATTGTTGAGATTTTCAAAAAGCACCTGTGTTTCTTCGGGATAACCTTTTCGTAAATCCCTTATAGCACTGACGGTAGGAAGAAGATTAAGACTTTTTCCTTCCTCTGAAATATCCGCTGTCATATACAGTAATCTATCCGAAACATCTTTTGCCTCAAAGTTTTCTGCACGGTCTATTTCCCACTGGGGCATATATTTACCTTCATCGAGAAGTTCTTTTATTCTTTCCGCAACCTGTTCCCAAGTAACGGTTGTTGCATAAGGCTTGTTTGCCGTTTCACCGTCTGCTATCTGAATACCGCCAATGCTGTACCACATAGCATATTTGCGGTCATTAAAATAAAAGCCTGCGCCGTTGGTTTTATAATGTCCGGCGAGAAAAACGGCATTTTCTTCAAGCGGTTTACCCTTCATAAAATGAGCACATATCTTTATTCGGCTTTCTTCATCATTTGAACCAAGCCGCAGAGCTTCGTCAATTACATCTTGTGAAAGAGTGTTTGTAAAAGAAAAAACGGAGGGCAAAATGCTCTCCGTTTGGTCGATTATTCGGATTTGTTCAGCTTCTGAAGCAAACAAACTTAACTGTTCACCTTCGGCAGCTTCAAAAGTTAGCTGTATATCAGCTCTTTCAGCACTATTTCCTCGGCTGTTTGATGAATGCTGTTCATCAACTGTATCCACTTCATTTGGTCTTTCGCTTTCAGTTCCTCGGTCACTCCGTACTGTTCCTTCAACTGTGACAGCAGCAGTTCCATGCGGCTTGTTGCCGATTCTTCCACTTCGTGAAGGTGGTCGTACAGTTTCTCCGACAATGTGAGGTGATTCCACAGTATCGGGTTGTGTTCCTTCAGATACGCTTTCCTCATCTTGCCGTATTTGCCGAGAGGTTTCTTCTCGCTGTTCTTCAATTTGAGGTTCGGAATGAGATAATCCCCGTTCTGTCTGTAAGTGATTTTTGACATAATCTTTGCTCCTTTCCTTTTCAAAGGTTTTTATTGTTACTTCAATCTGCCTTAAAACATCTTCGGCACATTCACTTACCGCCGAGCCGAGAACCGCAACAGTTCCGGGGGTATTGAAATCAAAGACACTCAAAAAATCTTCGTGTTCAAAATACCCGTCGGGGTCAAGACCACAGCGGGAAAGCAGAGTGTATGTTGTACTGACAACACCTGCATTTCGGAATGCCATACCGATGTTATCTTCATCATACTCTTCCAAAAAAGAATCGTCAACGATGCCGATTATCGTTCTTTTATGGTTATTCCAAAACTCATCAACAAGCTGTGCGGCAATACTTTCAAGCTGAACGGAAATACTGCCATTTTCGGGAACATCATATTTACCCGAAAGAGCCGACATTACTGCCTGCTCGTTTTCATCGGTCAGTATCCATTGGTTTACAGACCTTGAATTTTCTCTCGTTCCCGTATCGGAAACATCAAAAACATAACGGATTTCGGGGTTATCTCCGTCATTGTTAAGGAGTGCGATACCTTTTGAACCTCTGCGAACATATCGGTTCATTCGCTGATTCCATATATTGAACTCGGCACAAGCCGTTGCTTCGGGTCTTTGAGCATAAATCATAAGCTGTTCGTTATATGGATATTTGTAGAGCCGTGCAGCAGTTGTAAGGAAAGAAGTCCAATTCTGCCTTGAACGGGTAAGGTTTTTTTCGGTATCAGCAGTTAATTGAGAGATTTCTTGTAATTTGGCTTCATAATCTGTTTTATCTGCCATATATAAACTCCTTTCTCTGAAATTTAAAAGAGCGACCCGAAAGCCGCCCTTTCAAGTGATATTTAGATTTCGGGGAATAAGTCAAGCTCGAAGTATTCTTCATCACTCATATTTCGGAGTTTCGTGATTGCTCCTTCGCTTAACAGGCGAAGCTCTGCTTCGTCGGTTTCAAGATACTGCATCATTTCTTCAATTTTTCCGATTGTTTCCTCACGGGTTTCTCCGCAATAGAGAGCTACAAGATTGGATTCTTCAAATGTCAGTTTCATTGCATCAAATTCCTTTCTGTTTTCTTCGGCATAGGATTATCAAGTGAACCCGCTTGTTTCTTTGCATCTTCAAGTTTTTTCAGAACAGACGGTTTCTTGCCTATGTCATTTTGTTTTGATTTATCGTCAGTTTCGGGTTTCTTTCCGTTGTTTATAACCCCGTCTATCATACCGTAATCATCTTCGGTAGATATTTCAGCATTTTTGAGATAATTTCTCTGCTGAAGGAAATCGTGAACGGGAGTAAAGCCGATACTGTCAACATAATAGAATGATACATCACCGCCTCTGTTTAATGCAATGATGTCGCTTATCAAGCAGGGCTGACCTTTGTAATCAACAGGAAGATGAATGTTGAAATCTTCATAAATAGCATCAAGCACCTGCACGGTTTCTCCCTGCTTTTTCAGTTCACCCGTTGCGATAAGGCTGTAATTATCTCTTGATATTTTAAGACCGTGTTTTTCAAGAAATTCCGTATTCATAAAACGGTGTTCGTCTGTTGCTTCGGAGCTAATGAGCTGATAAAGTGCAAACGCATCTGTCGGACTTTCAAGAAAAGCAGATTCTTTTTCTTTGACTGTTTCAACCGCCTTTGCCCAATCCGATTTTTCAACGCCGAACATTCCGTCGTGCTGTCTTAATGCTTCGGGAGTTTCTATGAGAGATTCCGAATTATAGGTATAGATGCAGTAAACGGGAATATCCTGCATAAAAAGTTCTGTTGCTCTGCTCTTTGTTAAGGGGAGCATATTATCATCGGTATAACCGAATGACTGCAAAGCTTCACGGCTTATTGCAGGGTCGGGAACGGGAATATCCGATAAATCATCTGTATTGGGTGTTTCAAGTGCAGGTTCTTTAAGTTCCGTGTCAGTCAGTTCCGCCCCACGCTCTTTGAGAATTGCTTTGTAGTTCTTTTCAATAGCGGTAATCAGTTCTGATGAAGTCTTATTGATAACATCAAGACTTGCTTTCAGTTCTTTAAGTTCTTTGTTCTGTGACCAAGAAGCAAGATAACCGAATGAGTTTTCTCCCGTTTCAATTCCGAAATATGCACAGACAGTATATGCTATGCTTTCTGCCTGCACTTCTTCATCACTACGGGTGAGTTTCTTTTTTTCTTCTGTTTCGGGTATGTTTGCGGGGTTGTGCAGTTTTGCGTGTGCCGATTCGTGTATCATCGCACATACTGTCTGCACTTCGCCCATACCCTCACGGATAACAATTTCTTGTCTTTTCGGACTGAAATACCCGTCAGTATCAGGTCTTAAAGGTTTAAAAGAGATAGGAACGGGAGCAGAACGGCTGATAGCCTCTTTGAGCATATCAAAGTTTTCAACCTTGCCGTTCAAAGCAGAAGCCAATGTCGGGATTTCTTTGCCCGAGGTCTGACTTACATCGAACACCGTAACAGGTCTGAATGAAGGAATGGAAACCTCTTTTTCTTCCTTGATGATTTTGCCGTTTTCATCTTTCATAGGAAGTTTTGTATCGGGGTCGAGAACATCCTTTTCTATCTTCTTTTTGTACGGAGTAGGTGCTATGATTTTAATACCTTTTTCACCCTTGTTGACACTTCGCCCGAATTTGTCTTTCCATTTGTTGAAACCCGCAACAAGCGTTGCATCCGGCTTTTGCATATATATAAGCAATGTGTTGTTGAAACTGTAATTATGAAATCGGCTCATAACCTGCAAATATTCTTCATATCTGCCTGATTCAAAAACTTCCTTTATGCCTTTTTCAATGCTGTCTGTTATGGCTTTCAGACGGTCTTTGTTGTTTCTGAAATTATCTGTTTTTTCAGACATAAAAATCTCCTTTCAAAACAAAAAAAGAGCTGTATTCATTCGATTAACGAACAAATACAGCTCCTTGTTTTTTATTAACTTTTATTTCGTATATATGTTGAATAAGTAAGCTTCAACTGCTCCGACAAATTCCTCTGCATCGTGGAATTGAGTGATGGTATCTTCTTTTGAAATTGCAAAGAAATCGTCATAATCACTACTTGTTCTTGCTTGCAAAAGCTTTTTTATAACTGCGGAAAACTCTTTATCAAAAATCGCTGTTTTGATATATGCTCTCTGAAACTCCGCAATTATTCCCGAATGTTTCTTACTGTCGAAACCGTCAAGAGCAAGAACTGCACGCATAGCGTGAAATATCGCATAATATGAACGGTTGGCAAGAGATTTATAACTTCCGTTATCCAAAAGTATTTTTGCATCGGATAAACATTCTTTTGCCTTGTTCATTCTTGCCTGCGATAAAGCAATTTTTTCATCAAACTGCAATTCTGATTCCCTCCTCTATAACATTACGGTAAAAGGGTAATGCAACACGGTACTGATTGAAATTATCAGCCTGTACGATATGAGTTGAAATAACGATTTCGTTTTCAAGCTCAATATCTGTAAGTTCATCAATGAGCCGAACATTATAGCTCCAACATTCCTCGGAAGGAATATCTGCTACTATCATAATATCAATATCCGACTCATCATCGTAATCTCCACGAGCATAAGAACCGTAAAGAATAACCGAAACAAGTTTATCATTCAGAATATCTTTAGCAAGAGAAGCAACGGAATTAGTGATTATATCAAGTTGATTCTTGGTACACATTCAGCTCACCTTCTTTCAGTTATAGTATAAACTATTTCTCTGTCGAAATCAACACCTTTTGCTGAAAGCAGGTTGCTTGCACCTGTATTTTACAAGAAACTGTTTTGATTTTACGCAATAATAGCTGTTTTGTTTTTTTAATGGTATTCCATTAACACCTTAAATACAGCACTTTAGAACCTTTGTGTATCAACGGTTTTACGGCTTCGTTTTGCGTAGATTGGCATAGCGTTTTCTTTGCCTTTCGGCTTCTTTTTCCCTTCTGCGTTTTGATGCACACTCGGTACAGTATTTCAAAGCATTGTTTTTTGAGAACAACGGTTTACCGCAAGTCTTACAAAACTTTGTTGCTCTTACTTTGAACAGTTCCGCTTGAAGGTCTGTATTTGCCGGAAGAACGGCATTTATGTACCAACGGCAAAGCAGAGAGTAGGAATGGCATTGAACACACCAAACATAATCTCCGTCATCGAGAGCTATGCAATTACCGTTATCGTAATTGCAGCACAACCTCTTTATGTGTTTTGATACTTTTCGTTTCTGTGTTTCCGTCATCCATATCCGTTCATACATTTTAATTACACCACGCTGTATTTTGTTCTTTCGCCGTTATCGGTCAGAATGAGTGTTGCAGCATAATATGAATCTGTTTTTTCGGAATAGACTTTAGGTATTCTGCATCTGCCGTCATTAAGAAGCTTTGAAACCATCTCTTTGTCAAGCAAAATATGTTTGGAATCAAGATAACGGTTATCTCTCCAAAGACCGAAACGGCACTTTGCATTTTCACAGAAAAAACCAAGCTGACTTTCTGTGACATTACCACCGCATCGGGGACACTTGCCGATTACCTCTCTGCCAGACGGAAAAAGTACATCTGCATTGGGTGAAATAACATAGTTTTTGCAAAGGTCTGTAACCATATCGGCAATCTCGGAAAGGAATAAATCCGCATCCATATCGCCGTTTTCGATGAGTTTCAGTTTATGTTCCCATTCTGCCGTAAGCAACGGTGACTGTATGTGTTCGGGTACAACGGTAATAAGTGATTTGCCTATTTTTGCAGGCACAAGCACCGCACCTTTTTTGCCCTGTTTTCGCTCGATATATCCGACTGCAACGAGTTTTTCAATCATATTCGCTCTTGTTGCAGGAGTGCCTAAACCTTTTCGTTCAGCATCCTTCGGAGCTTCTGCCGCACCTGCATTTTCCATAGCGGAGAGCAAAGTGTCCTCTGTGTAATAAGGCTTCGGTTTGGTTTTACCTTCTTTTACCTCAATTCCGGTAACTTCGTAAACATCACCGATTTCAATACCGTTTTCAATGATGTTTTCATCTTCATCTTCGGATTTCATAAAATCCTTCCAACCGTATTCGGTTATGTCTTTGTACTTGACTTTGAAATCTGTATTTCCGCAACGGATAACCGCCGTTTCGGAATAGTAAACATAAGGCTCGGCAACCGAACAGATTAAACGCAGAGCAATCATTTTGAGAATATCTCTTTCACCCTTGTTCAGTTCAAAGAGGTCTGCTTTGCCCGCAGTAAGAGTGGGAATTATTGCGTGATGGTCTGACACTTTCTTATTGTCACAAACCTTGTAAGTTGTAAATTCGTGCTTTTTAAGGTTGCTTGAGGTAAGCCTTGCCGACACTTTCAAAAGTGCATCAATCGTTCCTTCCATATCTTCCGTAAGATAACGGGAATCTGTACGGGGATATGTGCAGAGCTTCTTTTCATAAAGTGACTGAGCATAGTCAAGAGTCTGCTGTGCAGTGTAACCTAATATGCGGTTTGCATCTCGCTGGAGCGTTGTAAGGTCATAGAGCAACGGTGCTTTTTCTTCCTTTTCTTCACCGTTTACCGAAATAACGGTTGCAAACTGATTTGAACACTCTGTAGCAATCTTCTCCGCTTCGGATTTAACGGAAAGCCTTTCCGATGTTGCTTTGAGTTTTCCGCAGGAAATCTGTGTGTTGTAATATGTTTCGGGAACAAATACGGCTCTTTCCGCTTCTCTTGAAATGATAAGAGCAAGAGTAGGGGTAACAACTCTGCCGATGCAGAGCTTTCGGTGGTAAAGCACCGAAAAAAGCCTTGTAAGATTTATGCCGACAAGCCAATCGGCTTTTGCTCTTACATCTGCCGAATAATACAGATTATCGTACATTTCCGAAGGCTTGAGATTTTCAAAGCCTTTCCTTATGGCTTCATCTTCCATTGAGGAAATCCAAAGCCTTTTTACAGGCTTATTGCACTCCGCAAAATTGTATGCGTTTCTGAATATCAGTTCACCCTCACGGCCTGCATCGCAGGCGTTGATGATTTCTGATACATCTGCTCTGTGCATAGTCTTTTTAAGAAGCTGAAAATGCTGATATGTTTTTTTGCGTAAGCTGTTCTGCCACTTGTCGGGGATAATGGGCAAATGCTCATATCTCCAATAAGCATAGTCGGGGTTATATGCCGATGCGTTTGCAACTCCCGCTAAGTGACCGATACACCAAGCAACGATATATCCGTTTCCTTCATAAAAGCCGCTTTTCTGTTTTCTCGCACCAAGCACATTTGCAATAGCTATACCAACCGAAGGCTTTTCAGCTATAACTAATTTGAACATTGGTTTTTCTCCTTGT
>CAZJOH010000094.1:0-9197 GCA_964547575.1 uncultured Clostridium sp.
TACGATACGGAAACGCCGGTTATCATTGTTCACGGCATGAGCCAGAATGATACCTACATGCTTGACGAAAACGGCAACAGAATCAAAGACGATACAGGCTATGTAACAGGCTGGCCTCTGGAAATTGATGTTATGGCGCTCGTCAAGGAAGCTCTTCCCGAACTTCTCATGTCAATTATTACAAGAAAAGACTGCGGTCTTACAGATGCAATGAGAACGGGCGCATACAACGCACTTTATGTTCTTCATAAGGACAACGAAGGCAACTATCTTACAGATGTTGAGGTTCCCTGCTACGAATGCCCCATGAGCGAGCTTGACCCCGAGGTTAAAGAGGCTTATTACGGCTTCCTGCCCATTCAGGAGCTCGGTCAGATTATCGGCGAGGATAAGCTTTATTATTTCGGCTATGACTCCTTCGGAGATGTTATCGGTGAAACAGATAAGCTCCATAACTATATCAACAACGTTGTTCTTCCCCAGACAGGCGCAAAACAAGTTAAAATATGCTTCATCAGCCTTGGCGGTACAATAGCAGTTAACCTTTTTGATACTTACCCTGAGGACCTTGACCTTATAAAGAAGGTTGTATTTGTTGCACCTGCCATTGACGGTTCAAACATCATCGGCGACCTTCTCACAAATAACCTGAGCGTTTTCTATGACGATAACGTTCTTTATGAAGAGCTTCTTGTCAGCCTTATGGGCGATACACCGCTTACATATCTCCTCAACATGGTGCTCCGTATACTTCCCGACGATGTTCTCAAATCGGCACTCGGCGGTCTTGCGGAAGGCGTTGCAGATGTAGGTGTCCGCAGAACAACCCTCATGTGGGCACTCTGCCCCACCGCTTACTATCAGGAAGCAAAGGCAAAATGGCTCACCGACCCTGCATATTCCGTTATTCTCGAAAAGGTTGAGCATTTTATGAACTCAAGGGCAAACTTCGCCGAAAACCTTGCTGCCCTTCAAGCAAAAGGAACAGAAGTTATGAACGTATGCTGCTATGATGTTCCGCTTGTTGCTCTTTGCAAGGATTACAAAATAACCAACGCTGACAGAGTTATTCATGCCGCATCACCTGCAATGGGAACAACCTTTGCAAACCTCGGCGAAACCCTCGGCGCAGACTATAAAGCAGCAGGCACATACTGCAGCAACCCCGACCATAACCATCTTTCACCCGACGGCGTAGTTGATGCAACAACAGGTCTTCTTCCCTGCACAACATGGTTCTTCAAGGGTCAGGCACACGAGCAGCTTCCCAATAACGATGTTGTTCTTAAGCTTGCAATCCGTGCAATGACCGATAACAATATGCATGATGTTTACTCAAATCCCGCATATCCGCAGTTTAACGAGGGCAGACTCACCAACACCGTTAAACTTTATATGGAAGCATGGGAGGAAGCAGATAAATCCTCAATCTCCGCAGATAAAAAGGCTGCAGTTGAGGCTGCAATCGCTGAAATTGATGCCCAGCTTGAAGAAACAATCGTTGACTCCGAAAAATGGCTTGCCGCAGAGGCTGCACTTAAGAGCGCACTCATTGATGCAGGTGTTATTGAAGATGATTCGCCTTCAAAATTTGAAGAAATTATCAATGTTATCATGAAAACAGCAAATCAGGGCGTTAACCGTGTTTTTGAAATAATCTGATTAAATTAAAGCAGCCGTCGGAATTACCCGACGGCTGTTCAGTTTGTTGAAAAAGTTATTATAAATTCAGAAAGATTCCTGATAAAATTGCCTCCCCTTCAGGGGAGGTGGATTTTGCGAAGCAAAAGACGGAGGGGGATCTCTGAGGAAAGTCTTATAAATCATTATTTTACGCAAAATCCTAAACTCCCTCAGTCACTCCGTGACAGCTCCCTCAAGAGGGAGCAAAAAAAGTAAATTGCATTTGGTCATCAAAAACTCAAGTTTATCGACGGCTGTCATTTTTATTTGAATGTTGTTCCCGGATGTCTGCCCGTAAAAACACATTTTATCATCCCGTTTTCTGCTTTGGAACAAATCAATGCGGTATAAAGCTCTTTGCCATAAACATAAGTGTCTGCAATTTCAAAATTCCATTCATCATCAAGAAGAGAACTGTAATCGGTTAAGCTGTCATTCTGCCAGTTATCACCGAAAAGCTTTTCAAAATCATTCTCGGAAACCGTAAAATAAACCGTTACAGAGGGGTCACGGAAGGCTCTGTCAAAGTATCCCGAAACAAACTCTGCGGACTCGGGAATATTCACCTCATATTGCTCGGAAAGCAAGTTCGTGAGCTTTTCGGAAAACCCCGATTCGATGTATAAAAAAGTGCTGTCCGTGCAAGAGCAAAAAGAAAAAAGAATAATCAGCGAAATAATTATACAGCTAATCTTTTTCATAATATCTCCTCCCCTTCCTTTATATCCCATGCTTGTTAACTCTGCATGAATTATCTGTAAATTCAAACAAAAAGGCTTGCATGGATTACCACGCAAGCCGATTTAATTTAATCAGTCAAGCTTTGCCTTAAGATAGTTATCGTAGAAATCCTTAACTCCTGCGTAGAAATCGTCAACCGTACCGTCATTCTTCATGATGTAGTCAGCCATTTTTTCGCTTTCGCTGGTGTGGAAGATTTCTTCTTCGTGAAGATCGTTTTCACGGAGCTTTTCAATGCTCTTGCCGTCTCTCTCGGAGCCTCTTGCGAGCATTCTCTGATAACGAACTTCGTCATCGCTTATAACAACGTCAACAAGAACGAATTTGTCGCCGAATGCCTTCTTGAACACCTCGATATCTGAGGGAGGACGAATGCCCGAAACAAGGAAGTTGGGGCTGTCTGATTCCTTAATCTTTTTAACAATCATCTCGGGGAAGAAGGTCTGACCGTTAGCGGTCATATACTTCTTTGATGTTGCGTGAAGATTGTCACGGGTAAGCTCAAGACCGTCCTGAGCAGCGAGCTCTCTTACAACGTCACCGATTGAAATCATGGGGAAGCCGTAAGTTTTTGCAACATATTCAAGGAAAAAATCCTTGCCTGTGCCGTTTTTGCCGACAGCAGCTAAAACCATAGTAATTACCTCCAAAATTTTAATACTAAAATTTTACATTATAATCCGCCTTTTGTCAACGGGTTTTTAACCCGAAATATAAAGGTTGAAGCCGTATCTCTGATGATACGGCTTCTTTTGAGGAGTTGTATATAAGAGGGTAAGTAGTGGTCAATTTTATTCGTCTATTCCGAGAAGCTCATTAACAGTCATGCCGAGGACCTCAGAAAGAGCTTTAAGCTCAAAATCAGTAACGTATCTGAGCTGACCTTCAAGCTTTGAAAGACCTGATGCATTGAGATCTATACCTTTAATTTGAAGCTGGGTAAGGAGATCCTTCTGCTTCATGTTAATCGCCTTGCGTCTTGCTTCAATCTTTGCACCTACAATGTTTCTGTCACCAAGTGATTGCTTTCTTATTCTCATTTTTTCGTCCTCCGGGTAATTTGTACTTCATATCGAAATTATACATTCTGTATAGTCGGCAACGTGGCACCGCAAAAATTTACATAATCCACGTCTGTATTGGTGATTTTAACACACTTAATAAAAAAAAGCAATACTTTTTTACTGCTCATAATGATTTTCTTGCCATTATTTCCGCTTTTTCAGACAAATCATACAAATTATATCATTTGAAATATTCAACCAACACCAGAATGTAGTGATAAGCAACCGGAAGAACAATTGCAGGAACCATATTTAGAGTTTTGAACTTTTTTTCAAGGAAAAAGTTGAATCCGATGGCAACGATTATTGCATAACCTACCATACAAACCTGCGAAAGAAGCTCGCCCTGAAGTATACCGCTTAATGAACCCGCAAGCAGACTTATTCCGCCCTGATAAATAAGCATCGGAATGCAAACAAAAATAACGCCGAAGCCGAGGGTTGCACCAAAAATAACGGCATTTACAAAGTCGAGTGCACTTTTCACGAAAAGCACGGAGCTGTCACCTGTCAGTCCGTCATTAAGAGAACCGATAATCGACATTGCACCCACGCAAAAAAGAATTGTACCGTTAATAAATCCGGAAGCAAAGCCGCCATCCTTGAATCTGTCATCAATTTTCTTGCAGAATGAATTAAAGCGGTCATCAAGCTTCAAAAGCTCGCCTATGAGTGTGCCTGCAACGAGAAAAACAATAAGCAACAGCTCACCGCTGCTCTTGAGTGTGCCGTTTTCAACAGTAAACATATTTGAAACAACGCCATTAAGTCCGATTATCAGTACGGCAATTCCGAGCGACTTATTTATGCCCTGCGCATAAGAATCTTTTATTCCTTTTTTTAAAAGCAGACCTATAAGTCCGCCTATAATAACCGCAACGCAGTTAACAAGAGTGCCTGTCATTTTATACGCCTCCGATTTTTTGTAACAACAGTTTATCACGTTAAACAGCAAAAGTCAAATGTTTTACAACTATTTTCCAAATCAGGAAGCATCTTCAAAATCTTACAACAAATCACATGAATTGTCTGAATTTAGCTAAAAATCGAGCTGTTTATTAACAAAGTGTTAACAATTCTCCAACTTCAATATAATAATGTTTTTATACAATTGCGAAGAATGCAAGCGGGCATTCAATTATAAACACAAAAGGAGAAACACATGAAGAAAAGGATTTTAAGAATTCTGTCGCTTATGCTTATCGCTGCGATGGTATTCGGCCTCTCGGCAGGCGCCTACAACGGCAAGGTAACATATACATCGGGGAAGTACGATGTAACAAAAATTTCTCACCCCGATAAGGGTCTGAGTCAGACTGACGGCATTGTTGACTATATCGGCAACGGTGCTGTATCAGCTTCTGATGAGGGTCAGGGAGACAGGGGACAAAACTATGCATGGGCATCCGTACCTTACGGTGACTATGTTTATGTTTCCACCAACTATAACTCACTCGGTCTTACCCTCGGCTTTATGGACTCCGTTCTCGGCAATGATTTTGATCCTGATGAGATGAACGCAACTCTCGATGTTATGTTCAACGGACATTTCTACACAGGCGAGCCTGACGGTGCAACCACCGGCGGACTTCTTACAAAAATCAATACAAAAACCAACGAAGTAACCGTTCTCATGGGTAAATCCGTTGACGGCAATGCTGTTCAGCTCCGTAACGCCTGCACCTTCAAGGATAAGCTTTACTTCTGCGGTTCGGTTAACGGTCTTCCCAAGATTGTTGAGGTTGACCCTGCAACCGATAAATGCACAATTATTTATGAAGGCATCAACACCAAGGATTATTATGCAGCATATCTTCAGGGTATCTGCACAGGTATCAGAGGTCTTTGTGCTTACGGCGACTACCTTGTTGTAAGCATGGTAACGCTTGAAGGCCCACAGATTCTTATTGCATCAAATCCCTCCGCAGGTCAGGAAGCATTCACGGTTATCGCTGACCAGGAAGCTCTTTTTGATTATCCCGCATATCATTTCCCCGACAGCATTTACGGCGGTTCAATCTGGGAAATCGTTGAATATAATGAAGCTCTCTATGTTTCAATCTGCACAGGTACAAAGGAAAACATGCCTGATGAAAACACAATGCAGTCCTTTGCAATCGTAAGAGGCAACATGGGTGAAAGCTTTGACGAATGGACATGGACACCTGTTATCGGCGATAAGGAAGACGGCGCAAAATACACCTTCGGCATCGACCCCGAAAGAACAAGAGCAGGCGCAGGCGTTCTCCAGATTTATAACGACTATCTCTACATCGGCGAATACAACGACGAGGAAATCCCTCTTGAACACATACTTTTCAAGGCAAACTTTGATTTCATGAACGCTAACCTTGAGCAGTCTGTTAGCCTTTACCGCATGGATAAGAACGAAAATATCGAGCTTATCGTAGGCGATGCAACAACAATGTTTCCCAACGGTGGTATTTCAGGTCTCGGTTCAGGCTTCGGCAGAAACGAAAACCAGTATATCTGGCGTATGGCAGACCACAACGGCAAGCTTTATGTCGGCACATTTGATACCAGCAGCCTTCTTGAGCCCATCGGTCAGTTCGCAAACGGTAACCTTCTTACAATGAGCCCCTCCGAATGGGCATCACTCATCGGCTATATCAAGACTTTTATCGACCTTCAGAATCAGCCCGAGGTTCAGGCTATGTCTATTGCTGACGAGGATACAGATAATCTCCACTATCTCTTTGATAACTACAGCGTTGAAGAAATCGCTGAAATGGCAAGCGCAAAGGCAACATCGGAAGTAACAACATTTGCGGTAACCGAGCCTCAGCTTGAGCTTGCTATGTCAACTCTCTTCGAAACACTCACCGGTTTCATGGAGTGCGCAGGCTACATGAAGGATGCTGAAAGAGGCTTTGACCTCTATGTTTCCGAAGACGGCGTTACCTTTGAAACAATCACAATCAACGGCTTCGGCGATCCCTTCAATCACGGTCTGAGAACCTTCTCTTCGCTCGAAAGCGGTGACCTTATGATAGGCACTGCAAACCCCTTCTATGCATGCCAGATATGGATGCTTGAAGATAATGCAGAAGCTGATGAAGAGCCCGTAGGTTTCCTTGACATTATGGAAACTGTTTTCGGAGGCATCATTAATTACTTCAAAACCTTCTTCAAGGATATTTTTGAAATGATATTCTGAACACAATCATAAAACAACCCCGCTGGATTTTCAGCGGGGTTGTTACTATTTATATTACATCTTTAATATTAATCAATCGTGTAGGCATCGATTTCTGCCTGAACCTCTTTGAGAAGGCTGTTTATTGCCGTCTGTTTCGGACCGCAGAGAGTGCAGCCTGCCGCACCCATATGACCGCCGCCGCCAAGCCTTTTGCAGATAGCGGAAGCATCAATATCTCCGTGAGTTCTGACGGATGCCTTGAAGCTGCCGTCCTTAAGCTCTCTCATGGTTACACCGACAAGCACTCCCTCAACCTGACGGGGAAGATTTGCAAGGCGGTCAACCTCACTCTCATCGGAGCCGCTTCGTCTGAACATATCCTGAGTAATACAGATAAGAGCGCATTTATCCGAAAAATAAAAACGCATGCTGTCCAGTGCGAGACGTTCAAGTGCCGCATAGGTTTTTGTTTTGGTTTCAAAGAAAACCTGAATGATGTTATAAGTATCCGCACCGAGCTTTGCAAGCTGTGCTGCAATTTCAAAGGTTCTAACCGTTGTATTTGAAAAACGGAAGCAGCCCGTATCCGTTGAAACACCCGTAAACAGGCACGACGCAATAGCAGGGGTTATTTCAGCATTCATGATTCCGAGCAGAAGATAAATCATCTCCGCTGCCGAAGCGGAATCGGGTTCAAGGCAGACTTTATCTGCATAAAGCACGTTTGAACCGTGATGGTCTATGCACAAATCCACCTTGCCTGTATATTTACCCTCATACTCTCTGCCGAGAAGCTTGATATCCGCTACATCAATTGCCGCAATAAGCTCCGGCTCGAATTCTTCAAACTCAAGACCCTCAAACATAAATGAAAAATCCTTCGGAATCGGGTCTGAACAGTCAACCTTCACCTTTTTGCCATTCTGCATAAGCGCACGGGCAAGTGCAGTTGCGCTGCCGAGAGTATCGCCGTCAGGATGGCTGTGGCAAAGAAGCAAAATATTATCTGAATTTTCAAGGAGTTTTGCGGTTTCATGCAGGTCAATTCTCATTGACTAACGCCCCTTTAATTTTCGTTTGTTTCATCTTTCATATTTCCGAGCATTCCTGCGATTTTCATTCCTCTTTCAATGGAATCATCAGCTACGAATTTAAGCTCGGGGGTTTTACGCAGACGAAGTCTTTTACCAACTTCTCTGCGGATATAACCCGTTGCCGCAGTAAGACCCTTAACGGCAAGTGCGGCAGTTTCTATGCCCTCCATTGCGCTGATATATACCTTTGCAAAGGACGCATCGGAGCTTACCTCAACGTTAACAACTGTCAGCAAGCCCTGAATTCTCGGGTCCTTAAGCTCACGCATAATAGCGGCAATTTCACGCTTTATATCTTCCGATACTCTGTCTATTCTGTATCCTGCCATTATAAATTCACCTTAATCTCTGTATTCCTCGGTAACATATGCTTCAAAGATATCGCCTTCCTTGATATCGTTGAACTTGTTGAGACCGATACCGCAGTCGAAGCCTGAAGCAACTTCCTTAACATCGTCCTTAAAGCGGCGAAGCGATGCCATTTCGTCCTCGAAAACAACAATGCCGTCTCTAACTACACGGATTTTTGCGCCTCTGGTTATCTTGCCGTTTGTAACGTGGCAGCCAGCAATATTGCCGACTGATGAAATCTTAACAACCTGGCGTACCTCCGCCTTACCGATATCAACATCTCTGAACTTGGGTGCAAGCATACCCTTGATAGCAGCTTCAACCTCTTCAATGCAGTCATAAATAACTCTGTAGCATCTGATTTCAACGCCGTCACGCTCTGCAATTTCGCTTGCAACGTTATCGGGTCTTACATTGAAGCCGACAATAATTGCATTTGAAGCGTTTGCAAGCATAACGTCGCTTTCGGTAATACCGCCTACTGCGTTATGGATAACCTTAACTCTTACTTCATCGTTGGAAAGCTTAACGAGGCTCTGCTTAACTGCTTCTGCCGAGCCCTGAACGTCAGCCTTGATGATAATATTGAGATCTTTAAGCTGACCTTCCTGAATTGAAGCAAAGAGGTTATCAAGAGTAACCTTCTGGAACTCCTTGAACTGCTCCTCTTTAGCCTTTGCCTTTCTCTGCTCAACAAGCTCTCTTGCAAGGCGTTCGTCATTAACTGCGTCAAAGCCGTCGCCTGCCTGAGGAACTTCTGCAAGACCCATGATTTCAACGGGAACGGAAGGACCTGCTTCGTTAACCTTTCTGCCCTTATCATCGGTCATAACTCTTACTCTGCCGACTGCAGTACCTGCAACGATGATATCGCCTGACTTAAGAGTACCGTTCTGAACGAGAAGAGTTGAAATGGGACCTCTGCCCTTATCAAGTCTTGCTTCGATAACAACGCCCTTTGCGGAGCGGTTGGGGTTAGCCTTAAGCTCCTGCATCTCGGCAACAAGAAGAACGGATTCGAGAAGCTTATCAATGCCCTGTCTTGCAAGTGCGGAAACGGGAACGCAAATTGTTTCGCCGCCCCATTCTTCAGGAACAAGCTCA
>CAZJOH010000095.1:0-8848 GCA_964547575.1 uncultured Clostridium sp.
TCGGGAACGGAATATATGGCAGTTACTCCCTGGGGTGACCTTTATCCATGTCACCAGTTTGTCGGCGAAGAAAAATTCAAGCTCGGTGATATCTGGAACGGCGTTGATAATACTGAAATCCAGAAGGATTTTGAATCCTGCAACGTATATGCACGCCCCGAATGCAAGAATTGCTGGGCAAAGCTTTATTGCTCGGGCGGCTGTGCCGCAAACGGCTACCATGCCACGGGTTCGGTCAAGGGTATCTATGAATACGGCTGCGAGCTTTTCAGAAAGCGTATGGAATGCGCCATAATGCTTGAAGCCGCAAAGGCAGTTGAGGAATAATGAAAACTCCGATTTGTGATTTTGTTGATGAATATAAAAACAGCGGCAAAATGCGTTTGCATATGCCGGGTCATAAAGGCAAGGATTTTCTCGGCATCGAGGGTTATGATATAACCGAAATTGACGGTGCCGATGTGCTCTATAATGCAAAGGGCATAATCAAAGAGAGCGAGGAAAATGCAGCGAAGCTTTTCGGTACGGCAAAAACCCTTTATTCCGCCGAAGGCTCATCGCTTTCAATCCGTGCCATGCTTTATCTTGCAACTCTTTATGCAAAAGGAAACGGCAAAAAGCCGCTTATCGCCGCAGGCAGAAATGCTCACAGAGTTTTTATGACTGCCGCTGCACTTCTCGATTTTGATATTGCATGGATTTATCCCGAAAAGAACAAAAATATAATTTCCTGTGAAATCTCGCCCGAATATCTTGATAGTTTTCTTTCAGATATGGCAGAGAAACCCGTTGCAGTCTACATCACAAGCCCCGATTATCTCGGAAATATCGCCGATATAAAAGGTGTTTCGGCTGTCTGCAAAAAGCACGGAGTCCTGCTTCTTGTTGACAATGCTCACGGTGCATATCTTCGTTTTTTGCCCGAGGATATCCATCCGATTTCTCTCGGTGCGGATATCTGCTGTGATTCTGCTCATAAAACCCTGCCCGTTTTAACGGGCGGCGCATATATGCATATTTCTGAAAATGCACCCGATATGTTTTCGGCTTGTGCCGAAAATGCAATGTCACTTTTTGCTTCAACAAGCCCGTCATATATAATCATGCAGTCGCTTGATACGGCAAATAAATATATTTCGGATGGTTATTCCGAAAAGCTTGCATATTATAACAAACTGATTTTACATTTGAGAAAATCGCTTTCCGAATATGGTTATGAGCTTATGGGAAATGAGCCGATGAAGCTGACCCTATGCCCGAAAAGCATGGGTTATACGGGAGAGAAAATTGCAAAAATTCTTTCCGAAAACGGCATCGAATGCGAATTTTCAGACCCTGATTTTACCGTTATGATGTTCACTCCCGAAACAGAAGAATCGGATATTGATACACTTGAAAAAGTGCTTGTTTCGGTTGAGAAAAAAGAAAGAATAACCGGTGCTGCCCCTGTTTTGTCAAGACCTGAAAAGGCGTTATCCGTAAGAAAAGCGGTGTTTATGCCGTCAGAGGAGCTTGATATTACCGAATGCGAAGGCAGAATTCTTGCTTCTGCGGCAATAAGCTGTCCTCCTGCGATTCCGATAACGGTATGCGGTGAAGTCATTGACAAAAATGCAATAAAATGTTTTGAGTATTACGGCATTGAAAAATGTCACGTTGTCAAAAAATAACTCTGAATAAAAATTAATCACTCTGCAACACTTTATAGTGAAGGCAGGGTGATTTTTTTGGTTGTTACAAGAAGAAAACTTATAAGGATTATTTCTTATCTTGTTGCTGTTTGTGTGATTTTTGCGGCGACGGGATTGTTTACGCAAAGAGCGAAGGCGGGGTATGAGGAAACCCTCGGCAAGGTTCGCATGACAAATCTCGGCTCACTGTGCGAATATTTCCGTGATATAAGTGCGGGGCTTCGGCTGCTTGCTGTTTCCGAGGATAATTCGGTTGATGAAAGCGTTTCATATATTACGGCAAGAGTTATGGGCGCAAGAGGCTGCCTTAACGGTTTTGACAGTAAAAAGGTAAAGAATACAGATAAATTTATAAGCACCGTTTTAAGCTTTACAGACAGTTTTTCGGGCAGCAAGGAGCAAAGAAAGATTGCGATTTATCTCTCTGAATATGCCCAGGAGGTTTACTATCATCTTAATGACGTTTCTTCTGCAATAATGAACGGCGCATATTCGCTCACGGAATACGGCAGCATTTATAAAAATGACGAATTACCGTATTTTGAGGATTTTGTTGACTATTCAAACGGCAACGAAAAGGAGCTTTTTAATGCGGCAACACCTGCATCGGCAAACGAGGGAAGCTCCTTTTTTGATGAAAGAGAAGAAATTACCGAGGATAAAGCGAGAGAAATTGCAAGCTCTGTTACGGGAATAAATTCTGTTCTCTGGAGAAATAACAGTTCCGAATGCGAAACAGAAGCATATTCTTTCTGCCACGGTGATGTTGCGGTTGATATCAGCAAATCAGGCTTTGTTTGCAGGCTGATAAATCCCATGCCGTGCAAAAAAGCGGTATATTCTCCCCAAGAATCCGAAAAAACCGCTTTGGAGTTTCTCGAAGAAAACGGTTATGAAAATATGGCTGCGGTGAAGCGTGAAAACAGCGAATTCACCGCCTCTTTTTTATTTTATCCCGAGGTGAACGGTGTTTTGCTTATGACCTCACCTATCAGAATTGAAATCTGCAGGGCAAGCGGTACAACGGTTTATCTTGATGCCTGCGGTTATATAAGAAACTACAGAAACGATATCAGCGCACCCGAAAATCTGCCGGATATAAGCGGAATACTTCCCGAGAATCTCATTTTGGAACAGAGCTTATGTTGCTGTAAGGAAATTGACGGCAGGGAAAAAATCTGCGTGCTTGCTGTGTGCAAATACGGTGATTACAATTTCTATATTTATATAGACCCGGAAACGATGAAAATATTAAAAACGGAAAATGCATGATTTTTCTTTACGGACAGAAAATATTATGCTAAAATAAAGGCATCTCGAAAGGAGGTATAAAAATGAAAAGAATGTTAAAATCGGTTGCAATTATCATGGCGGTTCTCATGCTTATGCAGATTCCCTTTGCAGCTAATGCAGCGTTTGATACCCCGACTCTCACAAGAGCTGAATGGGATGAGCTTTATGAAGATTACTGTGATGAAAATACCCTTCCCATGCTCTGCGTAGGTGCAGACGAAAACTCCGTAAGCCTTGTATGGCATGCAGATAGAGAAAAGGCACAGCCAAAGGTGCGCCTTGCAAAAAGCAAGAATATGAGCGGTTATGTTGAGCTTACGGGAGAAACAACCGAGGCTGAAAATGATGAGCAGGTTGTTTGCAGAGTTGTTGTTGACGGTCTTGAGGAAAACACAACTTATTATTATAAGTGGTATTCCGATAACGGCTGGAGCGAGGCTTATAAATACGAAACAAAGTCATTCGGTGACCACAAGGCGCTTGTTGTAGGCGATATTCAGATTGGCGGTCAGACAGAGGATTCAAGCGTTCAGTCTGATGTCGGCTATAACTGGAATAACGTTCTTGCGGAGGCTCTGCAGGAAAATCCTGACATCAGCTATCTTGTATCTCCCGGCGATAACACCTCAACGGGTAAAACAGCCGATGAGTGGCAGACCCTTCTCATGCCTGCAGGGGTACGCAGTCTTCCCATGGCTCTTGCAATCGGTAATCACGACAAAAAGGGCATGACCTATCATTACTATACCAATATGCCCAATGAATATTACGGCGAATATTTTGAAGGTCTTGACAGAGATTTTTGGTTCCGCTACGGCGATGTTCTTTATCTTGTTTTCGATGCCTGTTCCGCTTCTGCGGCAGACCATATGGCAATGGCAAAGGAAGCAACAGAAAAGAACCCCGATGCAAAGTGGAGAATCGGTATTATGCATCAGGCTCTTTTCGGTCCGTCATTCTGTGCATTCAGCACCGAAACCCAGATTCTTCTCAATGCGGTATTTACTCCGATTTTTGATACCTTTGATGTTGACCTTGTTCTCACGGGTCACAGCCATATTCAGGGTCGCTCTCACTTCATGTATGAGAGCATGACGATCGGCAAGGCTGAAAGCGGAAAGACCTATACCGACCCTCTCGGCACGGTTTATCTTAACACGAACGCTTTTTGCGACCATGACAGCTTTGAGGAATATGAATTTCTCAACCTTCCTTATGTTGCTTACAGCTTCGGCAAAAACGATGTTACAACATATACGACCCTCGATTTTAAGGGTGATACCATGGAAATTAAAACGATGAGGGGCGATAACAGCGAGCTTCTCGATTCGCTCACTATCGTAAAGACTGATGATGACCATAACGATGACGGCATTCTCAAGAAATTCCATCGCCTTCTTTATAAGGTTGTTGAAGTTCTCGGTTGGGTATATCTCGAGGGCGATAAAATCACCGTTGCAATCAGAGGCGGACATTTCTGACAGACACTTGACATTGAAATGATAAAGTGTTAACATTACCTTACTAATTGAATATTGTGGTTTGATTCAGGGAAAGTACGGTGCAAATCCGTCGCAACAGCCATTACCGTAACAGTCGGAATGCCTGCTTTGAACCGTAATATTGTTAGGCACCTTCGGGCAGCGGAAGGCGGCATAACATGAACCCCTGATGCAGCAGGGTTATTGTATGTTTTATTTGCCTCTCCGCAGTTTGCCGGAGGGGCAATCTTTATTTTTGAAAGGAAGACGAAAAATGAGAAAACATGCAAAAAAAACCTGTTCTCTTGTTCTGGCGCTGGCGATGGCGCTGTGCTGTCTGCCTGCAGCATTTGCAACAGAGAACGCAATTACAATCGACTTCGGCTATTATGACGGCGGTGTTGTTATCCCCAAGGGTGAGCTTACCGTTTATGACGGTATTGCCGAGAAATACGGCTATACGCTCAGAGAAGATGCCGGTATAACGGTGTTTGATGCTCTCGTTGCCGCTCATAAGGCATATTACGGTGAAGCTTTTACCGCTGAAACCGCAGGGGATTACCTTGTAATGTCAAACGGATTTATCACAACGGCGTTTACCGTTGCATCTGCAAGCCTCGGATTCTTTGTTAATGACGAAATGCCGAATGACGGAATTTTCAACGAGGGTTATAACAGCTATACGGGATATGCCTGCGATCAGGCGATTATTGCAGAGGGCGACTATATTTCCTTCTTTACTTATAAAGACCCCATGTGGTCAGATTATTATATGGTTGTGTCCGACAGCGAAATTGAAGTTTTTAAGGGTGAAGAATTCACCGTTTCCGCTGAAGGCTACAGCGCGATGTGGTACGGCTGCTACAGAGAAGAGGACAGAGCGGCTTATACATATCCCATGGCAGGCATAAAGGTTTATTCAACAACTGATTTTGAAAAATATGACGAAATCGGCGTTCTTGACGAAAACGGCGAAATCACCCTTTCGTTTGATGAGGCGGGTACTGTTTATCTGTGCATGGAAGGCACTTTTGCAGACCCGTATATGGGTTCAATTCCCGTTGTTGCAAACTGGGTTGAGGTAACTGTTTCAGAACCCAAGCCTGAACCTGACCCCGAACCCATATATGAAGATGTGATATATATTCCCTGCGGATTCAATCTTGATATTGATGCAGACTCCGAAACAGGAAAAGTATCAATTGAAATGGTTATTGAATTTTTTGATATAAAGGGTGAAGCACCTGCGAAAACCGAGAAATTCGGTACACAGTTCAACGCAGGAATGTTTATCGTAATTTTTCAATTCATAGCAGGTGTTTTATGAGAAAGATATTAAGCCTTGCGCTGTGTATTCTTATTGCTGTTTGTTCGGTTATACCTGCTTTTGCGGGTGTAACCGATGCTGAATCCCCGATTTCTGCCGAAGAAACGCAGCTTAAATGGTCGGTGAAGCTCGGTACAAGCTATCGCAACGCACCGAGTGTTCCTGTTGTCAGCGACGGATATGTTTACACAATGAGCAGAAATCAGCTTTATAAGATTAATGCCGAAAACGGCGAAACGGTTAAAATTGCGGAGATGTGCAGCGAGCCAAGCTTCGGGTATACGCCTGTTCTTGCCGCAAACGGAAAAATTTTATGCCCTCTTGAAGGCGGAACGGTGCAGGCATTTGATGCCGAAACCATGCAACCTCTCTGGAAATACAAGGATATTCTCGGAGGTCAGGCGCTTTCTCCGATAGTTTATGACGGCGGATATATTTATACTGGCTTTTGGAATGATGAGGAGCTTGATGCGAGCTATATATGTCTTGATGCCGAAAACGGAAGCCTCATATGGAGCTATACCTTAAAGGGCGGCTTTTACTGGGCTGAAGGTCTTGTTTCGGGCGATTATCTTATCGTCGGAGGAGATAACGGCTCGGCTGATGACGGCGCAGAGGGTTTTATCCGCTCTTTTGATAAAAATACGGGCGAGTTGATTGATACCGTTTCCGTAAAAGGTGATATAAGAAGCGGAATTGCAGCGCATGAGAATTCGCTCTATGCCGTAACGAAGGCGGGATATATCTATAAAACCTCGCTTGATTCAGAAGGCTCCTTCGGCGAGGTGCAGTCTGCCGCTCTTTCGGGCGCAAGCACTTCAACACCTGTTATATATAACGGAAAAATATATATCGGCGTTCAGTCGAGCGGTTTTGAAGGCAATCTCTGCGTTCTTGATGCTCAAAGCCTTGCTTTGCTCAAAACAATTCCCATGGAGGGATATCCGCAGAGCGAGGTGCTTGTTATAACTGCGTATGAAGATGTTTATATCTATTCTACCTACAACGCATCCCCCGGCGGAATAACCGTTATATCAGGCTCCGATTATGCGCCGAAGCAGCTTTTTGTTCCCGATGAAGGAAGCAGAAGCTACTGCATAAGCCCGATTGCTGCCGATGAAAACGGAACTCTTTATTATAAAAACGACTCGGGAGTGATTTTTGCCTTTGAAAAGAAAATTGCCGAACCCGAAAAAACTTTCATAGAGAAAATATTTGAATGGATAAAGAGCGTTTTTGAGATGCTGCTTGGTATGTTTGTATGAAAAAAATAATTGCTTTATTATTAACCTTTGTTCTGCTGTTTACTGCGGCGTCCTGCCGAAACGGCGAAGAGATAACCGAAACAACAACCTCTGCTGTGGTAACATCAGCACAGCAGCAAACCGTTTTGTCAACCGCAGAAACAACCGAGTCTGCAACTGTGTCCGAGACTGCATTTTCGGATAAGCAAACGGATGCATCGACAACCAAAAAGCCCAAAACAACACTTGCATCGACCTTTAAAACAACGGTTACGCAGTTTGTGACCCGAATTGTTACAACGGCGGAAAAGAAAACACGCAGAACAACCACAAGGCGCAACTATTTTCCTGAAACCTCCTCAACCTTGGTTGTTACATCAACAACGAAGCGCACAACAACCGAATCGGAGGAAACTCAAACCGATAGGGTTACGACTACCAAGAAAAGATCACCCGTTACCGTACCCGTAACCGAGCCGAAAAAGCTTTATTGCACTATTTCGATTGACTGCTCAACAATTCTTGATAATCAGGATAAGCTTAAAGAAGAGAAAAAGCCTTTCGTTCCTGCAAACGGAAAAATCCTTGATACAGTCAGAATCGAATTTGAGCAGGGTGAAACGGTTTTTGACGTTTTTAAAAGAGCGTGCAAAAACAATGTCTGCACGGATAATTGCAGTTATTGCCAAAGCAACGGAATTCTTTTTGAATATGAGTACACTCCCGGCTACGGCAACTACTACATTGAGGGCATACACCAGATTTACGAAAAGGACTGCGGTTCAAAATCGGGCTGGATGTATAAGGTCAACGGAGTTTATGCAGATACGGGTTGTAGCTCCTATGTACTTAAAGACGGCGACGTTATCGAATGGGTTTATACCTGCAACCTCGGCGAGGATGTAGGCGCGGAACTTTAAACAGTGTACCCGCAGATTGGTCCTGCGGGGCGGCACCCGAAAATTTATTTTTTAAGTCCTTTTTATCGGACACACGTTGCGATATAATATAGACAACAAATCAATCGAACGAACATTGATTTGGAAGAAAAAATAAAATTTTTTGTGGTTTTTGTTATAAAAAAGCAGGTTTTGTTGATGAATTTTCTATGCTTGGCACTACTTATTGTGGTATAAACATTTGACATATCGCATATATTGTGGTACAATACATATGAAAAGAAAAAGAACAAAAATCGAACATTTGTCTTGACAAACGAATGTTCGTCTGCTATAATAACAATCACAGAACAAATGTTTATGGTTTGTTCGTAAGGGAGGACTTTAAAATGACATTTGCAGAAGTTATCAGAACGATATTGGAATTTGCAGCAGTTATCCTGCTGATTGTAGGTTTTATCAATGAAAAAAAGGTTGTTGCGTTTGAGGTTAAGCTTGCAAGAGCTATCAGAATTCATCTTCGTAACCGCCGTGTACGCAAGCAGAGAGAAAAGGCTGCCATGCGTGCGAAAATCCAGCCCAGAGCCCGTGAGGAATTCTACGATGAAGAGCCAGTTCTTACTCTTGTTCACGGTTCGGGCGGTGCCCATCAGGTTGCATAAATTTCTTTCATATTTTATTGCAAAGAGAAGGTGTGCTTCGGCACGCCTTCTTTTTTGCAATAAAACAGCCCCGAAACGATTTTTTCGTTTCGGGGCATCATGTATTATCTTATCTTGCGTAGTCGCCAACCATCATCATGTAGTTGCCGATTTCTGCACCGAATTCGGGTGCGCCGTCCATGATAAGCTTGCTTGCTTTTGTGAATTCAAGCATATCTGCGGTGCCCATGAGAATGCCGAGTGCACTGTCA
>CAZJOH010000096.1:0-8650 GCA_964547575.1 uncultured Clostridium sp.
TATCAAGTCTGATAAGAGTTTCGGGAGTTTCAAAAAGCTCTTTTGCAAGCACCTTTACAAGCTCGGTTTTTCCGACACCCGTAGGACCTACAAAAATGAAGGATGCGGGGCGTCTTCTCGGGCTTATCTGCACTCTGCCTCTTCTGACTGCGGCACTGACAAGCGAAATCGCTTCATCCTGACCGATAATACCTGCCCTGAGATTATCTTCAAGGCTTGCAAGGCGGCGAAGATCGCTTTCGATAACCTTGCTTGCGGGAATGCCTGTCCAGAGCTGGATAACCCTTGCCAGGTCATCTTCGGTAACATTATTATCCGATGCGAGCTCTTCAAGCTCTTTCACTTCGATCTCTTTCTGAATAATTTCAGCCTTGATTTTGCCTATTGCCTCATAGTCAACATCTTTTGCCTCGGTAAGCTCGGTTTCTGTTGCTTTAAGCTCCTCAAGCTCCTGAGAAGCAACTTCAAAATTGCTGATATTGACGTTGCGGAGGTTTGCGCAGGTACAGGCTTCATCAAGAAGATCAATCGCCTTGTCAGGCAGGAATCTGTCGTTGATATATCTTTCGGAAAGGTTAACCGCCTTTTCAATAAGGGTATCGGTTACCTTAACTCTGTGGAAATCTTCGTAATAATCCTTAACACCCTTGAGCATTTCAACTGTCTGGTCAATTGAAGGCTCTTCAACTCTGATGGGCTGAAGTCTGCGTTCAAGAGCAGCATCCTTTTCGATATACTTTCTGTATTCGGTAAAGGTTGTTGCACCGATAATCTGAATTTCGCCTCTTGAAAGTGAGGGCTTGAGAATGTTTGCGGCATTCATCGAGCCTTCCGCATCACCCGTACCGACAAGTGAATGAACCTCGTCGATAAAGAGGATGATATTACCCTCGGAACGAACTTCCTCAACAAGACCTTTTATTCTGCTTTCAAACTGACCTCTGAACTGTGTACCGGCAACAAGTGCCGCAAGGTCAAGCATATGAATTTCCTTATCACGGAGCTTTGCAGGAACATCGCCTGCGGAAATTTTAAGAGCAAGACCCTCTGCGATTGCGGTTTTACCTACACCGGGTTCACCGATAAAGCAGGGGTTATTCTTTGTTCTTCTGCAAAGAATCTGAATTGCTCTGTAAATCTCATTTTCTCTGCCGATAATACGGTCAACACTGCCCGACTTTGCTTTTGCTGTAAGGTCGGTGCAGAACTGCGAAAGATACTTGCGCTTTTTTTCGTCCTGCTTGCCGTTTTTATTCTTTCCCCACTTCTTTTTCTTTTCTTCTCCGCCGGTTGTTTCGGAAGAAGTTTTTTCTTCGCTGCTTTGAGAGTTGCCCATTGCACCGAAATTCTGAAGGAAGGGCATTGTTCCTGCACCGCCGGGTTCAAAGCCGCCGTCCTCGCCGAACATAGCTTCAAACTGCTCGCTTACATCATCAAGCTCATCCTCGGAAATACCCATACTCTGCATAATCTGCTTAACAGGGCCGATATTCATTTCCATGGCGCACTTGATGCACAAACCCTCCTGCGTTGTTTTTTCTCCCTCAACCTTCGTTACAAAGAACATTGCGGGACGTTTTTTACATTTTGCACATAAAACTTGTTTCATTGCTGTTTATCCTTTGAAATATTATTTTTTGCTGCTTGCTTTTTCTTTAACCTGCTGAAGAACACCGGGAACATAGCTCAGGAACGCAATTATTGTTAAAACAAGGCTGATGCCGACAAGAACCAACATTGCTGCTGCAGGAAGAGTGAACACATTGCCGAGAATTCCGATATCGGGACCGAATGCCATAATAAGGCACATGATAACATAGAATGCAAAGGTTGCAATTTTGCCGGGCATTTCAGCTGCAACAGGCTTTAAGCCGAACATAATCATTATTGTACCGCCTACAACCATAACAGCTTCCTTGATAAGGAATACGAGAAAAATCCAGCTGAAGGTTCTGATTGTTTCGTCACTGCTGTTTTTAAAAGTAATGTAAAAAACAATTGCGATGGTTATCTGACTGAGCTTATCTGCAATGGGATCGAGAAGCTTGCCGAGCGCACTTATCTGGTTAAATTTGCGAGCAATTTTACCGTCAAAGAAATCGGTAAGACCCGAAATTGCAAGAACGATAACAGCCCATAAATAGTTGCCGTCATTGAAAAGAACCGCAAAAACGGGAATAAGAGCGATTCTGATAACCGAAAGAAGGTTAGGGATTGTAAGACATCCCGTAAAATATTCTTTTAATAATGCTTTCATAATATCCTCCTGATAAAATTATTTTAAAATAAAATTCGCAAACACATCGGGAATTGTTGCCGAATCAACCGCCGTACCGAAAACATCGGGCAAAATCGGAGATACAACAACAAGAGCGGTGCTTAAAATTGCAAGAACAACAATGCCCTTTACCGCACCGACTACTCCGCCTAAAAGCTTATTAAGACTTTTGAGAACGGGGAGTTTGAAAATATTATTTACAAATGAAATGCCGAGCGAAAGAACAGCATTACCCAGTGCATAGAGAATAAGGAATACAACTACCGATAAAATCGGAAAAACAATGATGCTGTAAATTCCGCCGTAAATCTGTTCGGCAACCTGAGTTGCATCAACAGAAGAACCGATATCCGAAACAATGGCTGAAACGGTTACTCCTCCTGCCTCGGCTGCTTTGACTATGTAATCGGGAATTGCATCAATTACCGCCTGCGTACCGCTGTTCAGATGAGACGATATAACATTTGCAAACGTATTGATTGCCGCTTTCTGAACAAACGCTTCGTTTGCCCACTCGGCAATAGGTTCGGAATATTCATAGGCAATCAGAATTGATATTGCTGTTGCGACAAGCGAAAGAACTGTTTTGAAAAAGCCCTTTCTTCTGCCGTCAAGAATGAGCGAAGCGAAAATCAGAAGCAGTATTCCGTCAACAACAAGGGGAAGTATTTCCATGGTTATTCCTCCTTTTAATATTTATGTATCGAACCGCCCTCGACGGTATAAACCGTTCCCGAGCAGATGAATATGCGTGCAACGGGATTTTCGGTTTCAATAGTCTTGGATTCCGTTCCGTTTGATGAATAAACGGTAATATTATTTCCCGATGCAACCGCTATTCTGCCCGCATGAGCGGCAACACAATCCGGCAATCCGTCAATGACGATTGAACAAGTCTTTTTTCCGCCGGACGAATACCTTGCAATACCCGTTTTCGAGCCGCCGAATTCCTCATAACAAACCGTGGTATTTCCGTTGTCATCGGCGCAGACTGCAATAAGGCTGTCCTCGGAATAAACAAGCTCATCGATCACCTCGCCTTTTTTATTGTGAATAACGGTTTTGTTATCGCCAACGGCAATAATTTTATTCGAAGAGGTATAAACAACTCTTAAGAACATCGTACCGTTATATCTTATATCCGCTTCAGGTTCTGATGAATTAACGTCAAAAATAAGAATACGTGTATATATTTCGGCATTTTCAACTCCCGTTGCGGCAACGGCAACTTTTTTTCCGTTGCCCGAAAGTGAAATATCCGTTATAAATTCCTGCGAACAGTTCCATTGAAAAATCTTTTTGAATCTGTTGTTATATACGCTCAGCACACTTTGATTTTCATCTGCGGCATGTGAGGTTGCAAAACCGCCGTTATCCGCAAGCGCAACTGCAGTTACGGGATTTTTCTCCGTTACGCTGCCGAGCTTTTCGGTTTTGCTTTGAAGAATCACCTCATTGGATGACGGACTGTAAACCAGCGCACGTCCGTTACGGGTAACTGCCTTTGAATCGGCATATCCGAGCTGCATGCTGAAAATTTCATCGGCGGCGGCATTCAGAACAAGGGTTGAATCATCATAAATCACAAGAGGTCCGCCGCCTACAGGGACGACATTTCTGTAATTCAGAGTTTCAAATGAATAAGGATAACCCTCGCTCTTTTCAAAAACTGTTTTAACCTGTCTGATGCTGTCCGTTATGTTAGAAACGGCAACGTTTCCCATGAGCCTTGCACTCAGGAATAACGCAGCTGCAACAACAAGCACAACCAAGGGTATGCGAAGCCATCTGAATATCTTTTTTGCGGTAATCGCATTTCTTTTTTTATTTAAATTGATTATCTTTTTCTCTGCCATATATCCCCCTCCCGAATTAATAATGAATTTTATTAAGGAAAAGACCGTGGGCAGGTGCGGTATGACCTGCGGCAGAGCGGTTCTCCGCCTTAATTATGCTTTCTATTGAACCTGCAGGTATTTTCCCTCTTGAAATATCAATAAGAGTACCCGTCATTATACGAACCATATTATATAAGAATCCGTTCGCTTCCACTTTGAAAATAACCATATCGCCCTCACGCTCAACGGCGGCGTTCATAACGGTTCTTTCGGTATCGCTCACACTGCTGCCTGCAGCGCAGAAGGAATCGAATTTATGAGTTCCGATATACTCCTTTGCCTGCTCGGATAAAAATTTTTCGTCAAGCGGATACTTATAATGAAGCGAGTGATTATAAAGAAACGGATTTTTATTCGGTGAATTCCATATTTTATAGATGTATTCCTTTGACTTACAGTCATACCTTGCGTGGAAATCATAATCGACCTCACGGCAATCAAGGGCGGCTATATCTCTGGGTAAAACCGCATTGAGTGCGCCGACAAGCTTTTGGCACTCTATTTCGCTTTCGGTTCGGATATTACAGCAATACATATTTGCATGAACACCCGAATCCGTTCTTGAACAGCCGACAACATTGTCACGCCTTGAACAGATATGCTCAAGGGCATCCTGCAAGGTCTGCTGAACGGTTACGGCATTTTCCTGAACCTGCCAGCCGTGATAAGCCGTGCCGTCAAATGAAATTGTCAGAAGTAGATTTCGCTTCATCAGATCACCGCATCAAAAAATATATTGAGAACTATAACTCCTGCCGTTACGGCAATGCAGACAGCAATTGCAACGATATCTCTCGCAGCAATTTTCATCTGCTTCATGCGTGTTCTGCCCTCACCGCCCGTATAGCAGCGGCATGTCATCGCAAACGCAAGCTCATATGCTCTCCTGAATGAAGATACCATGAGCGGAATGAATATGGGAACAAGTGCCTTTGCTCTTTGAACAAGGCTGCCTGTTTCAAGGTCTGCGCCTCTTGCCTTCTGTGCGTTCATTATTCTGTCGATTTCCTCAATAAGGGTCGGAATAAAGCGAAGTGCAAGAGTCATCATCATCGCAAGGGTATGAACCTTGATTTTGAAAACCTTAAGCGGAGAAAGAATTCTTTCAAGCGCATCGGTGAGCATGGTCGGGGTTGTTGTATAAGTCAAAAGAGAACTGATAACAACAAGGCTTACTATTCTTACCATTGTAAAAATCGCTGTGTTGACTCCCTTTTCGGTTATTGATATTTTCCACCATTCAAAATAGGTTTCTCCGCCCTGCGTATAGAAAATATTGAGCACAGCCGTGAAAATAAGAATAATCACAATCGGCTTGAGACTCTTTAAAATCATCTTTGCAGGCACTCTTGAAAGTGCCGCTGTTGCAACGGCGGTTAATGCGATTAAGCCGAGTGAAAAGAAGCTTTTGCAAAGGAAGATAACAACGATAAGCCAGAAGGTTGCGATAAGCTTTATTCTCGGGTCGAGATTATGGAGCACGGATTTTCCGGGATAATACTGACCGATGGTTATATCTCTTATCATTTCGCACTCCTCCTCTCCATGAGATTGCGGAGTATCTCTGCACCCTGCTCAACCGTATAAACATTTGAAGGAACATCAATTCCCTTTGAACGCAGCTTTGCAAAGATTTCGGTTATTTCGGGAACATTAAGACCCATTGCACGAAGCTCATCCCCTCTTGAATAAACCTCGTCAACGCTTCCCTGCATGGCAACGGAGGATTTGTTCATAACAATAACTCTGTCCGCCATTTCAGCGATATCCTCCATGCTGTGGGAAACTATGATAACGGTGCTGCCCGTCTGTTTTCTGTAATTTTTAATAAGATTTATCAGGTCTGCCCTGCCTCTCGGGTCAAGACCCGCCGCAGGTTCGTCAAAAATGAGGACCTCGGGTTCCATTGACATAACGCCGGCAATGGCAACTCTTCTTTTTTCTCCGCCTGAAAGGTCGAAGGGCGATTTGTTGAGATGCTCTGCCTTTACTCCTGTGTATGCTGCGGCACGGAGCACTCTTTCCTTGATTTCAGCCTCGGAAAGCTTCATGTTTTTCGGTCCGAAGGCGATATCTTTATATACTGTTTCCTCAAAAAGCTGATATTCGGGATACTGGAAGCAAAGACCTACCTTAAAACGGGAATTTTTGAGCGTTTCCTTATCCTTCCAGATATCAATACCGTCAACAAGCACCTTGCCGCTGTCGGGCTTCAAAAGTCCGTTAAAATGGGAAATAAGTGTGCTTTTCCCCGAGCCTGTGTGACCGATAATGCCTACAAGCTCACCCTTGTTAATCTGCAGATTAACATCGTTTATTGCGGCAACCTGCGAAACGGTGCCCTTTGAATAATAATGGGTAAGACCCACGGTTTCAATTGCAAAACTCATAAGGCACCTCCCATTGCACGGACGATTTCGTCAACACATTCGTCAACATCAAGAATGCCCTCTTTTATTCCGAGAACATGGCAAAGCTCGGTTGACTGCGGAACATCAAGGCCGTAAGAGCGAAGCTTCTCAACATTTGAGAAAACCTCTTTGGGCTTTCCCTGCATAACAACTCTGCCGCCGTCCATAACAACAACTCTGTCCGCCTGCACTGCTTCATCCATAAAATGAGTGACCGTAACAACGGTTATACCCATCTCTTTATTAAGACGTTTTACGGTATTCATAACCTCTTCCCTGCCCTTGGGGTCAAGCATGGCAGTGGGTTCATCAAGAACGATGCACTCTGTCTGCATAGCAATAACACCTGCAATTGCAACTCTCTGCTTCTGACCGCCCGAAAGCTTATGCGGCTCTCTGTGGCGGAATTCATACATATTCACGCATTTAAGAGCATCGTCAACCCTTTTACGGATTTCCGACGGTTCAATGCCGAGATTTTCGGGACCGAACGCAACGTCATCCTCAACAATCGTTGCAACAATCTGATTATCGGGATTCTGGAAAACCATGCCGACTATTCGGCGCACCTCGTCCGCCTTTTCCTCGGTATCGGGAACGATTCCTTTGACTGTCACCTTGCCCTTTGTGGGTTCGAGAATGGCGTTGCAGAGCTTTGCAAGGGTGCTTTTACCCGAGCCGTTGTGACCGAGCACAGCAACGAATTCCCCTTTGTTTATTGTAAGATTTACGTCCGTGAGAGCAGGAAATCCCGCAACGGGAGCATCCTCATCCTCGGTTTCGTAAATATAAGTTACATTTTCAAATTCAATAATTTTTTCGCTCATAGTAAAAATCCTAAAAAATTAATCTAAAACTTTTTCACCGCATGATTCGCAGATTTTATCGGCATTCACGCCGTAGTTTCCGCAATGCGGACAATATCCCTTTCCGCTGTCGTTATCAAAATCACGGATTTCTTCCATTTCCTTCTCATATTCAACAGCTTCGGGATTTTTTTCTTCCCATTCTTTCTCTTCTTCCTCAATCATTGCTTCATATTCTTCGGGGTTTTCTTCATAAAGCTTGCGGAGTCTTTTTTCTTTTGCAATCTGATAAACAAGAAACACCGAACCGAGAACGAAAATTATTCCAAAACCGGTTACAAGCAGTTGTTCCGTCATTAGTCCGAACAAGCCAAACAAAATGCCGAAAATTGCAAATGCAAGTGCCATAAAAATCATATTTATCCCCCCACAATATTATCACGGCAATTCTCTGCCGCAGGATGAACAGAATTTATAATCCTTTTCAGCTTTCTCTCCGCAATACGGGCAGTATTTTGCTGCCGTCTGAGGCTGTGATTTTTGTTCTTCAAAGTTGTTTCCGAATTTTTCATTCCACGGGTCGGGTTCTTCGTCCACGTCTGTAATGTCATATTCGGAATAACGGTTTTTGCCCGTTGCATTTTTGAAATTATAAATTGTATTAATGACAGCTACGGCAATGAAAATCAAACCAAAAGGTATCATAAACCAAGCGCCCATAGTTGCCGCCATAATAATCCAAAACACACCGAAAAGAGCAACCGCTATACCGATTATTCCGCCCATAAATGACGGACCTCTGCCGGGTTTAATACTTTTCATCTCTTAACTCCCCTTTCACTGCTTTAACGCACCTGACGGCGCGACGGGTCGTCGGGACGCCGACCCCTACAAATAATTATTTAACGCCCTTTCCGAGCCATATCGCGCTTGCGCCGCAGGGAAGAACTCTGCCCGGCTTTGACGAAACGGGAATACCGATTTCATCGCTCTCGGTTGTGCCGCCGAACTGCTTTTGAACGGTTTCACCGAGAATATATTCCATAACGCTGGGCGAAAGACCCGTTGTGTAGGAATTAATCAAAACCATCAGAGAATCCTCATAAAGAAGCTGTGAGCAAAGCTCTACGAAGCCGTAAACCTCGTTTTCAAGCTTCCAGACCTCGCCGCCGGGGCCTCTGCCGTATGAGGGCGGGTCCATTATTATTATGTCATATTTATTTCCTCTGCGTATTTCACGCTGAACAAACTTTATGC
>CAZJOH010000097.1:0-2571 GCA_964547575.1 uncultured Clostridium sp.
AAACTCTGTCACACTGTAAGTTCCGTCCTTATGTGTTGCAAGTTCTTCCTTCGACCAGTCCCAGTCCGCATAACTGCCATCAACAGCATTGCCGTTTTTATCAAGAGCCATCTGGCTGAAAATAGGTACAAGAATGTCGCAAAGAACTTCGCTGAATTCATCCCACTGCTGAGTAAAGAAAGCTTCCGCAAAAACAGGAAGAAATATTTCAGCCTTTTCTTCGATATATCCTTCGGGAACCTGAAGAGGAAAAAGAGTTTCCTCCTCACCTGCCTCATTTATTCGAAGAATAGGAGTGCCCGATCCTACAACATGAACAACGGGAATTGACGTTCCGTCTTCACTTGCAAAAGTTATAGGTGCAACACATATAACGCCTGTGACAAGCAACACTGCAGAAAGAAAAATCGATATAATTTTTTTCATAATTCACCTCGAATTATTTTACTGATTCAGGCTTATAAGGAAGCTCAGTTTCTGTTGCAACATGCGAGAAAAAGAACTCACATCTTTCTTCGGAATTGATAATCGTTACGGGTTTGATCTGATTGAGAACCCTGCCCTGTGAACGGAGATATTCTCTGTAATCCCAGTAGGTTTTTTCTTTAAGGAAAAGAACCTCAGGTCTGTTAATCATGCCCCAACGACGGTATTTAAAATATTTTTCATTGAATTCCTTGAATTTTTCATCAAGAATATCAATATACTTCTGTCTATCCTCTTCAGAAACAGGCTTTACAGCCTCTGCAAGCATGCAATAACGGGGAGGGTTGGTTGAGTAGTCAGCATAAAGGCTGTGGCCGACAAATTCATTGTCCATCGCCTCGGCGGTCTGCTTTGCGGCAAGGTCAACCATTTCGGTAGTTGTTTTTTCGTTTGCAAGATTCATGCCGAGATTACGTCTGTAAAGGAACTCGATCATGGGAGTGTTGTTATGCATACCCGTAACCTTAACAACATCTTCCATGCGATATCTGTAAAGACCGGAGAAATTAGAAACAACAATTTCATACTTCTTGCCAACTTCAAGCTGATTTATAAGCACGGGCTTAACATCTTCATCGGGATCATCTGCATCATCATCAACGGGAAGAAACTCAAAGAAAAGGCAGTGAGGCAGAAGAACGCCGTCATGCGAATCAAGCTTTGTTGCCATTGCAAAGAAACCTTCTGCAGCAGCAAATCCCATTCCGTGGATGGGAACATCGTCACCGATATACTTGCGGAGCTTTTCAACATAAACCTTAAGGTTTGAACCAACCATACCGTATGCCCATGTAAGCTTGGGCCAGATTCTGGGAGCAATGGGGTCTTCAAAGCCTTTTTCAAATTCCTTACGAAGCTCTGCAGCTCTCTGGGGATTGGGTTTGAATTTTTTTGCATACTCCTCTTTCAATTCGGGAGTAATTTTGATATTGGGATTAATAATACCCTTTTCAATATCATCGCAGAGCATTTCCCAGTTTTCCTTAAGGTAGTCGAACATTGTTGTTACAAGAGTTATAACAAGCGATCCGATATAGCTCACTTTTCTGTTTTCAAGAGCAAAACGAAGCTGAAGATAAGAAGTATCAATAAGCTCCTCATGCTCAGGATAAAGCAGAGAATTGGGTGAAGTGCAGAAGAAAGGCGTTATAGCTTTGAGATATGTAAGAGGAATCTGCGCAGCACCGTTGCACATCTTGCCGTCCTCAAGAGGATGACCTGTAAGAATAAGAACAAGGGGACCCATCTGTGCGGGCATCTTTATATTCTTATATTTTTTCAGATAATGTGCAGAAGTAGCAACAGTACAGGAAAATCCGATACACTGCATATTCCAGAGGTCCTTAATGCTCTTGGGAAGAATTTTAGGCTTACCTACGCTGCCTGATGAAGAACAGTAACGGATATTGGGGCCGGAGAACATAATGTTGTTCTCTTTGTTCTGAACCATTCTGTCAACATAAGGTGCGTAATCATCATATGTTGACAGAGGAACCATTTTCTGATAATCCTCAATAGACTTTATATCCTTGAAATTATACTTTTTGCCGAGTTCACAGTTCTTATTTCTGCCGATAATCTTTTTAAGGGTCTTTTCCTGCGCTTTCATGGGATCTTTGGTAAAATGCTCAATTTCAAGCAGAGAAACATCTCCGAGAAGTATTCCGAGATCAGAAATTGCCATTAAAAATCACATCCTATCAGTTATTATTATAATTCAATGTATTCTATCATTTTTATGTATTAAAATCAAGAACAAAGAATAAAAATATTGTTGTAATTATGTATACAATTTATTTAATATGACCAAAAACCGAGCAAAAAAACGTTTCTTATAAATATTTCAGAAATAATTTAACAGGCTTGCAGCAAAATTTTCTGAGCCGTCCTTATATCGCAGTAAAGACATTATATGAACCCTTTTCCAAAATTTTCATAAATTGTTAACACTGATAATTTAAGTCAAAAAATTGCAAATTATTATTGTAATTTTTGTTTATATGTGATATATTTAATAGGAAAATTAAATATTTCGGAGGATAGAATAATTATGGAAAATAAAGATTTATTTCAAAAAACACAAAA
>CAZJOH010000097.1:2581-8649 GCA_964547575.1 uncultured Clostridium sp.
AATTTGCAAAATATTATTGTAATTTTTGTTGATATATGATATATTTATGAAGTAAATTTTTTGATTTTTATGGAGGATAGAAAAATGGAAAATAAAGATTTATTTCAAAAAACACAAAACGGCTACAACTGCGAGCAGGTTGAGCAGTACATAACCGTTCTTAAAGCTGAATATAAAAAGGTTTTTGAATATGCAAAGGCAACTGAAGCCAATAATGAAAAGCTTAAGAAAATCTGCCGTTCACTTTCGGACGAAAACAAGGCTTTAAAAGCAAACGGAGCTGCTCCTGCTGCTTCAAACGACAATGCGGCAATCGGCGAAAGCCTTGAGAAAATAGCAAAGCTTGCCGAAAGTCTCGCAAATGAGAGCACATCACTTCGCAGTCTTATTAAATAATCGAAAGGCAGTATATCTATGGAACAGTTCAAGCTTAAAAGTATTGACGAGCTTGACCTTGAGTTCGTTTCCGCAACAAGAGGTCCGAGTACGTCTGCAAACAAAGAAGCCAAAAGTCTTATCCCTGAAATAAGCAAAACGGAGGCTGTTGATAACTCCGATGAAACAATCGGCATTCAGTATTTCAGCAAACCAGCAGCAGTTCCTGCCCAGGAAAATCCCATCTATACTCCCCAGCCTGAACCCGAAAAGAAAAAAGCAAGACCTCTTGTTCCCATCGGTCAGAACCCCTCACCCTATGCTCCTGTCGGTGCGATTGAACAGCCGCAGGAGGATGAAGTTCTTGACTTTTCCGATGATGATTACGGCGAAGCTAAGCTTGAAAATGAAAACGAAAAATCGAAAAAGAACGGCGGTATTCTTGCCGGTAAGATAATTTCAATTGTTATGCTTTGCGCTACCGTTGTAACTTTTATTCTCGGATGCTTTGTAACAATTTTCCTTGATAACAGCGGCACTGATATCGGCGGAATCTGCTTCAACACAATGAGTCAGGATGTTCTTTCTCTCGGAGTTTCAGAGGGCGACCTTATCATTTCCAAAAAGTGCGATGTTAACGAATATGCGCCCGGCGACCTTATAGCCATTCCCGCTTCAGGAATTTCAGGCTGCGATATTCAGACTATTACTTCAGTTAGTGTTTTCTCCGAAGATAATGCTGCAATCACCGTTACCCCCGTGTCCGCTGCCGGATACACTTCAACAGTTCAATCGTCATCCTGCTACGGTGTAATAAACTCATATATCCCCGCTCTCGGCGGAATTCTTAATTTCGCAATGGATAACGCTGTTCTCGTTTGTATTCTCTTTGTTCTTCTTTCTGCTTTCTGGTGCCTCATTCTTGTTCTTATGGAGAGAAGCTCAAAACCTGTCAAAACAGCTTCCAAAAAACAGAAATCAAAAAAGCAAAAATAAAATAAAAAAGCTCTGCAATCAAAAAATGCAGAGCTTTTTTTTATTATATTTCAACAGAAATTATGTGTTCATTTTGTTCGGCAATAAGAAGAATTTCGTCCATGGATGTTGTTCTTGCCTTTTTAATTGTAATATCAAGAGTAATGGTTGAATCGGGATTTCTTGACATCTTACATTTTTCAACAAGAATCTTGTTCTTTTCAAGCATTGCCCTGAAATCCTTTACAGCGTTCAAGCTGTCTGAGATTATAACAGTAAACTCGTTAACGGTATTTTCAAGACGGCTAAAGAATTTGTGGAATACAAGCTGAAAGAGTACCATAAGAAGTGTTGCTCCGATTGCAACAGTATACATTCCCGCACCGACTGCAAGACCTACGCTTGCCGTGGTCCAGATGCCCGCTGCAGTTGTAAGGCCTTTGATAGAAACATCTCTGACAAAGATAACACCTGCACCAAGGAAGCCGACACCTGTTATAACATTTGAAGCAATTCTCGATGCATCGGCACGGAGGCCCTCATACTGGAGTAAATCGAAAAAACCGTATTTTGAAACAATCATTGCAAGAGCTGCACCAAGAGCAACAATCATGTGAGTTCTGATGCCGGCATCCTTCTGACGTCTGCTTCTTTCAAATCCGATCAAGACGCCGCAGAAACCTGCAAGAATCATTCTGACAAGCAGATATCCGTTTTCGGAAAAATCCGTCATAACGGCGTTAATAACATTTTCCATTTATTAATCCCCTTTTCCGTTTTCTTTATATGGTCAAGTATTATATCAGTTTAAATGATTTTTGTCAACATTATATTATACTTTTTAGTTTTATTAAATTATACTTTTTAGTTTTATTAAATAATCAATGCCGACTGTCCTCTTATTATTCTTCATGTCGAATAGATTTGCAAGACTGAAAAGCAAACAACATAATCAAATATAATAAAACCGAATTAAATTAACATTTATTTCTTTGCGCCCCAGATGCATTCATTATTGGTGCCCACTGCGCTAAAAACAAGTTTTTCTGTTTTTTCTTCACTTTCATCCTTTTGAATGCAGAAAACTCCTTCATAAGTTACACCGTCGATTATAAAATTTGCATAAGCTGTACCGTTCACCGCTTTCCATAAACCGTTTACATCGTGAGAAGAAACAGCAGTGTCTCCTTTTTTACTTTCAAACATCTTAAGTCCCGTTATTGTTCCGTCAGGGTTAAGAGTGACAGTCTGGGTGGGAGAAATAATGTTTTCAACATCTGCCCAATCGGAGCAATTATTTCCGATTGTACCGTGGGCTATAAACTCATATTCACCGCAGATTTCTTCAACTGAATATCCGTTTTCATTAATCATTTCACCCGAATATTCAAAAGGAAGCACAACGGTCCAACCGTTTTGTGTTCTTGCCATTTGATGAATTCTTGTTTCATAACCTTCATACCCGTTATTAAATCTTGTGTGATACGCAATAAACATCTTGCCGTCATCGGTAACAACAGCAGAAGAATGACCGCCGGAAAGATAAGCTGTATCAAGGCAATTAAATTTATAATTACCAAAAAGTTTTATTCCCGTGTTAATATCGTCAAGTGCGTTGTTGCCCGAGGCGTCAAGGAAAGGTCCGTCGGGATTTTCACTTCTGTATTCTCTGATATTGTAGCCGCCGAGAGAGCCGAGACCGTAATAAGAAACATTAAGATAATAATATCCGCTTTCATTGTCGTATGTAATAAATGCACCCTCACCGGATAAATCATTTGCTGAAGTTGCTTTTATGATTTTCTTTCCGAAATATATATCATAATCATCGTGTGACTTCATGTAATCATAATCGGGAAGACCTGTTTCTTCAACCAACGGCATAATATATGTACCGCCGAAATATGAGCCGTAAACCATCCAGAGTCCGCCATCTTTATCATAAAAAAGACCCGGATCAATACAGTTTGGATAATTTACGCCATCATATTCACCGTACTCATTAAACCAAGGGGCTTCTTTCAGTTCTTTTGCACTGTAAACACCCTGTTTAAACAAATCCGAAATATTTGTAAAAGAGTAATGCAAAGCATTCAAACGAACAAAAGAATTTTCGCCGGAAAGATTATTAAAGCCGGAATAAACCAAAGTATTCTTGAATTCATAAGGTCCTTCTATATTATCACTTACGGCAAACCAGATAACTGAACCCGTCGTACCCCAGACAGAGCACGATGCATAATAGCAAAATTTGCCCATGGCTTCGTTATATAAAACATCTGCTGCCCAAATATTGGTTTGCCAATCAGCTTCACTATAACCGTTTACATACTGAAAAGCATCTGTCCAACTCAGAGGCTCCGCCAAAGCCTCACGGAGAGTTTTGCCTTCAGGAACAAGCATTCTGTTCGAATCATTAATTCCGCAGGCAACATTTAACCAACTTATCAGGTCATCACTTTTCGCAGCAGCACCATGAGAACCGAATATATAATAACTTCCGTTACATTCAATGATTGACGGATCATGAACCCCCACTCTGCCACCTCCGATTTCACAAGAACCATCGCCTTCAATTGTATATTGTCTTGCCGTTATCTTCTCCGCATCAGCAATACCCCAAACAGATGAAGCCATACAAATGATTGATACAAAGCAAGCAATGATTCTGTTTATTATAATCATTTCATTTTCTCCTTTAAAACCATTGATTTTTGTGTAACATTAAATCAGGTAAAGATTTTTATCGGCTTTAGCTTTATATCAATTATACTGTTTTCCGCCACAAAATACAAGCCTACAGATTAAAATCAGGATAATACAACAAGTCAGATTTTAACACCCTTATAAATATAGTAAGGCTTGCAGAAAATATAGCTTCCGTCCGCTTGTGATGATTTCAGATTATTAATAAACTCATCATATTCCTCTTTGCTCAGAGCTCCCGTGTTTTCTTTAAAAAGCCATGAGATGTCTAAACTCAAATCATAGCCAAAAGTTCCTTCCTTATACTCAGTTTCAACAATATTCTGAACGCTTACATAACTCTCAAACAATTTGCTTTTGTTAAAAAAGCCATACATTCTTCTGCCGATCCAACTGTCAAGGTCATTCATCCAAGGCTGCTTTGTTATCGCATAAGCACGAATGACTTTTGAAATCAACTCCTTATTTTCCCCGTTATAGACGATACTCTCCCAATCACAGTTTACACATATTACAACCCCACCCGGCTTTAAAATCCTATGAATCTCCCTGACTAATAAATCCTTATCAGGAACGCATTCAAACATATCCGCAGAGAAGATAAAATCAAATGTATCGTCCTCAAACTCAAGTTCTTTTGAGCAATCCATTATTTTGAGTTTAATCGGTTTTTTGTGTTTCACATCTTTAAACCATTTATCTGTAATGTCAACACCTATAGCTTGATATATTTTATCAGGAAATGCTTGTTGTAATCCTACAAGAAAACCCGCATCACGGCAACCTAAATCTGCAACCACTGCATCATCGGGTAATTTTATTTGTTCAAAAACAGCTTTATTTAATGACAAAAATTTATTATTGCTCATTTTATTTAACCTCCAAAAATTAAAAATACTGTTAACAGCTATATGCCGTTAACAGTAATATAAAAGGTAAACTTTTCTCTATCACTCCATTAGGCACATAGCAGATTGAGCCTGTACCTAAAACAAGATACAAGCTATCTTCGTCTGCGTCGAATAGAGATAAAGAACATCCTGATTTCCCCCTAAAATATTTTCAATATACTAACATACATAATTTTAATTGTCAACCGTGTAATTTACACTGCTCCAAGAATTTTAATTGAATAATTCAATCATCCCTTGAATATCACTCAAAAAACACTTTATTTACTTTTGTAATTATATGCGATATTATATGAACAGACCGGTCAATGAATCTAATCAAAGGTGACGAGAACAATGACTATTTATTTAAGTGAAAACATTAAAAGATTAAGGCGTAAAAAAGAACTTACTCAAGAAACACTTGCAGAATTTTTGGGAGTTACTTTTCAGAGTGTCAGTAACTGGGAACGTGGAGAAAGTTATCCCGACATTTCATTGCTTCCTGAAATTGCAGGATTCTTTAAGGTAAGTGTTGATGAGTTGCTCGGTGTAAACAGAGCTGAGGATGAAGCTGAAATCATTAAAGAACTTGAAGCTTATGATAATCTTACAGACGAAAAATTAAAACAGGAAATAATAAACAGGCTTAAAGAAAAATTCCCTAATGATTTTCGTATTCTTTTGAGGTATATGACTTGCCTTGTTCATTTCAAAGAAAACTCACCCGAAAATGTTGCAAAAATAATTGCAATATATGAAAACATTAAGCAAAACTGCAGCAATGATAAAATACGTATTTCAGCAAAAAGACATATTGCCGAACTCTACAAAGGACTTTCAGAGAAAGAAGGAAGCGGCATAACCTTTGAGGACTGTGAAAAAATCATAAAAGATATGCCGAGAATGAGAGACGGACAGGAAATGTTCTGTTTTTATTATCCTGAAAACTATCCCAATGCTGATGAGATAATAATGAACACTCTTGAAGAACAATTCTTACTTCTCAATACTGTTTATTCTCATTATTTTTATTATAGCGGCTTTTTCTACGATAGAAATTTCTCTGATGAATGGGTGCTTTCAGCCATCACAACAGAACTTGACTGTTTGAATTTTGTG
>CAZJOH010000098.1:0-8569 GCA_964547575.1 uncultured Clostridium sp.
GTCGGACTCGAACCGACGACCTGCGCATTACGAATGCGCTGCTCTACCAACTGAGCCACAGTAGCATACAATGGACTTGCCAAGTATTATAAGATAAAAAAACGGATTTTGCAAGAGCTTTTTATTAAAAACTTTGTTTTGATGTTAAAATTTCGTTAAAGTAACAGTTTATCAATAAAAGCTTTACAATTTTGTTAATAAATATTACAAATCCGTACTTGATTTAATAAGTAAAATAAGTTATTCTATATAAGAAGCCATGCTTCACAAAACAGGATATGTTGCGGATTTTTTCGGATTTCCGCAAGCGGAGGAGAACATATGAAAAGAAATATAATTGCAATAGGACTGGTTTTTGCGGTGCTTATGAGCTTCGCCTCATGCAAGAAGCTTCCGCAGGATAATGAGTTTGTTATCGAAAGCCAGGTTTATGTTGTTGACGATGAAGGCGTTACACATAATGTCAAGTCCGAATACGATGAAAACGGCGACCAGGTTTTCTATTATGAGGACAGTGAAGGCAACAGAGTGGTTGTTGACAATAAGGATGTTGTTGTTGAATCAACAAAGGTTCGTAAGACAACGGCTGTTTACGATGATCAGGAGCTTACTCCCGAAGAGGAATCATTCCTTAATATGTATAATGATCCGGATGCATTTGATAATCTTGTTGATGAAAGTCTTACCCAGCCCGAAATGGAAATTCCTGATGCTATTCCCGAGGATAGCTTCCAGAAAATAGAGGTTGAGGTTGATAACGACGGCAATCCCAAGCATGAAGAGATCGAAAAGAGATATACGGATATCATTGCGAGCGGAAAGTATACAATGGATATGGTTATTAAGACCGAATCGAACGGCGAAGAGATTACAATTCCCTTTTATGTTATCCGTGACGGAGACAAAATGTATCTTGAAACCGCTATGCCTGTTAACGGCACAGGTTCAATGAAAGCAGCGTTCCTTCTCCGTGACGAAACATGCTATTTTATCATTCCCGGCATGAGAGCGTATATGACAATGCCTGCCGATGATATCGGAGAGCTCTTGGACATTGACACCGAAATGATTGAATCCGATTCAAATGCAACTTATGTTTCCAGCGGTGAGGTTGAATATAACGGTCAAAAGTTTATATGCGATGTTTACGAGAGCGAAGGCTCAACCATTAAATATTACTATACAGATAGTGAGATAAAGCGAGTAGAGTCTACCGATCCCAACGGCGTAACAACCATTATGGAATTCAACGAGGTTTCAAATAAGACCGATTCCTCAAAGCTTAAGGTTCCTTCGGGATATATCGATATGACAAAGTTTATGGGTCAGGATCTCTCCGCTATTACGGGAGTTACAACAAAACAGTCATGAGAAAGTGTGCCTTGATAACGGGTGCTTCGGGCGGAATAGGCAGCGAAATTGCGCTTCGTCTTGCAGATGACGGCTTCAGTATAGCAGCCTGCTATTATTCCGATGAAAAGGGCATAAAGGAGCTTGAAAAAAAGCTTGATGCCATCCATGCGGAATACCGTATATATAAAGCTGATGTATCCGATATGATTTCAATTAAAGAAATATTTGCAGACGCCACCGAGCTTTTCGGCGGCGTTTCTGTGCTTGTCAATAATGCAGGAATGGCGCAGCAAAAGCTCTTTACCGACATAACCGAGCAGGAGTTTGACAGAATAACGGATGTTAACTTCAAGGGTGTTTTCAACTGCTGCCAATGTGCCGTGCCTTATATGGTCAGTCAAAAAAGCGGGAAGATAATCAATATTTCCTCAATGTGGGGAATTTACGGCGCATCATGCGAAACTGTTTATTCCGCAACAAAGGCGGCTGTAATCGGGCTCACAAAGGCTCTTGCAAGAGAGCTTGCCCCCAGTAATATTCAGGTGAACTGCGTTGCACCGGGTGCAATTGATACAAAAATGAATTCAAATCTCTCTGATGAGGATAAAAAAGCGTTTGCCGGAGAGATTCCGATGGGAAGGTTCGGAACGCCCGAGGAAATAGCAGGGGTAGTTTCGTTTCTTGCAAGCAAAGCTTCGGATTATGTTACAGCTCAGGTGATAACTGCAGACGGCGGGCTGACATAGTCATTATGCCTGAAAAAAGCTTCGGCTTTTTAGTTATAGTTTACAATTGATTTAATATTTATATTGTGTTAAAATATACTATACTCTGAAATATTATCTCTGTTTGGAGGAAAGATTATGGCAAAGTGTCCCAAGTGCGGCAGAAAACTCACTTTATTTGATTGGAAGCCCAACTGTCCCGGTTGCGGTGTTAACCTTGTATATTACGGAATGGAAGAAAGGCTCCTTGACGAAGCAGATGTTGCAGAAGCAGAGCATGCAAGACTTCAGAAGAGAATAGACAGGCTTAAAGCTTCGTTTATAGGCTCAAAGCTTACCGTAATAAGAATTGTTCTTTCAATTCTTCCGATAGCAACTCTTCTTCTTCCTCTTTGCTCGGTTACATACAGCGGTCCGTTCATTGAACAGACAACAACAAATGTTAACTTAATCGAAATTGTAAATCTTGTTATGTCGCTTGATATTGATGCATTGCTTACAATGATCGGTTCAGGTATCGTAGGCACAAGCTTTATCGGCTACGCAGGCGCACTTGTATGTCTGCTCCTTTCGGTTGTGTTTATTGTTATCAGCCTTCTTATGCTCATGCTTGCATGCTCACCCAAGGGCAACCCCAGAAATATTACTCTCAATATCATCACAATTGCTCTTGCGGTTGCATCTCCCGTTTTCTTCAATATCTTTGCAACCAACATTTCAACTGTATTCCCCGATTTTGTCAGCGGAAAAATCGGTTTTGGCATTTTTGTTTATATTGCAGCACTCGTTCTTCTCCTTGCAATCAATATCATCATTGCAGTCAAGGGCGTTGAAGTTAAGTATAAGCAGTGCTTCGTAGGCGGAATTCCTGCTGAAAAATACTTTGAGCTTGTTGAAAAAGGAACGGATAAGGCTGTTATCCGTCAGATGATGGCAGAAGCTCTCGAAAGAAACTCTAACTCGGCCGAATCCGAGAAAAAAGAAGAAGTAAAAGCATAAATTTAACGGGTGTGTCATTCGGCACACCCGTTTTGAGTTATATTACAAAATAAAAAGTATGTATTTTAAGGGCGACACTTCGCAAAGAAGTGTCGCCCAAGCACAGTCTTTTTGCTTTTCTTATGCATAGAAAAAGTCCATAAGGAACTCGCTTACAGCTGCCCAGATGGGATTCCAGATGGGAGCAACAAGATCAAGAAGCTCACCGAGATAATCGAAATTGATTGTCTTAAGATCGAGATTAGCGATGCCTTCAATGATTGTTGTCATAAGTTCTGCAAATCCGGTAATATCCATTATTAATGTCCCCCTTATATATTTTTGTTCTATGTAGAGTGAACGGGATAAGCTCCTGTTCACTCACATTATATATTAAAGAAATATGCTTGTCAAGCGTGCAACTGTAAAAAAACAGTTAACAGTTTTTGTATAAAAATATACCGATAACCGCCCAAACTATTCAACACAGTACTTCTGATATCGGTCAATCATGGCAACATCTGCAACAAGCTCAAAATAGAGTCCGTCCGCACGGTATTCCTCAATATTGATGATGCTGTCCTTACGAAGCACGGCGGCTGCGGAGCCGTCGGCATAGGGAATGAGCATTTTTGCTTTTGCTCTTGTGGGAGGAAGTGCTTTTGCAATTGCATCAAGGAGCTTATCAAGCCCCTTTTCTTCGAGAGCTGAAATCATAACGGAATTCGGCTCAAAAAGGATGTTTTCTTTAGCCTCGGGCTTATCGCACTTGTTGAAAACGGGAATAACGGGTTTGCCTGCGCAGCCGAGCTCTTCAAGAAGGTCGTTTGTAACTTTAATATGCTCGGAGCATTCAGGGTCGGATGCGTCGCATACATTGAGAATAACCTTTGCACAAGCAGCCTCCTCAAGCGTGGACTTGAAGGCTTCGACGAGGTGATGCGGCAAACGGCGGATAAATCCGACCGTATCAATAAGCATAACCTTTCTGCCGTCGGGAAGGGTGAGGGCTCTTGAAGTGGGGTCGAGAGTCGCAAAAAGCTTGTCCTGTGCCAAAACGCCGGCCTCGGTGAGAGCATTCATAAGAGTGGATTTGCCGGCATTGGTATAGCCGACAATAACAACAGTTTCGATGCCGTCCTTTTCACGTCTTGCCCTTGCAAGAGTTCTTCTTTTTTCAAGTGCTTCAAACTCGTCTTCAAGCGACTTTATTCTGCGCCTGATGTGACGTTTGTCGCTTTCAAGCTTTGTTTCGCCCGGACCTCTTGTGCCGATACCGCCGCCGAGCCTTGAAAGCTTTGTACCCTGACCCGTAAGCCTCGGCAGGGAATAACGGAGCTGGGCAAGCTCAACCTGCAGCTTGCCCTCGTTGCTTCTTGCCCGTTCGGCAAAGATATCGAGAATGAGGGTTGTTCTGTCGATAACCCTTACCTTTGTTTCTTTTTCAATATTGCGAAGCTGTGAGGGAGAAAGCTCACTGTCCGCAATAACAAGATCTATCTCGTTGTTTTCGCAGAATTCCGCAAGCTCTTCGAGCCTTCCGCTGCCCAGAAATGTTGCGGAATCGGGCTTGTCACGCTTCTGCCAGAGCTTGCCGATCACCTCGGCACCTGCTGTTTTTGCAAGCTCTTCAAGCTCGTCGAGCGACATTTCACAGTCGTATTCACCCGTATCAACGGCAATCAAAACCGCTTTTTCGGGTTCTTGTTTGTTTTCATAAAGTTCCATGAAATCTCCTTATAAATCAAATATGGCGGGAGCAAGCCCCCGCCCTACTTGAAAATCAGTTGAGTTTGATTGAATCCGCATCAATGATTGCGCCTTCGCCCGTATAGGTTACGGTTACGCTGTCGCCCTTGTTAAGAATAATAACGGTTTCGTTCTTTGATGCAGGGATTGAGAAGTAAGCTGCGTTTGAATCGAGCTTAACATAATAATAGCTTTCGCCGCCCATAACAGCCGTTCTTATATCGGTAATTGCGCCCGATGCGGTAAGAGCTTCATTAACGGGCTCATCGGAAGGCTTGGTTGAGGGGTCAACAACTGCGTCGGTGTCAATATCAACCTTGATGCCGCTTTCTTCAAGAGCGGAAACATAGCTTGCAAGGCACTTGCCGAGGTCTGTACCCGTTGCGCCCATCTTGTTGTTGTTATACTGTGCAACGTTGATAAGAGCGTACTGCTGAACGATGTTGCTGTCATCCTTAAGTGAAAGGAAATAGGTGGGTTCGCCGCCGATGTTGAGAAGAAGCGGGAAGGTTGCATCGTAGCCAAGGTCCTTAACACGGCCTTCTGCAGCCTGCTGTGCCGAATACTCTGTACCGCCGGTAACTCTGTAGTAAATAGCTTCCTTTGTTCTCTGGTTAACAAGAACGAAGCCTGTGATTGACTGGTCGGAGGTTACGGAAGTAACGCCGGTATACATCCATACATCGTCATCCTTGGCAAGATAGTTATAATTTGCGGTTGTGGTTATAACGCCCTTCTGACCGAGAATGGAGTTCCAGAAGCCGTCCTGATACTTGCCGTAGAAGTTATACTGCTCAACGATAAGGTCAGAATCGTAAATTCTGTCAAGCCACTGAAGGCTTGCTTCGCTGTTGATCTGGTCAATGGTGTAATAAGTGCTTTCGCCTGTTGCGCTGTCTGCCTTTACAACAACCGCACCGATAACATCAGTGCCGCCGAAAAGACCGATTGTTTTATCAAGACGTGCGCAAATCCAATAGGGATTTCCTTCGTCATCGATTTCAAAGGTTGCATCCGCAAACATATATGTGGGATACTCAAAACGAAGATGACGTTTGAGAAGCTTGTTGAAATGCTCTGCGGGCGAATATCTGATACTGCTTTCAGTTTCAATAAACTGAGTTGATTCGTTAGCCATATCGATAATGACATAGCCGGGGAAGCCGTTTTTGGTGTTTGTGAACCACTTGATGATGTTCGCATACTGGAGAGGTGCAACTCTTACGGGAGTTTCGTTGTAGTTTATCTGGGTGTATTCGGGATAAACGGTAAACTGCGAAACATAGCCCTTTTCTTCAAGAACACCGAGAGCTCTTGTTGCAAGCTGTGCGGCAGCTTCTTCGTCAAGCTTGGGGATTGCGCTGAAGCTTTCGGCATCCTGCTCCTCGATTTCTTCGGAAAAATTCGAGTCTGTTCTTACGTCAATAATATTGCTGTAGCTTTCGGCTCTGAAAAATTCGCTTGATACGAGATAGCCGATGCCTACTGTTACGATAAGAAGTCCGATGATAATTCCGGGAGCAATCGCTCTCTTTTTAACATACGGAATATACTCGGGCTTATTCATAACATTTGTGAAAATGCCGTTGAATACAACATATGATGCAGCAACAAGTCCGATATAAATATAAAAATCATAGGACTTGAAGTTAATTGCGGGAAGCATTACATAAAATGCAACTGCAGCGAAAATAACCATGCAGAGAATGCTGAGGATAATCTTAAGAGCGGCTTTTTCGGGAGGGATAACTATGTCCTTTTTTCCGCCTCCGTCTTTCTTTGAAAAATCAACCTTTATAGGGTCCATTGGTTCATCTCCTTTTAAGTGTTATCATACAGTATAACCTATTTATTAAAATATTACAAGTCTTTTTTGTTAACAATGCAATTTGACATATTTACTTATTTTGTGCTATCATAGCAAAGTAAAACCAAAAGCAACAAAAGAGGTGCTTATCATATGTTTCCCGATTATATCGACACAATAACTCCCCTTATCAAATATGATGAAGAGGTCGGCAAGGCAATGGAAGCCGAGCTTAAAAGACAGAAGAGAAATCTTGAGCTTATCGCTTCCGAAAACATTGTTTCTCCTGCGGTTATGGCTGCAATGGGAAGCGTGCTGACCAATAAATATGCAGAGGGTTACCCCGGAAAGAGATATTACGGCGGCTGCGAATGCGTTGACGTTGTTGAAACAATCGCTATCGAGCGTGCAAAGAAGCTTTTTGGAGCAGAGGCGGCAAACGTTCAGCCTCACTCAGGTGCTCAGGCAAATATGGCTGCATATGCGGCAATTCTTGAGCCCGGTGATGCTGTTATGGGTATGAATCTTGCTCACGGCGGACACCTTACCCACGGCTCACCCGTTAACGCAAGCGGCAAGCTCTATAAGTTTGTTCCTTACGGCGTAAATGATGACGGATTTATCGATTATGACGAATTTGAAAAGACTGCAAACGAAGTAAAGCCCAAGCTTATCGTTGCAGGTGCATCTGCATATCCCAGAATCATTGATTTTGAACGTATCGGCAAAATTGCAAAGGCAGTCGGCGCATATTTCATGGTTGATATGGCACATATCGCCGGTCTTGTTGCGGCGGGACTTCATCCTTCGCCCGTACCCTATGCAGATATTGTTACCACAACAACTCATAAAACCCTCAGAGGTCCCAGAGGCGGACTTATCCTCTGCAAAGAGGAGCTTGCGGCCGCAATCAATAAGGCTATCTTCCCCGGAAATCAGGGCGGTCCTCTTATGCACGTTATCGCTGCAAAGGCTGTCTGTTTCGGCGAAGCGCTTGACCCCTCATTCAGGGTTTATCAGGAAAACATCGTAAAGAATGCCGCCGCACTTGCAAAGGGACTTATGTCAAGAGGCATCAATCTTGTTTCGGGCGGCACGGATAATCACCTTATGCTCGTTGATCTCCGTTCGCTCGGCATTACGGGCAAGGAGCTTGAACGCAGACTTGACGAGGTTTATATCACCGCAAACAAGAACGCAATTCCCAATGACCCCGAGAAGCCCTTTGTTACAAGCGGTATCAGACTCGGCACAGCTGCAGTTACTTCAAGAGGTCTTAACGAAGAAGATATGGATAAAATTGCAGAGTTCATTTATCTTTGCGCCACCGATTTTGAAAACAGTGCAGAGAAAATCAAGCAGGGTGTTGAAGAAATCTGCAAGCGTTATCCCATTTATGAATAATTAAACGGAGATGTTAAAAATGAAAGAAATGAAAGGCATTTTCACTGCACTTCTAACTCCTTTTAAAGAGGACTACACAATTAACGAAGCATCACTCAAAAAGCTTGTTGAATTTAACCTTGAAAAGGGCATCAACGGCTTCTATGTAGGCGGCAGCACAGGCGAAAGCATGGTTATGACTGCAGAAGAACGCAAGGAAGTTTTCCGCATCGTTAAGGAAGCAGCAGGGGATAAGGTTCCTATGATTGCTCATTGCGGCGCTATCTCAACGGATGCCGCAATTGACATGGCAAAAACCGCAGAAAGTCTCGGCTATGACGCTGTTTCGGCAGTTGCTCCCTTCTATTATTCATTCCCTGCAGCGGCTATCAAGCAGTATTATACAGATATCGTTTCAAGCGTAAGCATCCCCATGGTTGTTTATAATTTCCCCGGCGGAAACGGCTTCACATTCACGGCGGATTACGCCGCTGAAATGTTTGAGGATAAGCGTTTTACAGGTATTAAGCATACCTCGGCTGACCTCTTTATGCTTCAGCAGTTCAAAGAGAAG
>CAZJOH010000099.1:0-980 GCA_964547575.1 uncultured Clostridium sp.
GACGAGCTTTGGCGCATCGTTGAAGAATATAATGCCGATACGGTTATTATGTATGACCAGATTTCGTGCAAGGGTATGGACGGTCTTGCGGGCATATTCGATGACCAGGCAAGAGAGCGCAATATCAATTTTATCTGGGTCAAGCAGGATTTGATGGACCCGAGAACAATTTCAAGAAGAGATATGCGTGAACAGGTCAATAAATATATGCAGACCGTTCTTCAAGAGGAGCCTCTCGACCCCTCACTTGTTGATTTTGAAGATGACCTTGCGTGGTAATGTGTGAGTAAAGGAGATAATTAATATGAAATATTTCGGCGGATGTGACGTCGGTTCAACTTATACAAAATGCGTTATTCTCGATGAAAACGGCAAAATGGTTGCCAACGTTACCAACAGAAGCAAGATAAATCCCGTTGCAAGTGCGGAAATTGCATTGAATGATGCGGTTTCGCAGGTTGACGGGCTCAATTCCGCAGAAGAACTGTGCTATCTTATCGGTACGGGTTACGGCAGAAATAAAGTGCCGTTTGCCGATGAAAACATTTCGGAAATAAGCTGCCATGCAATGGGCGTTCATGTAACAAACCCCGAAGTCAAGGCGATTATTGATATCGGCGGTCAGGATGTTAAGGGTATTTCAATTGATACCGACGGTACTGTTAAAAACTTTGCAATGAACGATAAGTGCGCTGCAGGCACGGGCAGATTCTATGAAGCAATGGCAAATGCTTTTGAAATGACCCTTCCCGAATTCTCAAAGCTTTCACTTGAAGCTAAAAACACAATCCCCATCACGGCACAGTGTACCGTTTTTGCAGAGAGTGAGGTTATCTCGCTTGTAGGTGAGGGCAAGCCCATGGACGAAATTGCGGCAGGCATCCAGCTTGCGGTTGCAAAGCGCTGCTTTGTTATGGCTAAAAAAGCAGGTGCAACGGACAGCATAACCCTCACGGGCGGCTGTGCAAAGAACGACGGAC
>CAZJOH010000099.1:990-8505 GCA_964547575.1 uncultured Clostridium sp.
AGCAATCGAAAAGGTGCTTAAAATCAAGGTTGTTGAGCTTTCAACCGACCCGCAGCTTATGGGTGCTCTCGGTGCGGCTGAATATGCCCGCCAGAAAGGTCTGGATAAATAAATGGAAGTATTGTTAATAATTCTCGGCGTTCTTCTTGCACTTTTTGTTGTTACCTTTGTGATTTATTTTTTCAATCTCGATATGAAGCTTATTCGCAAGGTTTATGATCTTCTCGGCAAGCACTATGACACCATGAAAAGGGATAAAAAGCTGTAATGAAATTTTTTGATTCTTTAATTGACAGCGTTTCGGATTTAACATCATTTCTTGAACAGAGAACCTTCGAAAAGGGTAGTTCATGGAAAGATGCAGGCGGAAATCAGGTCATAATGCGCCGTGATACCGCATATGAGCTTGAAGGTACGGGTTTTAATCTTGTAACATCAAAAGATGTATCCGATGAAATAATCATTATCGGTGATGACCTCGGAGAAATAAAGGAAAACAGAGCTTTTGCACGAGTTGCCGTTGTTCAGATTGATGATATTGATGATGAACAAAAGGCGTATAACCTGATTAAAAAGATCGAATATGTCAAGTATCACTTTTTCCCTGACGGATATATGATTCGCAGTACATCACGTTCCCATAAAGAGGCTGTCCGGGTTTCAAAAAAGGCAATAAAAAGCGGAATAGATTTTCGTTCTGTCGGCTCATTGCTTATTGATAAATATAAAGAAAACCCTTCTGTCAAGGGTGTCCGAATTATATTTATAACTGATACTTGTGCTGATTATGAGGCTATAGAAAGAGCTGCACGGAAGAATTCCGAAATTGCCGAAACTCTCAATCATATCATGAACAGCGTAAAATTTGACTGCGATACATGCAATCTCAAAGCTATATGTGACGAGATTGAAGGCATGAAGGAATTGCATTTCAAAAATGCAGGTAAATAAAAAATTGTTATACATGACGGTTGGGCGACAATTCACAAGGATGCGAAATTCCTTATGAAGAGTCGCTTAACCGTCTGCTTTTTTGTCATATTAAGGAATTATTAATGATTCTTAATAATTCTTAATAACTTGTTAATTGAACCTTAATTTTATTGCAAATATAATGAATTTAAAGGTCAAAAACAAAAAGGGGACAAAAGAAATGACATTAGGAAGTAAAATTGAAAACTTGAAAATCATGCAGAGTTCAGGTATAAATGTGCCTGAATTCGAAACATTTTCCTTTGATGAACTTATCGGCTCGGATTCGGAAATCGAAAAGGCACTGAAAAGCTGTAACGGTAAATCTGTTTCGGAAAAAAGCAAAATTCTTAAGGAGGCAGTAAGAAAATCAGTCAGGGTTAACAGAAAAATAAAGCTTGAAGGCGAAAAATTTTCCGTTCGTTCATCCTCGTGTGTTGAAGATTCGGCAGAAAACAGCTTTGCAGGTCAGTTTGACACCTTTCTCAATGTTGAAAGAGGGGATATAGCTGAAAAAATCACCGATTGCGTATGCTCGCTTTATAATGAAAATGTTCTTGTTTATATGGAGCAGGCGAATCTTGATATCAGCCTGCTTAAGATGAATGTTATTGTTCAGAAAATGGTTAATTCAGATGTTTCGGGTATCGTTTTTACAGCGAATCCTCAGGGCATTCTTAATGAAACCGTTATTGTTGCAGGCAGAGGTCTTGGCGAAAATGTTGTTTCAGACAAAGCAGATACAACTTCGTATTATTTTTCATTAACAGATAATATTTATTATTATGACGGCAAGGAAAACCTTCTTTGCGACGAAAAAATCAACGAAATAATTGATGTTTCTCAAAAAATCTGCGGATATATCGGTAAATATACAGATATAGAATTTGCAATTGAAAACAACAATCTCTATATCCTTCAGGCAAGACCTATAACAACTCTTTCAGATGCAAACCCGATTTTATTTGATAACAGCAATATTGTTGAAAGCTATCCCGGTTTGAGTTTGCCGATGACAATTTCGTTTGTTGAAATGGTTTTTGCAGGTGTATTCAAGGATGCTGCACGCCGACTTCTCAAAAATGAAAAGCAGCTGAAAAAGAGATATAACATCCTTGAAAATACCGTTGGTACGTCAAACGGCAGGATATATTACAATCTGAACAGTTGGTATTCGGCAATAAAATTCCTGCCCTTCAGCAAGAAAATCATTGCTGTCTGGCAAGAGCTTGTCGGTGTAAAATATAAGGAGTATGATGAAAGTGAAAACGAAATTAATCCTATAGTAAAGGCATCGATTTATTTCAATACTCTTTCGGAGCTTATTGCAACGCCTCGCAATATGCAAAAGCTCAATGAAAAGTTTATTACAATCAAAAATTATGTATATCGTCGTTTCGAGAAAGAAATGACTGCCAAGGAAATTCTTGAGCTTTTTGATAAAATACAGGATCAGTTGCTTTCGTGTTGGGGTATAACCCTTCTTAACGATACTTATGCCTTTATTTTTACGGGACTTCTCAAAGCTCGCCTTAAGAAGAAATATAAGAATCATGAAGAATTGGCGAATTGTTATATTTCCGGAATTTCAAATATCGAGAGCATGAAGCCTGTTAAAGAAATGATTCGTATAGCTGCAGAAAAGGATAATATGACCGCCGAGGAATATAACCGCTGCGTTTCGGAATATATAGATATTTACGGTGACAGATGCCTTGAGGAATTGAAGCTTGAAACGGAAACATTCAGAACAAATCCTGCAATGTTTGAAGCAAAAATAAGGGAGTTTGCAGCAGATAAAGAAAAGCTGCTGCCGCTTCTTGAGGAGCAGCAGCATGAAGAAACATTTGATTTGAAGAATGATCCCGTTACAGGATTTCTAAGCAAAAGATGTATGCTCGGAATCGGCAACCGTGAAATCCAGCGGCTTAACAGAAGCCGTATTTTCGGCATGGTAAGAGAAGCAATACTTCGTCTTGGTGAAATTTATGCAAGAGAAAACTGTATTGAAACTCAGCGTGATGTGTTTTATCTTACTTTGGATGAGGTTCGCTCGCTTGCGGATAAACCGTGCGATATGAAAGAAATTGTTTATTCCAGAAAGAAAAAATACGAGATGTTTGCCCTTCTTCCCGCTTATTCGAGAATTGTTTTCAGCGAAAAGCCGTTTGATAAAAATCATCGCAATATCAATATGACAAGTATGTATTCTGCAAAGGATGAAATGGTTGGTGTGCCCTGCTCAAACGGTGTTGTTGAAGGAGAGGCTTATGTTGTAACGGATGTCAAAAAGGCAGGAAATGTTAAAGATAAAATTCTGATCACAAAAATGACAGATCCGGGTTGGGTATTTCTTCTTGCAGAAGCAAAGGGAGTAATCAGCGAAAAAGGTTCCTTGCTTTCTCATACGGCGATTATTTCAAGAGAGCTTGGAATTCCCGCAGTTGTCGGAATAGATAATCTTATGTCAACGGTCAGAAACGGTGATGTTGTACGCCTTGACGGTGCAACGGGCGTTGTCAAAATAATAAAAAGAGCATTATAAAAGCAATAAAAAGGGTCCGGCTCGATTGAGTCAGACCCTTTAGCGTTTATCTGAATAAATTATTCCGGAGCTTTCTTAAATCTGCATATGCAGATTCGATTTTTTGGAGAATATCTTTTATAAAACCGAAAACATTGTTGTCAGCTTCAGCTTTTTCGGTGTCGCCTGTTGCAGTGCTGTCAAATACAAAGGCAAATCTTCCTCCCGGTGCAGCATCGCCGTTCTGATAGAATGCGGTTGCATCTGTGCCGAGTAAATTATCTGACCATTTGAAGTTGAATTTTATTTCCTCATCTGTAAGACCAAGCGCACTTCTCGGAACGGAAATCTGAAGAACATTACCGTTTACAGAATAATCGACCTTGCAGATTTCTTCAAAATCAACACCTCCGAGTGATTTCTCAAGAGTTGCTTTTCCGTCCTTCGGTGATTCTCTGTTTATCAGGAATTCAAAGCCTTCCCAGTTTGCGGAAACACCGCTTGTATCTGTATCGATAAGCAACCTCATCCAGTCAGTGTCGGTTGAAGGTGTAAGGTCATCTGCTGTTCTGACATAGAAATAAATATTTTCGCTGTCATAGGCTACCTTTGACTGAACGATATCGTTACGGAAGGTGCTGTTTGTGTAATAATATCCCTTCCAGCCTGCGCTGTTTCGGCTTTCGCTGCCTTCATAGTGATTATATTCGGGAAGAACGCTGTCCCACTGCGAAATCGAACCGTTGATATCAATTGTCTTTTTTGCATCGGTTTTCGGCAGGGGATCAGTGCCCTTAAAACGGCGAACGTTTTCGACAAGCTGATAATAATAATGGTCTTTAAGTATACCTGCAGAGGGTTCAATATCACGGCTGTATTCAGCATTATATTGGTCGGGAAAAGCGTTTTCCGTTCCGTTCCAGCTCTGCCATCTGCCCGCTATCCATTCATTAAAACCGGTTACAAAAATGATTTCGGGATCCTGCGATATCGCATAATCCCATTGCTGCTGGAAATTCAGTCCGTAAAGCAGAGAGTTTTCAATGTTTTTATCAACAACGATTTTTTCGCCTGCATAGGTATAGCTGTAGGAGTAATTGCCGTCTGCGAAGCTTCTGCCCTGAACCGTTCCTACGGGACTGTTCATTGCGATAAGACCGTTTTCGTTGGCATTTTGTGCAACAGAAACGCATATTTCTTCAACTCCGCCAAAGAGTCTCTTTCCGTATTTGGTCTGTTCGTAATCGGAGCACCAGCCCCATGTGTCCTCATAATAATTGGTATCCGAGGCAAAATAGGTTGGTTCGTTATCTCTGAAAGTGAAGAAATTGAAAATTTCTCTGTCTTTTTCAACAGAAAGGTCAAGTGCGCTTACATCCGCCATCAGCATGGGCTTGTTATCCCATATGAACCAAAGGTCGCTGTATCTGTTCCGACTGTAAAGATTATCATAAATATCGTAAAGCTGAGTGCGAATTTCTTCCATGTTTCCGAAGTTGAGAATGAACGAGATATCGGGTGCATCAACACCGTCTTCTCTTGCTTTGCTCCAAACTTTGAGCAGGGCTTCGTATCCTTCGGTGAAAACCTGAGTACCGTTTGTTGTATCGAAAAATACAACGTCAATATCAGCATCAGCCAGAAGCTCGGCATGCTTGCGAAGAACATATTCATCGGTGTTTGTGTAGAAGCCGTAAAGAGGCTCACCCCAGAAATACGGTCTGCCATCATATGTACCGCCCCATGCCGGATGATTCCAATCATTTACCGCTTCGGGATATTCATCAAGCACACTGCCCGTTGTAATGGGTTCGTGGTCATTTATCCAGGGATAATGCCATGTCCAATAAAACATTGCAACATATTTTTCATCCCTTTTGTTGCCAACGTCATCATTTGATGAAAGAGTGCGTCCGAGACCGTCAACAGCAGCCCATGTGGAAGGATAAATTCCTTTTTGTTCGTCTGCGGAATCGTCTGCGGCAGTTGCAGAGAAACCGAATATAAGTGTCAGACACAGTATGAATGCGATAACTTTTTTTGCTTTCATGTTGCTTCTCCCTTCCAAAGTATATTTTATTATACTTTATCCGAATTTTGTTTGCAATATAAACAAAAAAAAGAGGTGAAACAGCCGGTTTTATGTTTTTTGCTTTTTGTACCATTTTACCAAATTGCTGAAATTGCCTTTAAAATGAAAACAGCGTCCGTTTGGTGATACTTCACAAGACAGTTAAGACTTTTATTATCGCTGCTTGTTTTTTTCAGCTTGGGAATTCATTGGTTCAATTATGCAGTTATCCATTTGATTTCCTTGCCTTTATAATCAAAAAGTTTGGTTTGATATATTCTTTAACTATTGTGGGGAGCGTTTGAATTGCCCAATCTTCCGGTACGGGTTCACATATTTCTTCAATTACAAATCCGGCTTTTGCAAGGGCATTGATAATTCCGCTGAATGTTCTGTGATGTTTAATAACTCCGTCAATATACCAATGAATTCTGCGCTCGCCCGGTTCATTGTAATTTGAGAAAGTGTATGAAACTCTTGTGTCGTTTTCATCTTTGTTGAAATGACCGTTTCCGTCAACAGTTGCGGTGATAATCGGATGTTCTTGCGAAAAAAGAAGCTCACCGCCGTCTGCCAGTATTGAAAACATATCCTTTGCAAAAGTATCAAAATCCTTTACATAATGAAAAGCAAGTGAGCTGTAAATAAAATCAAATTTTTCATTGAGCTTTGATATATCAGTCATGCTCATGTTAAGATATTCAATTTTAGCGTGTGATGATTCTTCTTTTGCGACGAAAAGCATCTTTTCCGATATATCAATGCCGACAACCTTATCCGCACCTCTGTTCACAAAATCAATGCAGTTGTGACCGTAACCGCAACCCAAATCAAGAACGTGTTTGCCGTTTAAATCGGGCAATAATTTACGCATTGCGGGTTGCTCAAGCAAATCATTATAGTTTACGTCGTTATCACGCAACGCCTTGTAACCTTCAAAGAAGATTTCATTATCAAAAATGTTTTGTTTGCTCATGGTTTTCTCCTAAATTCCGTCAGTGTGTTCATAAAAATTAGCTTTGATAACCCGTCTTTCTCTGTCCGTTAAATTCCAGATGTGAATGCCTGTATCGGCAGTATTGAAGAAATATATACAGTCAACGGGCATATCAAAAAATGAACGGTAAAGCTGATTTATCATTCCGCCGTGCGAAACAACAGCTATTGTTTCATCATTCTCAGCTTCATTCATAATTCTTGAAAGTGCATTTTCTGCTCTTTGTCTGAACTCAATCTGAGATTCCTGACCGTAAACAGCTTTATCAATCGGTAAATCGGGAACTTCAGGATATTTCTCTCTGACTACCGCTCGGGGTAACCCTGCAAGAAGTCCGTTATTGAACTCCATTAAATTCTCATCGAAAACAATAGGAATTCCTGTTTTATCGGATAAATGCCGGGCTGTTTGTTTCGCTCTTGTCAATGTGCTCGCATATATTTTGGAGATGTTATAATTATCTGCAACATAATTTGCCATTGCTTCGGCTTGTCTGTGACCTCTTTCGGTTAATGCAAAATCTGCTCTGCCTTCGTGAACATCAAGCAAATCCGCTTCGGATTCTCCGTGTCGAATAACAAGTAATTTCATAGCATCTCCTTACAGACTAAATCTTTCTTTTATCGTTTCCGCAACAACTTCAGGTTCAATATTTGAGTTGTCAATCTTAATATAATTCGGAAATGTTATTTCACCGTCATGGCTTTCGGTGCGGTATTTTTCATCAGTATCAAGCAAATCCTTTCGTGCAAAATCAAGGTTTCGCTTTGAAGGTTTATTGTTAAGACGGTTTTCGGTTGAGTTTCTTTCAAGTCTTATCTCTTGCGAAGCTACAAGCTCAACATAATAAACCTCTGCACCTTGTTCTTTGAACAAATCGGAAACATATTTTATGTAGTCCCAATCGCCTTGATGATCAAATGCCCATACATAGGTGAATATCATTCCGTA
>CAZJOH010000100.1:0-8384 GCA_964547575.1 uncultured Clostridium sp.
ACAATGATTGAAATCACAAAAGATATGAAAATCGGTGAAATTCTTGATGCCAACCGTGAGGTTGCTCCCTTCTTCCTTGAAATGGGTATGCACTGCCTCGGCTGCCCCTCTGCAAGAAACGAAACCGTTGCACAGGCTTGCATGGTTCACGGCGTAAACGCTGACGAGCTTATTGCAAAAATCAACACTTTCCTTGCACAGAATGCTTAATCTCTCGGAAAGAATGCTCATGGCGGCGAGAATGGTGCGTCGGGGTAACACCGTTGCCGATATCGGCACGGACCACGCCTATCTCCCCGCCTATCTTGTTTTAAACGGCATTTCGCCGAAGGCTCTTGCGTGCGATGTTCGCAAGGGTCCGCTTAATAATGCTGCAAAAACAGTTGAGCAATACGGAATATCAGACAAAATAACTCTGCGTTTATCAGACGGTTTTGATGAAATCAAGCCGTGCGAGGCAGATGATTTTGTTATGTGCGGCATGGGCGGCACTCTCATGGAGGAGCTTGTTTCAAGAACGGATTGGCTTAAAGATAAATCAAAAAGAATTATCGTTCAGCCGCAGTCACATGCTGAGGATATCCGCAGATTTTTTGTTCGGAACGGATTTGAAATTCTCTTTGAGGATGCTTGCATCGACTCGGGCAAAATCTACTGTGCAATGGCAGCTGAATATACGGGAAACATTACCGAAAAGCCCGTTTCTTACATATATACGGGTGAATTGCCGAAATGCAGAAAGCCTGAAGCAAAGCTATATCTTGAAAATATTTTATCAAGGCTAAAAACAAAGCTTGAAGCGGAAAGGCTTCACGGCACGGCAGAAAATACCGCACATCTTAAAAAAGTTACTTCCGAAACGGAGGAAATTATAAATGAAATGCAAACCAACGGTTAATGAGGTTTTTGAATATATCAACGGAATTGCACCGTTTGAAAAACAATTCGAGTGGGATAACAGCGGTCTTGTTATCGGCGATAAAAATGCTGAGGTTGCAAAAATCGGAGTTGTGCTTGACATAACTGCGGAAGCAGTTAAATATGCAGCCGAAAACGGCATCAATCTTATAGTCAGCCACCATCCCGTAATTTTCAGAGCGGTTAAAACCGTTCTTGCCGATGACCCTGCATATCTGTTGATAAAAAACGGCATTTCAGCTATATGCGCTCATACTTCGCTTGATATCGCAAAGGGCGGTGTTAACGATGCGCTTGCATCTGCACTCGGCTTTAATAACGCTGTTCCCCTTTCCGAAAACGGAGAAACCGAAATGGTGAGAGTTGCCGAAACCAAACCTCTTTCGGGCGAGCAGCTTGCAAAGCTCTGCGCTGAAAAGCTTTCCACGGGCGTTACCGTTGCAGACTGCGGAAAGATAATCAAAAAAGTTGCTCTCTGCGGCGGTGCAGGTGCGGATTTCATGCACGATGCCGCAAATGCAGGCTGCGATGCATACATAACGGGTGAAGCAAAGCACCATGAATTTCTTGAAGCAAAAGCAATCGGTATCACACTCATTGCGGCAGGTCATTTTGAAACAGAAAACCCCGTTGTTTCTGTTTTGGCTGAAAAAATAAGGAATAATTTTGACTGCGAGGTTAAAATTATTCCGCAGGAGTCACCTGTTAAATACTTTATTGACGAGGAATAATTATGCCCCTTGACGGAATTACATTATATTTATTAAAGCAGGAGCTTTCAGGCTATATCATCGGAAGCAGGATAGAAAAAATACATCAGCCTTCAAAAGATGAGCTGGTGTTTCATCTGCGCTCAAGAGAAGGTGCATACCGCCTGCTTATATCAGCTTCGGCAAACAGTCCGAGAATTCATCTGACTTCAAATGCCCCTGAAAATCCTGCAACGCCGCCCATGCTCTGCATGCTTTTCAGAAAGCATCTCACGGGTGCTGTTATCACCGATATACGCCAACTCGGGCTTGACAGAGTTGTTTTTCTCGATCTTGCAGGAACTAACGAAATCGGAGATGCGGTAACATTTACTCTCTGCGTTGAAATCATGGCAAAGCATAGCAATATTATCCTCGTAAATTCCGAAGGAAATATTGTTGATGCTGTAAAGCGAGTTGACTTTACACAGTCATCGGTAAGGCAGATTTTACCGATGTTCAGGTACGAATATCCACCCCGTCAGGGCAAGGCAAGCCTTGCAGAAATCACTTCTGAAACAGCCGTTGAATCAATAAAAAAATGCACTGGCAAAAGGCTTTCGGGCGCAATTCTTGAAACGCTTGAAGGCGTATCTCCCTTGACAAGCCGTGAAATTGCATCTTTCGTCTGCGGTGGAGATATTGCGGTTTCAGAAATGAACGAGATGTTTGAACAAAGGCTTCTCAAAAAGCTGACCGAAATAAGAGAAACGATTATCGGCGGTAACGGAATTCCAACCATGCTTATGCGTGACAATGTAAAGCCCTACGACTTTACGTTCATGGATGTTACACAGTACGGATTTGCCGTTTCAGCAAAAACTTTTGAGAGCTTTTCGCAGCTTCTTGACGATTTTTATTACGAAAAAGACCGTTTTGAGCGCACAAAGCAACGCAGTCAGTCGCTTTTAAAATTGCTTGGCAATATGTCGGCAAGAGCTGCACGAAAGCTCCAGAGCCGCAAGGCAGAGCTTGAAGCATGTGCCGATAAGGATACATTGAGAATCAATGCAGAGCTTATTCTGGCAAATCAGTATCGGCTTGAAAAAGGTTCACTTTTCTTTGATTTGGAAAACTATTATAACAACAATGAAACTGTAAGAATTGCGGCAGACCCTGCACTTTCCCCTGCCGCAAACGCACAGAAATATTTCAAGGAATACCGCAAAGCAAAAACGGCTGAGCAGATGCTCGGCGAGCTGATCGAGCAGAGCGAACAGGAGCTCGCTTACCTCGAATCGGTAATTGACTCGGTAAACCGTGCAGACGGATATACGGAGCTTGCAGAAATCCGAAATGAGCTTTATGAGCAAGGTTATCTCAAACGTGCCAAAAATGATAAATCGAAGAAACCGAAGCCCATGCCGCCCATGGAATATGTTTCCGATGACGGCTACACGATTTTAGTCGGCAGAAACAATGTTCAGAACGATATGCTGACCTTTAAAACAGCTGCAAAAGATGATTCGTGGTTCCATACTCAAAAAATCCCCGGATCACATGTTGTTGTTATCGGCAACGGTGATATAATCCCCGAGCTTACCTGCCGTCAGGCAGCAATTCTTGCGGCATATCACAGCGGCGGCAGAGAATCCTCGCAGGTTGCAGTTGACTATACCGAGGTGCGTTCACTCAAAAAGCCCATCGGCGCAAAGCCCGGTAAGGTTATTTATCATACCTATAACACCATGTGGGTAACTCCCGACAGAGAGCTTTGTGAGAGGTTGAGAAAGAAGAAATAATGGATAATGATAAATATAGTTTAGCTTCAATCCGTGAAGCTGAAAAAGCATCACATATCGAAATTTATTCCACCGCAAAACTTTTTGAAAGCGGAAGCTGGCTTCAGAAGCCCGTGAAAACCGTTATGGATTTAATGCCGTTTTTTGAAAAACACCAAGAAGTTAATGTTCTTGATTTAGGTTGCGGTGTGGGAAGGAACTGTATTCCCATTGCACAAGAGTACAAAAGCAGATGTAAAATTGACTGTGTTGATATTCTTGATTTTGCCATTGATGAACTTAAGCAAAACAGTATTGAATACAATGTCGAAAACGAGATAAACGGAATAGTTTCCTCTATTGATGATTTTGAAATAAAAGCTAATCACTATGATTTAATAATTGCAGTTTCTGCATTGGAACATGTTGATAATGCTGAATCTTTCAAACAAAAGCTTGTTGAAATCAGTAAGGGAATAAAAAAAGACGGTATTGCTTGCCTGATTATCAATTCTCAGATAACCGAAATCAATAAAGAAAACGGTCAGAAGCTTATTCCGCAATTCGAGGTTAATCTTGAATCCCAAGAGCTTCTTGATATGCTCAGCAAAGCTTTTAACGGTTGGGAAATAATTAAAAGCACGATCCGAAGTCAAAGATATGATATTCCAAGAGAAGATTACGTTTCGGATTTAACCACAGACGTTGTGACTCTTGTTGCAAAAAACAACGGCAATTCATGAATCCCTCAAAAGCAAAAAACCGCCGTCTTCCAGCAGGATGCTCATAAAACAGTAATTAAAAAAATTTTGTTTAGAGCATCTTTTTTACAGGGTTGGCAAAATAAAATATTTTAAAAGTCATTTGATTTATAAAAAGTCAGATGGCTTTTATTCATTTACCGCAATTACGGTAAACAGAACTGATATCTCCGAATTTACGCAACTGAGAATTCTGCTAGCAGCAGATATTTCACGCAAAAACGAGGAACAGGTCAAATTATATGCTCCTTAGTTACTGTAATTTGAAACTCTCATGTATCAAGGGCTTCAAAAGCAGCTTTTCACACATTTTGAATTTACGAAAAAGAGATGTTAAAAGTTAAAAACTGTAAGAATCCAAATCAAATAACCGTAAACAGCCAATGCACCGTTTTAAGGAAACTCATCAAATGAAATGGTGTTTTTACGGTTATTGAACCGAGAAAAAATACAATTATCAGCCGATTTCGGCAGAAAGGAAGGTTTATGAAATCAAGACTTACAAAGCAGCAGAAAGATACCGTTGATTTTCTGTTTGTAATATGCTACCATAGAATTACAATTTGAAAGGAGACGACCGTATGGCTGAAATGACGGCAATTCAGAAAAAAAGCAATGCAAATCAAACAGATTCAGCAAATCTTATGTCAAACAACAGACGATATGTCGGCTCAAAAGAATCGTTGGCATATGTTGTTTACGATATTTCTCAAAGCTACAACATAAACAAATATCAGGATATTTTTATAACCGATGTTGTTAAAATTGGACTCAGCTTTCAAACGATAGTCACTTTTGTTATCGGTATTTGGGATGTTATAAATGACATATTCCTTGCCGCAATCGTTGACAAAACACGCACAAGATTCGGAAAATTCAGACCGTGGCTATTTATTTGTTCCGGACCGGGCTATCTTTTGTCACTTGTATATTGGCTTTTGCCCATTATATTTGCCGCCACCGACCCTTACCATTCAGGTAAGCTTGCGTTTTATATGATTTTTCAGCTGATAAGCAACCTTAACAGTTCACTTGCAACCATCTCAAGAACAGGCATGCTTTCAACCATAACACCGAACATTATTGAGAGAACAAGGCTTATCACACAGGCGAGTCTTTTTTCCGGTTTTATTGAAAAATGGCCCGAAATTTTCATGGGACTTCTCATTGACCTTATTAATCACGGCACTCTCAAAATACAAATGAAAACTCTTTATGTTACGGCTGGTGTTTTTACATCAACGGTTGCTGCTGCAATGGGTCTTTTCTTTGTTTTTACCGCTAAAGAGAGAGTTGCTCAAAGAGTTGAGAAGCCGAGTATTATTCAGGGAATTAAATCGATTTTGAACAACAAGCCGTTGCTGATCCTTACAATCACCGATTTTCTTGCGGCATTCGGCATGAATTCCGGCACAAATTATTACTACATAAATGTTCTCGGTCTTGCTTCAATGACCACAATCGTAGGTATTCCCGGTGCGTTTGTTTCACCCGCCAGCTATGCATTTGTAACAAAGGCAAGGGAAAGATTTTCAACAAGAGCTCTTTGGATTTTCAGCTCTCACTTCGGTGATTTCCTGATGATTTTTGTTTACCTTATCGGCTCAATTAATAAGAACTACAAAAAGCTTGCGGTTATGATACCTGCATTTATGATAAGAGAAACAATATGGATGACATGCTGGGGTCTTATGAACGTTATTCCCGAAGAAATGCGTAACGAAACCATCGACTACGGTGAATGGAAAAACGGCTACAGAACAGAAGGCATGACGGGCGTTGCCAAGGAGCTTGCAAAAAAGCTTGTCGGAACTCTCGGAGCTTCTATAAAAGCCTTTATTTTGAGCAAAATCGGTTACGTTGAAGGTGCGGGATACGGCAATCAGACCGAGCGAACAGAATATCTTCTCTTTATGATGTGCACACTGCTTCCTACCGTTACAAGTGTTTTTGGACTGATACCCAAATTCTTCTATAATCTTTCCGGTGATAAGAAAGACAGAATGTATTATGAGCTTGCGGAACGTCGCAGAAACATTATTAATCAAATAAACACAGAAAATGATAATGATAGTCAAGCTCAGTAAACACCTGATTCTGTCAATTTAAGAAAACTATTCTGTAAGTGACAATAAATCTGTAATAAAAAATTATCATTTGCATTATTAAATCCAAAAGCATCACAATTAACAAAAATCCAAATCAAATATATTTCACATAAACCGTTTCACTTTTTGTGAGGCGGTTTTATTATACCTGAAAACCGAAAGGAGATAAATATTTAATGTCAAACCAAAATCTCAACAGCAAATCCGTTTTCACAGAATAAAAAATGCATTGCAGAGCTTAACCGATTGTTCATCAAGATTTATGAAGATAACGTAAAAATGCACCCTTTCCGATAAGAAGTTTGAGATGATAAGCCGTAGCTGCAATGAAGAACAATCACGGTTAGAATCAGAGCCGGAAACATTACAGAAAAATACAGCAGCACAGGAACAACAGACAGAAAATTCAAAAAAGTTCATTCAGCTTGCATCCGAATATGCTGACGGAGTTCCCCTTACACATTATGCTTTGAGGGAACTTGTTGAAAAGATTAATGTTTCAGCTGCTGACAAGTCAAGCAGCAAACGAAAACAAAGCATATCAATCGAATGCGATTTTATCGGATTCATACAGCCGGATGAACTTATCCAAAAGAAAACGGCGTGACCGAAGCCACGCCGAACCTTGAAAATATTCAATTTTCAGACTTTTAAAATGAAAACTGTTTTACGAACCCCGCCGTTCAAAAATCAGCGGTTTTTGTTTTACTGTATATCGTCCGATTCTGCCTTGACGATAGCATCAGATTCTCTGAAAAGCAGGGAAATGCACCAGATGCCCGCAAGGGCAATAACTGTGTAAACAATTCTGCTGAGAATTGCTCCCTGACCGCCGAAAATCCATGCGACGAGGTCAAACTGAAACAGACCGATGCTGCCCCAGTTGAGGGCGCCGATTATCACAAGAGCCAGTGAAATTTTATCAAGCATTCGTTTCAACTCCTTAATTGCTTTTCGTAGTTATTATGAGCCGAAACTTTGCTTATATACAGGTAATTTTTTAAAAATTAAACTGAACGTCGCTATCCTTGAGAAGCGGCGCTTTTTTATCTTTTTCTGAAAGAACGGGATTTTCAATTCCCCATTCAACTCCGATTTCGGGGTCACAGAAACAAACGCTTCTGTCATTCTCGGGAGAATAAAGCTCATCCACCTTATAAGTAACCTCAACATTATCTGTCAAAGTTACAAAGCCGTGAAGGCAGCCTTTGGGAATAAAAAGCATTTTTTTATTCTCTTCATTAAGCTCAACAGCAACCCATTTCATATAGGTTGGTGAACCTTTGCGGATATCAACCGCAACATCAAGAATGGCGCCCTTAAGGCATGTTATAAGCTTTGACTGAGCTTTGGGGTCAGTCTGGCAATGCAAGCCTCTCAATGTGCCCTTTTGAGCCGAAAACGAACGGTTATCCTGAATGAATTCGGCTGTTATTCCGAGCTTTTCAAATTTTTCCTTTGAATAGCTTTCATAAAACCAGCCCCGGTTATCGCCGAAAACCTGCGGTTCGATTTCAAAAACACCTTCAACCGCCGTTTTATTCAACGTCATAGTTCAAATCTCCTTCTGCACCCCAGCACGGTCTTTCACCGGGTTTGCCGCCGGTATAAAGAATTCTGCCCTCCGCAACGGAACGAAGATGCTGACCGTAAGAGGATTTGCCGTATTTCTCGGCAGAGCTGAGAAGAGCCTCACGGCTTATCCAGCGCATGTTATAAGCAATCTCTTCAGGTGCGGAAATTTTGATACCCTGAAGCTTTTCAACTGTTCTGATAAAGTTTGCCGCATCCGTAAGATTTTCAACCGTTCCCGTATCAAGCCAGGCAAAGCCTCTGCCCATGAGCTTGATATCAAGGTCGCCTCTGTCGAGATACATCTGGTTTATATCGGTTATTTCAAGCTCGCCTCTCTTTGAGGGCTTGAGCGATTTTGCAAATTCAACAACTCTGTTATCATAAAAATACAGACCCGTTACGGCATAGTTGGACTTCGGAACCTCGGGTTTTTCTTCAATTGAAACCGGAATTCCCTTTTCGTCAAATTCATCAACGCCGAAAGCCTGAGGATTATCAACATAATAGCCGAAAATGGTGGCCTTTCCCGCTTCAGCCGTGCGGGCAGCCTGA
>CAZJOH010000101.1:0-8320 GCA_964547575.1 uncultured Clostridium sp.
AGGGTCTTGAAGACTTCTTCGGCGATATGGACTTCAAGGTTGCAGGTACAAAGAAGGGTATCACATCCATCCAGATGGACCTCAAGGTTCACGGTCTTACTCCCGCTATCATCAGAGAAGCTCTTGATAAGACTTACAAGGCAAGATGCTATATCCTTGACGAAATCATGCTTCCCGTTATCCCCGAACCCAGAGCAGAGCTTTCAAAGTGGGCTCCCAAGATGCTTACAACAAAGATTGACCCCGAAAAGATCGGCGACGTTATCGGTAAGCAGGGCAAGGTTATCCAGAAGATCTGCGCAGAATGCAACTGCAAGATTGATGTTCAGGAAGACGGCAACATCTTCGTTTCCTCAACAGATATCGATGATGCACGCAGAGCAATCTCAATCGTTGAAACAATTGCAAATGACCCCGAGGTCGGCGCAATTTACAAGGGCATCGTAACCCGTCTTATGAGCTTCGGCGCATTCGTTGAAATCGCTCCCGGCAAGGAAGGCATGGTACACATCAGCCAGCTTGACGTTAAGAGAACAGAGAAGGTTGAAGATGCGGTTAATGTTGGCGATGAAGTTATCGTTAAGGTTCTTCCCAAGGATGACCAGGGCAGACTCAACTTCTCACGCAGAGAAGCACTTATCGAGGTTGAAGGACTTGTTCCCGAAAACACCGTATCAGATGCTCCCAGAAAGCCCAGAAGAGATTTCAAGGGCGACAGAGGCGGCAGAGTTCCCAGAAGAAATAACGACCAGTAATAAAAATTATCACCGCAGAAATTAATCTGCGGTGATTTTTTATCTTTTATCCGAAAAACCGATAATATAATCTGTTGATGTATTAAAAAATAACGCCAAACCAATCAGCGTTTCATAATTCATTTCTCTTATGCCTGCTTCATATTTTGCATAGGCACTGCGGCTCAGATAACAATTTTGTTTTTTTAATTCTTCGCAGAGTTGGTTTTGTGTAAGTCCTCGCTCATGCCTTAATTTTTTTAAATTATCCATTTCCCTGCACCTTCCTATAACAGTCTTGACTATATATAGTCTATTATAGCACAAAATTTGCACAAAGTCTATATATGGGCGAATTTGAGTTTTGTTCGGTTATATACTGTTTTAAAGTCTATATATAGTCGGAGGAAACATGAAAACAAGAGAGGCTGTTGCTCAAAGGCTGATTGAGCTTTGTCAGGAAAGAAACATTACAATTAATGCACTTGCAAATATTTCTGCCGTTCCGCCTTCAACATTGAAAAACATTATCTACGGTGTAAGCAAGAATCCCGGGGTTGTAACCTTGAAAATGCTTTGCGACGGTCTTGAAATTACTCTTGAGGACTTTTTTAACTCGGACTTATTTAAAAATCTTCAGCAGGAAATAGAATAAAAATCATCATCGCAGATTGATTTCTGCGGTGATTTTTGTTTGCCACAAATCAACAGTTGAGAGAATGAGCATATTGTGATATAATGATTCAAAGTTATCTCTCCTTCAGTTCTACGGACAGCTTCCTCGTCAAAGGAAGCCCAAACAGAAGGTTACTGTTATGCAGAAAGCCGACTGTTTCCTTAGCCTCCCACTCGGGGGAGGTGGATTTTTGCGAAGCAAAAAGACGGAGGGTTTAAATTCAGCTTTTGCGGAGCAAAATAACAAGAAAGGATTCTTTATGGTAGCAAAAGATGTAAAACTCATTGAATATTCAAAAGGCGTTGACATGGGCAACTGCATAACCCATGCAATCGGTGCCGTTTTATCCGTTGCGGCGGTTATTGCCATGCTTATTTCCGCAAACGGTGTAAGGCACATTGTTTCCGCCGTTGTCTACGGCATTTCAATGCTTACGGTTTATACTGCTTCCGCCGTATATCACGGTCTTAAAAGCGGCGAGGCAAAGCGTGTTGCAAGGCTGCTTGACCACTCCGCAATTCCTCTCCTTATCGCAGGCACAACAACTCCCTGCGCACTTGTTGCGCTCTATGATATAAGCGTTTTCCACGGAATCGCCGTTCTCTGCGCTGCGTGGTTCTGCGCCCTTTTCGGGCTTATCTCAAAGATTTTTTTCTTTGAAAAGCTGAAATCCGTCACCATGGCGATTTATATAATCTGCTGTGCGGCGATGCTTCTGAGTGCAATTCCCGTTATGGGTGAAATGGAAAAAGGCTCGTTTGAGCTTATAATCGCAGGCTGTGTTTCCTATGTAATCGGTGCAATTTTCTGTTATTTCGGCATTAAACACGAAAAGCTCCATGTGGTTTTTCATCTGTTTGTAATGCTCGGAAGTGCGATACATTTTTATACAATCTACACATTTATTATAAGGTGAGTTATGAACGAAGAAGATAAGCTTCTGCTTGCCAAAATCCGTGACAGAGCAAGGCAGTGCAGCGATAATTCAATGATAACAAGCAGCGTTTTTCTCGATATGAGAGAGCGCTCTGTTGTTGCGTCTGCACATATTGACTGCGGCGACTCACGAATGATTTTTTACGGCGGATTTGAGGAGTCGGAACGCACGGCGGCGGTTTTTCTGCCCGAATATGTTGAAGCGAACGATTTGCAATCGCTTTTTGAATACTTTGAACAATGCCCCGAAGCCGACCCCGTTGCGATAATCGAAATCGAAAAGGATAAATTTTCGCCGGTACTTTCGCACCGTGACTATCTCGGCGCACTCATGGGTCTGGGAATTAAAAGAGAAATGACAGGTGACATCATCGTTAACGAAAACGGCTGCAAAATGGCTGTGCTTGAAAAAATTGCGCCGTTCATCATAGAAAATCTCGGCAAGGCAGGCAGGGGTACATTAAAGGCGAAAGTTATTCCCTCTTCCGAGGCGAGAAAGGGTGAAAAAGCAGTCGGTATACCCGACAGCTTTACCGTTTCTTCCATGCGGCTTGACAGCGTTGTGAAAAACGCCTTCCGTGTTTCGAGAGGCGATGCCTGCACGGCGATTGAAGCGGGTCTTGTTTTTGTAAATGACCTTGAATGCACAAAGCCCGATAAAAAGATAAACGGCGGTGACAAGGTCGTTTTCAGACGCAAGGGCAGAATAATTATAAAAGACTGCTCTTCCGTTTCAAAAAAAGGAAGAGTAATAGTTGAGATAATCAGATTCGTTTAAATTTTAAAAACTATTGATATTTTTATAAAAAGTGATAAAATCGTTTTGTTACCAACAACGGAGGTGCAATTATGAGCCAGTTAATAATGTTCAAAAAAGTAGTTCCTGCCGGATATCCTGAGGAGTTTGCAGGCTTCAGTTTCCGCCGTATCAACGGCAGTGATGAGGATAAGCAGGCATGGGTTGATATCTGCAAGGGCTCGCTTATCGGCGAGCATAACGATATTTCCGCTTATGACAGGTGCATGACCAATGAAGTCGGATATAACGAAAAATATGTTTTCCTTGTTTTTAAGGATAATAAGCCCGTTGCAACAACAGCCGTTCTTCTTTGGGAAAACAAGGTTGCAAGAGTGCATATGGTCGCTGCAAAGCCCGAATGCAGAGGCAGAGGCGCAGGTAAATATCTTACCGATATTTCAAATGCGGCAGCTTATGAAAGCGGCTGCGAAACATCAACTCTTTCAACGGATATTTTCCGTGTTCCGGCTGTAAAAAGCTATCTCAGAGGCGGTTTCAGACCTGTTATTACGGACGGTGAGGCTGAAGCACGCTGGGAAAAATGGCTTACTGAAAACAACTATACGGATATTCCTGCAGTTGATAAGGACTATAATTTTTTTAAGATTCTCTGCAAAAACGGCGATATTAATTAATCTGATATGCAATTTTATTTCGGCTTGCACGGTTTGTGCGAGCCGCTTTACATTTATTTACAATTAGTTAAATTTAGTTCAAAAAATTCGTAAAATAGGTCTTTTATTTTATAATAAATAGTGATATAATATATTCTATTATGGTGTACCCTGAAGAAAGTATTAAAAAAATGGGAGGAAAAAAGATGTCCGAAATTATTTCTGTAAATAATCTCAGCAAGTCTTACGGCAGCCATCAGGTTCTGAAAAACATTTCGTTCAGCTTTGAAGGCGGTCAGATTATCGGTTTGCTCGGTCCTAACGGCAGCGGCAAAACCTCGCTGCTTAAAATTCTGACAGGTCTTATTCACGATTATTCGGGTGAGGTGCTTATTGAAGGAGATGCTCCCGGCGTTGTAACAAAGGCGAAGGTTGCATATCTGCCTGAAAAGACCTATCTTGCAGACTGGATGCGCTGCAGGGACGCAATCGAATTCATGGCGGATTTCTATAAGGATTTCAATAAGGAAAAGGCATATAAGATGCTCGATGTTTTCCAGCTTCCGCCCAAGCAGAAAATCAAAACCATGTCAAAGGGCATGCAGGAAAAGCTCCAGCTTCTTCTTGTTATGTGCAGAAATGCAAAGCTCTATGTTCTTGACGAACCCCTCGGCGGCGTTGACCCTGCCGCAAGAGCATTTATTCTTGACACTATCATGAAAAACCATCCCGAAGGCTCAACCATCCTTATTTCTACCCATCTTATCTACGATGTTGAAAAGATTTTCAATTCCGTGCTCATGATAGGAAGAGGTCAGGTGCTTGTTAAGGCAAAGGTTGACGATATAACAGCTTCGGGCAGAACAATTGAGGATTTGTTTAAGGAGGTGTTCGCTAATGCTTGGCAAGTTGATTAAGAATGAGTTTAAGGCGAATATCCACACTATCGGCATGATTTATGTTGTTGCTGCGGCTGCAATTCTTGTTATGATGGCGGCATTTGTTGTTAAAATAACATGGCTGAGCGCAGTTGCAACAATCGTTCTTATTGCAACGGGACTCCTCGCAATAGTAATGACTTTTGTGAGCGTTGTTTCAAACTTCAAAAAGACTCTTTTCGGCGGTCAGGGCTATCTGAGCTTCACCCTGCCCGTAACAAGCGGTCAGCTTCTCGCCGCTAAAACGATAACATCCTTCTGCTGGATGCTTTTAAGTTATGCGGTGGCAATCGGAATTTTTATAGGCGTTTATCTTTATTCAACGGCGATGATAGGCGAGGATGTCAAGTTTGCGATCCAGATGATGCTTTCAATGTTTGAAGGTCTTCCCTCGGGTGATACAATAAAGCTTGCAATCGCATTTGTTGCGCTCATCGTATTTATCAGAATAGTTGTTCTTATTGCACAGCTTTATTTTGCAATAACAATCGCCAACACAAGAGTGATGCAGAAGCTCGGCGGCTTTGCTCCTGTTGCGATATTCTTTGCCGTGTTTATCGTTATGCAGGTTATAGGCGTGCTTCTTGCGCAGTATGTTCCTCTTTCAATCGTTCTCACAAGCGAGGGTCTTTTCTACAGCACAGAATCAACCATGGCTGACCCCCTCGGTTTAAGCTTCGGTATTGCGGGAACAATCTTTAATGTTGTTTGTGCGGCTCTTCTTTTTGTTGCAACGGCAAAGCTCATGAATTCAAAGGTTAATATTAAATAATGAGTGAAAAACAGATGAAAATCGGTATTTTCGGAGGGACATTCAATCCGCCGCATCTCGGTCATGTGCGTCTTGCAAAAGAGGCGGCAGAGAAAATCGGAGCGGAAAAGGTTCTGATAATTCCCTCCTGCATACCTCCTCATAAAATGCCCGGCAAGCTTGCGAGCGGCGATGAACGTATGGAAATGTGCCGCATTGCTTTTTCGGATGAGATTTTTGAAATTTCATCCATGGAGCTTGACAGAGGCGATAAAAGCTACACGGTCGAAACCCTGCGTGAACTGAAAAATATTTATCCCGATGCGGAGCTTTATTTCATAATCGGTTCGGACATGCTCGAAACCTTTACAAAATGGTACCGCTGGGAAGAAATACTCACTCTTGCGGTTATCTGTGCGGCATCGAGAGAAAAGGGCTTTGAGGCGGATTTGTCGGAATTTACTCCCGAACAGAAAGACAGAATTGTTTTTCTCGGTATCGAGCCTCTTGAAGTCAGCTCAACACGGATAAGGGTTGAAATTGCCAAAAACAGTACCCCTGAATTTCTGAATCCCGAGGTGCTGGAATATATCAAAGAAAACGGGCTTTATGACGACGGTCTTTCGGATTACCGTAAAATCCTTACAAAAAAGCTCGATGATTACAGAATGTACCACAGTGAGTGCGTGAGCGAATGCGCCGCCGTGCTTGCCGAAAAATACGGTGCCGACCCCGAAAAGGCAAGGCTTGCAGGTCTGATGCATGATGTTATGAAGAATGCGGATGCCGACGGTCATTTTGAGTATATCAAAAAAAGCGGCGAAAAGCTCAATGCGGTTGATTTTTCAAATCCGAAGGTATGGCATCAGATTTCGGGAGCGGCTTATCTTAAAGAAAACGGCATAATTACCGATGGAGAAATTCTCGGAGCGGTAAGATGGCATACAACGGGCAGGGCAGGAATGACGCTGCTTGAAAAAATCGTTTATGTTGCAGATTTTATCTCATCAGACAGAGATTATCCCGATGTCGGCGTTGTGCGGAAGCTTGCGGACGAAAGCCTTGAAAAGGCGATACTCTATACCTCACGTTACACCGTCAATAAACTGGCAACCAATAACATGCCCATTCATCCCGCAACCGTGGAATGCTATAACGATATGATTATTAATTCCCAAACCTTATCGAAAGGATAAATTTATGGATTCAAATGTACTTGTAAAAGAAATAGCAAAGGTGCTTGATGAGAAAAAAGCGATTGATATAACCGCTATCAAAACCGAAGAGGTTACGATCGTTTCGGATTATTTTATTATCGCTTCGGGCACTTCAAACACCCACGCAAAATCGCTTGCCGATGATGTTGAGTATGAAATCAAGCAGCGCTGCGGCATCGACCCCGAGCATATCGAGGGCAGAGCAACGGGCTGGATTCTCCTTGACTACGGCACGGTTATTCTCCATGTTTTCACACAGGAAAACAGAGATTATTATAATCTCGAACGCCTCTGGGCGGATGCGATTGCTGTTGATTTAAGCGATGTTTTAACGGAAGATTAATTTGAATAAAAGAGGTTGAATTAGAAAATGGCACAGTACGATTTTAAAAACGTAGAAAAAAAGTGGCAGGATATATGGGATAAAAATAAGACCTTTGAATGCACAGAGGATTATTCAAAGCCCAAGTTCTATGCTCTTGTTGAATTCCCCTATCCCTCGGGTGCAGGCATGCACGTCGGACACATCAAGGCTTATTCGGGTCTTGAGGTTGTTTCCAGAAAGAGAAGACTTGAAGGCTACAATGTTCTTTTCCCCATCGGCTTTGACGCTTACGGTCTGCCGACTGAAAACTACGCTATCAAAACAAACACACATCCCAGAATAGTTACCGATAACAATATCGAAAAATTCACAAGTCAGCTCCGCAGAGTAGGCTTCTCCTTCGATTGGTCAAAGGTTATTGACACAACACAGAAGGATTACTACAAGTGGACACAGTGGATTTTCCTTAAGATGTTTGAGCATAATCTTGTTTTCAGAGATAAAACTCTTGTTAACTACTGCCCCCACTGCAAGGTTGTTCTTTCAAATGAGGATTCACAGGGCGGTAAGTGCGATATCTGCCACAGCGATATCGTTCAGAAGTCCAAGGACGTTTGGTATCTCCGCATTACCGAATATGCCGATAAACTCCTTGAAGGACTTAAGGAAGTTGACTATCTTCCCAACATAAAGCTTCAGCAGGAAAACTGGATAGGCAAGTCAACGGGCGCATTCGTTAACTTCTGCGTTAACGGCACCGATGAAAAGCTTAAGATTTACACAACAAGACCCGATACTCTCTTCGGCGTTACCTTCATGGTAATGGCTCCCGAGCATCCTCTTATTGATAAGTATGCCGATATGATTGGAAACATGGATGAGGTTGAGGCTTACAGAGACATGTGCAGCAAGAAGTCTGCATTTGAAAGAACTCAGCTTGTCAAGGAAAAGACGGGCGTTAAGCTCAGCGGCTTCACCGCAACAAACCCCGTTAACGGCAAGGAGGTTCCCATCTATATTTCCGACTATGTTATGATGGGCTACGGTACGGGCGCTATCATGGCTGTTCCTGCTCATGACCAGCGTGACTATGAGTTTGCAACAAAGTTCGGAATTGATATCATTGAGGTTATCAAGGGCGGAGATATCGCAGTTGCAGCTTACACAGGCGACGGCGAAATGGTTAACTCCGATTTCCTCAACGGCATGACCAACAAGAAGGATTCCATCGAAAAGATGGCTGAATTCCTTCAGGAAAAAGGCATCGGCGAAAAGGGCGTTCAGTATAAGATGAACGACTGGGCATTCAACCGTCAGAGATACTGGGGCG
>CAZJOH010000102.1:0-8062 GCA_964547575.1 uncultured Clostridium sp.
AGAGAATGGGTATCGTTAATGCAATTGTCACATCTGCCCGTCCCGATGCTTTGTGGTGAACAACCTCGCCAAGCTGGGGTTCGATTTCGTACTGACCGGAAGCTGCAACCTCGGGATGATGATAGTTGATTTCAATACCTGCATCCTTCATGTGCATGCACATTTCGCTGCGGCATTCAAAAGAGGTGTCAAAAGGCTTTGCAATGTGATAGTTTTTCTGCTTTGCAACAACAACTCCGTGACCCTCATTATTGGAATTCCAATAGGACTGGCTTGCGTCTACGGTAGCACCGATGTGTTTACCGTCAACACTCCATCTTACATCATCAAAAAGATAGAATTCAAACTCGGGAAGAATCTTCATCTCATCGGCAACACCGCTGTTTTTCATATATTCAACAGCTGCCTTGATGATGTTTCTGGGATATTGAGCAAGAGGACGGTTTTCGGGAGAATCGATAATCATTGCATTGCCTGTCATTGACAGAGTAGCGATATCGCAGAAGGGGTCAATAACGGCTGTATCGGGATCGGGAATAAACACCATGTCACTCTTTTCAACAACGGCATAGCCGTAGTTTGAGGCGTCAAAGCCGATACCGCTTTTCATTGTATCCTCGGAGAAGTTTTCTGCGGGAATTGTAACATGACGGTACTGACCGTTGATGTCAACCATCTTAAAGTCAACCATTTTAATGTCGTTTTCTTTGATCATGTTCAGGATATCCTGAATGCTCTTTGCCATTGGAATCACTCCTTGCAAATTTTTTCATTCCAAATTATAACAATATTTTATTTTTTCGTCAATACATGACAACAATAAAATCATGCCTGATTTATGTGTTCGATTGTTTTGTCAACAGCCTTTTCAATATCAACCGTACCTACTCCGAAAATCGAAGTATGGATTTTTCCGTTAACGGGCTTTTTCCAGTAATCATCAATTCCGTTAATTGAATTTCTCATACCGAGAACCGAGCCGACGGTTGCACCATTGCAATCGGTATCAAATGCCATGCCCACGGCGCAGCAGATTGACTTGCCGAAATCGCCCTCGCCGTAAAGCAAAGCGGCGGTAACAATCATTGCGTTGGAAATAGTATGGCACCAGCCGTGGTCGGTATGCTCATCATATGCTGCATGAATAATATCAAAGCATTCGTCAACGGTAACACCGTTTTTATAACCGTCAAAAATCTTCATTACCGCTTCATAAAGCCTTGAAGTTGAGGGAATCTGAGAAAGACCGCCGAGAATGATATCATCGATATTATCGGTAACTGCGGCGCAGGCAATCATTGCGGAAGCAAACATTTCGCCGTAAATTCCGTTTTTGACATGGGATATTCTTGCATCTGTAAATGCCATCTCGGCGGCTTTTTCGGGGTTACCGGGATTGATATATCCGAAATAGTCGCCTCTTATCTGTGCGCCTATCCATTCACGGGCAACATTTTTATACATAGCCGATGCAGGAGGCTCAATGCAGTTGATAAAGTTGGCAAAAGCGGTTCTTTCGGCGGTAAAATATGAGAAAACCGACTGATATTTCATCCATGCCGTTGCAACATTCCCGGAATCAAAATTCCTGCCGTAATCGTCAATAATTTTCTGCGCAAGTGCAACATAATTTGTATCGTCATCAACAGGCATGCCGTCAACGGTATCTGCATATGGATTATTCTTTAAATGAAACTTATAGTGCGAACAAACTTCATCGGTTATATCCGTGCTTAAAATATATCTGTGCATGGGATAATTGCCCGTTTCTTTTAAAAGAGGAATAAGTTCGTCGCTTCTTATACATTCGACAGGTTTACCGAGAAGGCAGCCTACTGCTCTTCCCGTCCATGCACCGAGAAGCTTTTTTCGGAGTGTTTCCGCATCGGGCATTTTCATTTCAAACTCATGAGAATTTCTCAATTTTCTGATTTCTTTTAATTCGCACGGCTCGCTATATTTATAGTCATTTCTCATTTTTGCATTTATGACCATTTCATAAATAATATCACTCATGCGTTTTTTATATTCGCCGTTTTCAAGCTCCGAAACTGCTTCAAAAAGACTCTTATATTTTTCGATATCAAGACCTTCCTCAACACATTGAACATACTCCTTCATCAAATCGGTATGATAACTGTTAAGGGCATCAACATTATTATAATCTATTTTTATTTCCTGATTGTAGATTTTTGCAATCACCAAATCACCTCTTTAAAAAAGAATATCGCAAAAGCCGAATCATGTCAAGAAAAAACAGCCTTACTCCGAAGAATAAGGCTGTATATTTTATGCCACAAGGAATTTATATTTTGCAACGCTGTAAAGAGGGATAAAAGGAAGAAGAATGGGGGTTGTCTTTACATATTTCTGATACTCGGGATCATTACCGTAGTTTTTATTCTGACGGATTTCAAGACGGCGTGCGCCGCTGAACATAACAAAGATAATGCCTATGTAGCCGATAAGAGCAAGAATCCACTGACCGACACCCGAAAGAACATTTACACCCGAAACAAGAACACCGGTCCAGAAAATCATTTCGCCGAGATAGTTAGGGCAACGGACAATGCGGTAAAGACCCGTATCGCAGAATCTCTTGGGATTCTTTTTCTTGGAGTTATTCTTCTGCCAGTCGGCAACCGACTCAAAGATGATACCGAATGCCATAATAATCACGCCTGCAACACAGCAGCCGTCAGTCTTTTCGCCGTTGAGCAATCGATAGAACACGGGAAGAATCTGGGTTACATAAAGAGCTGCACAGGTAATCCATATTGCGAATTTTACGCCGAGACCAATGGTTTTTCCGTCCTTGATTTCAGTCTTCATGGTATTGCGGTAAGCAGCACTCTTAAGCTCTCTGATAAGAAGAAAACCGCCGAGACGAATACCGTAAATAATGAAGAGAACACAAGCAAGCACTGTTCCTACGCTGAGGTTATCACGGAACATTGCAAGCATTATTGCGCCAAGCCCTGCAATTGAAAAGCCGTAGCCAAGCGAAATGAAGTAAACATACTTGTAGAAACCAATAGAGCTGATAAGCATTGCCGCACCGAAAAGTATCCAGAAAGTTAAGGGAATTACTGTAGCCATTTTATAAAGCCTCCTGAAAGTTATATAAATATATATTACATTATACAATATTCTACATATTTTTCAAGACTGCAACATCATTTTTTTGGTAGAGATTTATTTTACCGGAAACCACTCTTGCAACAAATGCCGATACTGCAAAAAGAAGAAATCCTTCCGTACCGAAAAGCTCAACGCTGATTATCACAGATGCGATAGGTGCATTTGTAACTCCGCTTAAAAACGCAGTCATTCCGATTGCCGCACCGAATTCGGGCGTCATACCGAGAAAAGGAGATAAAGTTGCTCCGAGAGTTGAACCTATAAACAGTGAAGGAACAATCTCACCGCCTCTGTAGCCTGCAGAAACAGTTACAACTGTAAAAATGATTTTCAGTAAAAATGCTTCGGAATTTACGGTTCCCTCTTCAAAAATACGTTCTATAATTCCTATTCCGCCGCCGTTATATTCCGTTCCGAAAACAAGCGTCAGAATAATGATTATACAGCCTCCTGCAAAAATTCTGATAAACGGATTTTTAATCAGCTTTTCAAAAAGCTTTTCGCCGCCGTGAAGTAAAAAGCAAAAAACTGCACTTACCGCTGCGGCAGCTATCGCAATTGCAAAGGTTTTCAACAGCATCTCAATTTCAAAATCAGGCACTGAAGAAACCTCAAATCTTTCCGGTGCAACTCCCATTTTCAATGAAACCAGCCGGGCAATTATGCTTGAAAAGAAAGCAGGAATTGCCGCAAACACAATTGTTTCTTTTGCAAATACAACTTCAAGAGCAAAAACGCACGCCCCGACGGGTGTACCGAAAACGGCAGAAAACAAAGCTGCCATACCGCAAATCATATACACGGAGTGTTTTTTATCATCCGCACGGGTGATTTTTGATACCGCCTCGGCAACCGTACCGCCAATCTGAAGCGCTGCTCCTTCTTTGCCTGCCGAACCGCCGAAAAGATGAGTTATTACCGATGCCGCAAAGATAACGGGCATAAGAAGAACAGAAACCTTCCCCTCTCCTCTTGCACTTTCGAGAATTCTTATTGTTCCGATTTTTTCCGTTTTGGTCAGCTTATATAATCCAACCGAAACAAGTCCGCCGAACGGAAGAAGATATATCAGAAACCCGTTTTCCGCTCTTAACTCCGTTACAAAGCCTATGCATTTTGCAAACAATGCGCCGATAACTCCGCAGGCTGCACCTATAGTTGCCGCAGATATCAGCACAACGGCAATTTCCGCCGATTGTTTGCGGAAAAGAGAAGTTTTTTCAGAGTATATACTCACTTTTTCACCTTATTTTTAATTTGCTTATGCGTTTATAATCAGTCTTCAATCGCAATCATCTGATGGATATCAACCTTGGGAACAGTAAATTCCGCTTTGCCGTTATTATATGTAAATTCAAGCTCAACACCTGACGGTACAAGTAAAATTTTCGAGGGTTCCGAAGCGCATTTCACGCCGCATTTTACATTATAGAGAGGAACGGTATCCTCAATAACCTCTGTTTTCTCACCCCTTACCGTTGTGTGTGCAAAAAGAAGATGAAGAATGTTTCTCTTTTCTTTTCCCTGCCTCATATATGTTACAACCGCTCTGTCCGGAACATCTGCGGTAACAGTTAAGTCATCCCCAATCATTCTGTTTAAAACATAAGTGAAAAGCTCTTTAAAGCAGAGATGGCCGTGGCGGGCATAAGCCGTAAAAATATCCCAGCCGATATAGGCAGCATTGCCTTTTATTGCAACGGCAGGATAGCTTTCATCGGGATTGTTCGGTGCGTGTGCATGAGAGCAGAAATGCTCTGCCGTTCTGTTAAAATACGGATTCTGCATATATGCGGCAACATCGCAATCAACCGCTTCAAACTCATATGAGTTGCAGCGCATGAGATACTCGGTATTGCCGTTCACCGTATCAAAGCAAGGAATAAAATATGTGGGGTTATATTTATTTTCACCCTTGTATTTTGCACCGATATCAAGTGCAAACTCACCGTTTTTAATAATAGCCTCGCCGCTTGCGATAACTTTGCCGCCATTATTTATAAAGCACCTGATTTTTTCAATTATTTCATCGGAAAGAATTGCAACATCGGGCAGAACAAGCAATTTATAGCCCGAAAAATCCATTGTTCCGTCAACAAAATTATAAAGGCAATTATTTTCAAGAAGCATTCTGTTTGCACCGAAATCAGCCTTTTCGTCACGGTTGCCCGTAAGCGATTCGGCACTTAAAACTGCAATATCCGCAACATTCACCGCACCTTCAAGCCAGGGCTCTTTTTCTTCAACAAGAGAATATGCCTTACCTATAAGACCGTAGGTTGCCATGTTCATTTCGCCGAGAGGATGCATCTGGTCGCCTATTGAACAGCCTGCACCGTTGGCTATGCTCAGCGAGGTTTCATATATAAGAGCATTGGGATGCTTAAAGCCTCCGAATTCCCCCCAGCTATGGTGGAATTTACCCGTCATGCCGAGAAAGTCTGTGTTTTTGAGCGAACGGACATATGCTGCCGAAAGCGGAAAATGGTCATATCCCCATCCGCCCGTAGGCAGGCTTTCAAGCTCAAGATGCGTATTCGCCTCAATAAAGCCGTAATCTCCCTTCGGAATATGTCCGCTGTTATGGAAAATCGTTGCCGTATCGCTGTATTTTCTTACTGCGGAGTTGGTGGCTTCAATATATTTCTTTAAAACCATATCGGCGAATTTCCATGCATCATCTTCATTATTGATATCAAGACCGAGCTTCTTCATATCTGCAAGACATTTTTCGCAATAACAAATTCTCGGCGCAATGATATCAAGGAATATTCCGCAGGGATTATATTTCTGCATAACCTCTTCAATCTGTCTGCAGAGCAAATCAAGATATCCCGTGTTGAAGCAAAGAACATGAAAATGAACTTCGTTGAAATACTCTTCATAATCTTTGGGGTCAGGATCGGTATGCCAACGCCATTCGGGGTGCTTCACATATTCTTTTTCATCAAAACCTGCAGAAATATAAACGGGCGCATTAACATTGATTTCCTTGCACGCCTCAAGCTGCGCACCAAGCAGGTCAAAATCAAGCTCGGGATGCATTTCATTAACTTCTGTAGGATGATATGACCAACCGTGGTGACATTTTGAAAAAACGGTTATGGAGTTGACATGACCTGTTTTCAGTGCATTCTGAAACTGTTCTTTTGAAAATGTTTTACCGACGGGCAAGGTGCCGTTTGTATGAAAATCAAGATGAACCTGTCTTTTTCTGAACATATTATCCACTTCTCCTGACTAATATAATATATGTTTTATATTTTAAATCATTAACTTTAACGCTAATTTTATCACAGCCAAATTCGTTTGTAAATATATCATTTTCGTTGAAATCGGGTTTTTATCATAATTAATTTCAGCAACTCATAATTAAAAGCAAATCCTGACAGCCTCTTGAATTTTTATTCTTTCTTTGCTATTTTAAATATAGGCAGGTGATTTGATGAAACAAAGAATATTGCTCGTTGAAGATGATTCGTTTCTGCGTGACGGCTTGACAGAGGTTTTGCAGGGCGAAGGTTATGAGGTTATCAGTTCGGACAACTGCATGAAAGCCCGTGAGCTGATAAAATTTTTCTCATTCAATTTAATAATCTTTGATGTTATGCTCCCCGACGGCAACGGTCTTGAGCTTTGCATCGAGCTTCGTGCGGCGGGTAATGCCGTTCCCGTTCTGTTTCTTACAGCCTGCGACGATGAAATTCAGATTGTGCGTGGTCTTGATGCGGGTGCGGATGATTATGTTACAAAGCCGTTTAAACTCCGTGAACTGCTTTCAAGAATCCGTGCATTACTTCGCAGAACATCTGCTGTTACAGTCTATAACAGCAGCGATATTTCGATTGATACGCTCAATATGTCTGTGCGAAAAAACGGAGAAAATATTTTTGTAACTCCCACGGAGTTTCAGATTCTTTCCGTGCTTATCCGCAACAGCGGAATTATCGTCACCCGTTCGCAGCTTTTGCAGAATATCTGGGACAGCGACGGTAACTATATCGACAACAACACTCTTTCAGTTCATATGAGCAGACTGCGTGATAAAATCGGCAGCGGTCACATCGTTACCGTAAGAGGTATCGGCTACAGATGGGAGGATTCAAAATGATTCCATTCTTGATTTGCATAACCGTTATTTTATTTTTAGCAACAATCATTTTTATCATATTGAACGTAAGAAAAAACAAGCAGATAAATAATCTCAAAGAGAATATCGAGAGCTTCATTGAAGGCGGAGAAAAGGCAGAATACAGCACTGCCGACAGCAATTTTGCACGCCTTCAGAATTCCGTTGCAGAGCTTGAAAATCTGTTGCTTCTGGAAAGAAGCAATTCCGCATTGCAAGCAAAAAGCAATGCTGATTTTGTTGCGGATATTTCGCATCAGCTTAAAACTCCGCTTGCAGGACTTCGCCTTTACTGTGAAATGGAGCAAAGCTCAACTCCTACTCCCTACACAGAAAAAGAGCTTCAATTAATTGCTAAAACAGAAAGCCTTGTTTTCAACCTTCTGAGGCTTGAAAAAATCAAAAGCGATGCATATACAATGGAGTTTACTGAACAAAATTTTGAAGAAATCATTTCTGAAATTATCTGTAACTTCAAACCGATGTTTCCGCAAAAAGAATTTAAAATTAACGGTACAGCAGTATTTCGTTTTGACAAGGAATGGATGAGCGAAGCTATTGGAAACATCATAAAAAATGCGTGTGAACATACAGAACCCGACGGCAGAATTACCGTTTCTGTTTCACAAAGTGAAGGTTCAGTCACACTTGTTATTGAAGATAACGGCGGCGGTGTGCCGAATGAACAGCTTTCTCTTTTGTTCAACCGTTTTTACCGTGCGGATAATGCCGCACCCGAAAGTGCAGGCATAGGTCTTGCGATTTCAAAGGCGATTTTTGAAAAGCATCACG
>CAZJOH010000103.1:0-1126 GCA_964547575.1 uncultured Clostridium sp.
TATTCATAACACAAGTGAATACTCACTATTCTTTTTTCATTTCCTCACAGCTTAATTTAATGTAGTTTGTTATGTATCGAGCAGGTTTAAGCCTGCTCTTTGTCTTTGCCTGATTTTCAACATCTGCACAGTGCTGATAAAGCTTGCCTTGGGTAAGTAATAAGTTAAAAAGTGCTCGGTTATGTTTTTCAAGATAATCCTTATGTAACATACCCCATTTACCAAGTCTTATATTTGCTTCTTCGGGCGGAAGTGTGAGGTTTGGGATTTTATAATCTCCAACTTGGTGGTAACTTATAGTATTTCTGTTTGCATGATAACATCCTCCATATTTTTCACTTTTATCAATAATTCGACTTTGTGTTTTGAAAGAATTCTTATTTCAAAATCTTCACGTGGTGTAGGTAACTGAATTAGTATGTCCTCGCTGATTTCTTCGTCTAATTTGATTACCTCGTCAAGAAAAACAGGCTTTTTATTATCGTTCCACGAACAATACCACTTATTGACGAAATCTCTTTTGTATGTACTTTTGCGCTCGCTGTAATCTTCCATCTGACGGTTTTTCCACACTTCGTCAATCATCGGTTGCCAGTTCTGTTCTTCAACAATCATATCCGTGAGGTTGCCGATAAGATTACTGAACTGCTGATATGTAAGCCACGGAATTTGCATATTGCTCGGCATCATATACAGCTTCTGAAAACTCCATTCCATTTCATTTTCGAATTTGCTTCGGAAGTAGTTCTGAATAACAAAGCATAACCGCCACAACGGAAAATCACCCGAATAATCTGTCCGTTTGCCGGGGATATTGCCGTAGCCTTTACTGCGGGAAACCTGAATGAACTGCCACACTGACCACGCATACGATTCCCGGATGAGCTGAAGAAAAACATCGTCGTTAATCAGATAATCGTATTTATCCGTGTAAAGAACATCATACGGATTTCTCGGGATTTCAAGATATTGCTTACGCTTTGAAACCAATTCTTTCGGCAAGGCATAAAACAACGGAAGCCACGCAAGATGACTGTCCTGCGGAATGGTTATTATCTGATTCGGGAGTTTAACGATACGATGCATTTCCGCCATCTTGCGACAAACATCCGCAACGACACTTTGA
>CAZJOH010000103.1:1136-7941 GCA_964547575.1 uncultured Clostridium sp.
AACGATATAACTGAAATTAGGGTTGTCCGATATAATTGCATCACCTCACTACGAAGAATTTTACACTCCCACTTATAAAGGAGCAAAACGGAATAAATTTTTCCTGAAAATTCAATAATTTACATTTCGTTCAAAATTGTTTGCATCAAAAACACTCCACTAACTTTATATGGAATGAGAGCGGATATATTTTTTCTGCATTTTCAAAAAAGTTAAAAAATATTTGCTCTCACTTATTATGGAGTGAGAATGCAAAAATTTTTCCAGAAAAATGACAAAAAAATAAAAATATTTGTTTTTACCTCGAACAAATGTTTGTTATTATTTTATATCAGTTTTTCTGCGGTGTCAATAGGTAAAAAAATGCAGGCAACACCGTATGTTACCTGCATCTATTGTAAATAATCAGTTGTAATAATTACAAATCAATCAAACTGCCTGAACGCTTTTAAGTTTTTCCTCCGGCGAATTCAGATTCTCTTTTATAAGTCGGTAAACGGCTGCCGCAATGGGAACACCCATCATCATTCCGCCGATGCTGAGCACTCCGCCGCCGACCGTAACTGCTGCAAGCACCCATATTCCCGGCAGACCGATTGATGACCCAACGACTTTGGGATAAATAAGGTTGCCTTCAATCTGCTGCAAAACAACGATGAACACAAGGAATATCACGGCTTTTATCGGCGACTCCATTAATATCAGGAATGCACCGACACCTGCTCCGATAAATGCACCGACAATAGGAATGAGTGCGGTAAATGCGATAAGCGCACCAATCATAGGGGCATAAGGCAGTCTGAGAATAAGCATACCGACCATGCAGAGAGTGCCGAGAATAACCGCTTCCGTGCACTGACCGACAATAAAGCGGTGAAAACAGTTGTTTACAACCGATAAAACATGAGTAATTTTTTCTGCAAAGCGTTGAGGAATATATCTGTTGCTGACTCGTTTAACCTGTCCCGACAGTCTTTTTTTATCGAGCAGCAGATACAAGGCAAAGATAAATCCGATTACAGCATTGGAAACGCCCGAAAATACGGATGTAACCGCCGAAACTGCAACATCCATAACGCTGCCGAGACCCGTGGTTACTGTTTTAACAATATTGCCGATTTTTGATTTCCAATCAATCGCCGACAGAGAGTTGAACAAATCATCGGAAAGAATATTCATTTCTTTTAGCTTGTTTATGGCGAGTTCAATTGCACCGGGCAATTCAGCAACAAGCAATTTTATGCAGCTTGTCAGTTGGGGTACGATTAGAACAATAACCAATGCAACGATTCCGATTATGGAAAGAATTGCACCTGTCAGACAGACGGGGCGACGGCTTTTCAAAACAGCCTTTTTGCTCGATTTCGGGAAATAATGACGCTCAAAAAAGCTCATCAGAATGTTGATTATATAAGCCATAACAAGACCTATAAAAATCGGAGTTGCCGCAGAAATAACGGTTCCGATAACTCCCGAAATGTTGCTCCAATAATGAATTAAAAGAAAGAGTGCGAATATGAGAGCACCGACTTTAAGCAAGGTTTTTCATTCGAGTTTTTTCATATTATGCCTCACTTTCCTTTCCGTTAACAAGTAAGCTGATGACATCAACAAAGGCTTCCGCAATTAAGGTTATACCCGTAAACATCCAAAGCACCGCCGTACTGCTGAAAGGATTAAACAGAATTATAATCGCACACACAGCGGAAGCAACCGTGCCGATAGCCGATATATACCAATTTCTCTTTTTAAGTCTGATGAGATTAACCGTATTCTGCAGTTTAATCAATGCCGCCAAAAGAATACCTATACCGTAAAGAACCGTAAGCAGCGGAAAAGTGGCGACAAACCAATTAGATTTGATAATACAGAACAAACCGATAATCAAAAAAATTGAACCTTTAAAAAGCAGTTGGCTTTTAATCGCTTCGTTAATATCTGTTCGGAAATACTTTATTACGGATTTAAGTCCCAGAAGACAGAGCAGAATTCCTGCTGTAATAATAATTCCCGAAGTGAAGCCTATGGGACTGACAAGAAGAAGAATTCCTACAATGATTTCAAACAAGCACACAATAAATCCGAGTGTGTTTTCTTTTATTGTTTTCATAAAGCACCTCTTGAAAATTATTTTTCTATGTGAAATACCGTTGCGACAAACGGAAGAGCGTCTTTGCTTCTGAGCTGGATATAGAACAGTTCAAGTGCGTGAATGCTTGCAACGGTGCAGATTACCGCCATCCAGATTTCTCCGGGCATAAACTGCATGGCTATCGGAAGAACAAAAACCGAGCCGCCGAAAATCTTACCGAGCCATGTGTGCGGCAGATAGAATTTTTTGAATCTGCGGTTTGAAATCAATGCACAGATGCCGAACATCACGCCTGCACTTATTATCCATATCAGAATCCATGAAGGCACAAGCTTTTTGGCAATCAGAATTTTTGTCAATGCCAGATATGTCAGAACATCTCCGACGGTATCGAGCGTTGCACCGAGCGAGCTTGAACTTTCCGTTTTCCGTGCTATCGGACCGTCTATAAGATCGGTAAATCCGCAGAAAACATAAACTGACAAAAACAAAGCGGAAATGTCCTTGCAGAAGAATAAGACTATCGCTCCCGCAACTCTGCTTAAACTGACGATATTTGCAATATGTTTTTTCATAATGGTATGCACCTCTTTCTAACCCATATATTTATAATTCTATTATTTTGCCGCAATTTTTCAACAGTTTACACGAATGTTCAACAATTGTTGAGATAGAGTGAAATGATTCGAACTTAATACGCCGTAAAGGTCGGATTTCCGACCCATCGAAGCGTTTTTTTCTTCGCCATACGAGAGTATGCCTTCAGAAAAGAAACACTCCGCTGAATCAAAACTGCGACCTTTTCGGTGCTTCGCAGTTTTGAAAGAGCAGATTTTTGTCACAGCAAGGCGAAAATCTGCACGGAATACGAGGCTATTTCAAAGATTTTTAACGAAGCTGTGGCAGAAATATGCCTTTCAAAACCGTATGGAGTTCAAATCATTTCACTCTAACAAAAAGAGCAGTGTCGCATAAACCGGCATTGCCCTTTCTGCGGTCGGAAAAAGTGTGTAGCAATTCGTGGAGGAGATATTTTGGGAAAATTATTTATTTCTCCGACCTGCTCTTGTAAATAAAATTATAGAAGTGTTTCGGTTAGTTTCTGCTATTCCAAATCTTTTCGGCTTCGGGCTTCCAGCAGTCGGAATAGCTGAGGCATTTTTCGCAAAGATGCTCAACCTTTTCGGGTGACTCCAAATCGGTGCTTTTCGCTCCCGTTTCGTTAACCATCCTTTTCAATGCATCGGGATTTTCGAGCATCGGGCACGGCATAAGATGATTTTCGTTAAACGGCTGTCCTTTATGGTATGCCATAAACAGCGGGCTTTGCAGAACTTCAAGAATTGAGGAGGAGTGTATATTTGAGTCGGAATAGTGGATGAACACGCAAGGCTCTGCATCGCCCGCCGAGTTTATGTGGAAATAGTTTCTGCCGCCTGCAATGCAGCCGCCGACATATTCACCGTCATTCTGAAAATCCATAGGATAAAACGGTATGCTGCATTTATCAGAACGGATATATCTTATGCGTTCAATCATATATTTTCTTTGCTCGGGAGTCGGCAAAAGTTCTGTAACCGCCTTGTTTCCGATAGGCATATAGTGGAAATAAAATCCGAACTTTGCACCCTTATCAGAAAGCATGGTTAAGAATTCATCGCTTGTTACCGCTTCAATGTTCTGGCTTGTGTAGCAAATCGATGTGCCGAACAATATTCCGTGATTTTTCAGCAAATCCATTGTTTTCATAACCGAGTCATAATGTCCGCTGCCACGGCGGGCATCATTGGTATCAGGTGTTCCTTCAATAGAAAGCATAAATGCGATGTTGCCCAAACGGGTTACATCTATGCAGAGTTCTTCATCAATCAGAGTTGAGTTGGTGTAAATTGCAAACTGAACATCATAGTGCTTTTCGGCAAGCTTCAGAATATCATTTTTCTCACAAGCGGCTCACCGCCCGTCAGCATATAAAGATAAACTCCGAGTTCCTTGCCCTGTGTTATGATTTTGTCCATATCCTCAAAGCTCAGGTTGTGCTTGTTGCCGTATGTTCCCGCCCAACAGCCGGCACAATGCATATTGCAAGCCGAAGTGGGGTCGAACAGAATAAGCCAAGGTACATTGCACTTATATATTTCACGGTTTTTTCTTATCATTTTTGTGCCTCTGAAAAAGGCTTCGTATCCGAGATTCAGAAATGTTGTTCTGACAACGTTGGGGTTAACCTCATCGAGAATATGGTTTATCATATTCATCCAGCGGCTGTCGGGATTTCTTATTTCTTCTCTGACTTTTTCGTATGTATCCTTTGAATATTCATTTCCCCAGAACTGCTCTGCCATATCTGCAATTTTCAGAAATGAATCTTCTCTGTTTTTATCTACCTTGTTTAATATTCCGTCAATCAAGGCTGCGGCAGCCTTTCTTTGCATTGAATGCGACAATTTATTCACCGAATTACTCATTATAAAAACCCTTTCATATCAACAATTTATGGCAGTTCTTTAAACAAATTCTAACAATACTCCATACAATTGTCATTGGACAAAAACTCATACCGTCAAACTTTTTCTCGCAAAAAAGTTTATGTTACCTTTTGGGACGGCTCAATGAAATTGTCCAAAAAGAAGTGACTGAACCATGTTGAAAAGGCTCGGAAATTCTGATATAATTGATATCAGTAAGGGAGTAGTCGGCACATGGTGCGATGATGTCAACATACCGGATATATTTTCTGGCTTCATCTTAAATGACGAGACTTATCTGTGGCAACAGATGAGTTGAGTCTTTTTTTATTTTCTCTGCTGTCGTATCAGGCATTCTGAAGGGAGTGGCAATATAAATGGCTGATTCAAACATAACAAAACAAGCACTTGCTTCTGCTTTGGAGGCACTTGTGACTGAAATGCCTTTTGCAAAAATAAGTGTAAGCAACATATGTGAAAGATGCGATATGAACCGCAAAAGCTTTTATTACCATTTCAAGGATAAATATGACCTTGTAAACTGGATTTTTGACACGGAATTCATAGACGTTGCAAAAAGATCTTCCTACGATGCTACATGGGACTTCTTTGAGGACCTTTGCAATTACTTTTATGCCAAAAAAAGCTTTTACAGGAAGATGCTTAAAGTTGAAGGGCAGAACTCATTTTCGGAGCACTTCAGGGAGATTGTACAGCCTGTTATAAGGGAAAGAATCGTAGAAATTTTAGATACCGATGATGCTCATTTTTATATCAACTTTTTTGCCGACGCTTTTATCTGCGCCATTGAACGCTGGCTTTCGGACAGGGACTGTATGCCTCCCGAAGAGTTCCTTTCAAAACTGAAAACATTGATTGAAGGCTGTTCGGTTTATATCTGCCGCAATATGAATTCAGAAAACAAATAAATACACGAAAACGAGACCGCAGAGCAAATCCGCAGCCTCGTTTTCTTTTTTATGAGAGACTTGTTTGGGAAATGTCGAATAAAATAACGGACTGTTATCTGTAAAAAACTGCATCAAAATCCATATCACAGAATATTGATGCAGCCTGCTTTATATCAGCAGATTAAAAAGGCATAGGAATAGCGGCAAGGATGTTTTTGATTGTTTCGATAATTTCAGCGGAACCTGCAATCTGTGACTCGCCGATCATAGCGATCATTCCCTGAATTGCATCAAGAATCTGTCCAACATATGCTAACATTATTCGTTCCCCCTTTCCTGTTTTATACTCCCATAATAATACTTTTTGATTTCTTTTGGCAAGGGACAGAATATATTAACCGTCAAAAAAGGTAACAAATTTTTTATGTGTCAGAATTTATGGCATTATCAGGTCTGTGTCCGATGACTTTTTCAGGATAGCTGATATAATTTGATTATAAAGATTGCGGTACAGAAATGAAGATGTAGTTTTGATGAAAGAAGAATTGAAAAAGCATCTGATTGCCTTGATTTTTATTGTCCTTTTGATTATAGCTGCTATACTCTGCACAAAAGCGGTATGTTGGATGCTTTGGGCGGTTCTTGCCTTGCTGTGTCTTTGCGTCATAGTGCATTTTGCAGCTGCCGTTTATAAAAACTCCTTAAAGAAACAACAGTTATCAAATGCAATTTCACGCCGACTTGAACCCGTTGCGGATAAAATACTTGAATTGACCGGCTTTATTGAGTCTTTGCCTCAGACCGTTGGAGGACCGACGGTTATGCTATTATCAATGCTCAAAAACTGCGTTGTTGTTTTACTCAACAAAATTGCACACAGGATTAAAAGCAAAAAATAAATGAAAACACCTTATCAATTCTTATGAAAGGAGAAACAAAAATGAAAAAGGCTCTCGCCATAATATGCCCTGTTGCCGTAATCGGAGTTATTATAGCAATAGTAAAGAAAAACAAAGACAAATAAACAAAAGTGCGGTGCAGAGTTAACTGCATCGCACTTTTTATCTTTCTTCATTCCAATTAATCAAATCATCGCTGAATGCAACTGCAAGGGATGCACCGAAAAGGTAATCATCCTCGTTGTCACCTTTATAAAACAACCTCAAACCTTGCACCGCCGTTTTTTGCATCGGTCACGTATATTTTTCCGCCGCATAGGGTCAGAATGTTTTTCACAAGAGCAAGTCCCAATCCGTTGCCTTCGGCTTTGTGGGAGCTGTCGCTCTGATAGAACTTGTTGAAAATATGCTTCTTTTCTTCGTCGCTTATTCCGC
>CAZJOH010000104.1:0-7889 GCA_964547575.1 uncultured Clostridium sp.
TGCCTGCAAGTCTTGTGCAGTGAATTCTTGACTGCTGACCCGCACCAACGCCGATTGCCTGACCGTCAACTGCATAGCAAACGGAGTTTGACTGTGTATACTTAAGCGTGATAAGAGCAATGATAAGGTCACGCTTTGCATCTTCTGTCATTTCCTTGTTATCGGTAACAATGTTTTCAAGAAGTGCATTGTTGATTTCAAAATTATTTCTTCCCTGTTCAAATGTGATGCCGTAAACCTGCTTTGTTTCGATGGGAGCGGGAATATAATCGGGGTCAATCTTAACGATGTTGTAGTTGCCGTTTCTTTTACTTTTAAGAATTTCAAGTGCTTCGGGGTCATATCCGGGAGCAATAACGCCGTCGGAAACCTCTCTCTTGATAAGCTTTGCAGTAGTAACGTCGCAAACGTCAGAGAGTGCAATCCAGTCACCGAAGGAGCTCATTCTGTCTGTGCCTCTTGCTCTTGCATAAGCGGTTGCGAGGGGGGATTCGTCAAGACCTTCGATATCGTCAACAAAGCAAGCCTTCTTGAGCTTTTCACTCATTTTAATGCCTACTGCTGCCGATGTGGGGCTTACATGCTTGAAGGAAGTTGCTGCGGGCATGCCGAGTGCCTCTTTGATTTCTTTAACAAGCTGCCAGCTGTTGAATGCGTCAAGGAAATTGATGTATCCGGGTCTGCCGCTGAGAATTTCAATGGGAAGCTCTGCACCGTCTGTCATATAAATCTTTGAGGGCTTCTGATTGGGGTTACAGCCGTATTTAAGTTCAAACTCTTTCATTTTGTTTCTCCTTATTTATTCTTGTTAATCATTCTGCTGTCATACTTGCCTGTTTCAAGGTCGATATAACGAACATAAAGTGAAATTTTGTTCTGCTCATTGAGGTTTTCCCAAATAAGAGAAGTGAATTCGTCGATATCATCGGGAATTGCCACTCTTTCGGGCTCACCCGTAAATGTGGGAATGGGGTTGCCGTCATGGTTATATGTGTGAATGAAGTGACCGAGACCTGCAAGAGATGCATATGAGAAGGTGTATCTGTTGCATGCAGTACCTTCTGCATCAGCACTCTTAAGAATGCTCATTTTATATGAGAAATCGCCGTCTGCAAAAGTCATCATGCCACTGATTCTCGGAGTCCAGTTGGGTGAATCAGGCTCAAATTCTCTTGTTTCAAGAGTCTGCTCAAAGTTTTTGCCGTCTTTAAGGAAGTCATAAACGGTGTCTGTCTGGTCGCCGTTGGTAACAATAAGATTATTTTTATAAATTCTGACGGGGGAATAGATGATGAGTGAAGGGTCCTCAACCTTTGAAGCGTCAAAAGGATGAATAACGATTTCATCGCCGTTTTCAATGAAAACTCTGTTTCTGCTGTTTTCACTTCTGCCCATGATGAAATAAGCGGTAACAGCCTTTTTGCTGTCTGCGCTCTTACCGATAACGATACCTCTTCCGACATATGTGTTATCCTTGATAAGCTCGCCCATATTGTTGATTTCGTAAATGCTCATTTATATCTTCCTTTCAAAATAAAAATAAGGGCAGTCGTACCTTTGAAGATAAGACTGCCCAGACGGTCGGCATAAACAGATTTTTTGTTCCTTTGCAGTGCTCTGCATGATCCGTCAGTCACAAAAAATCTTCAAATTCACTAAAATATTATCATATAAAATAAGGTTTGTCAATAAAATTAAATCCTTATTTTAGGCTTTTTCCACTTGCCGCTTGCAACATATATTGCACCTACAATAATCGATGCGATGGATGCAAGACCCGTTGCAAGACCGATGCCGTTAAAGCCGAGAGTGGTAAGATTAACAACGAGATAAGCAAACGGTACTCTTACGAGAATTGAGCTGAAGCAGGCATTGAACAAAGCAAAGTTTGTATATCCTGCGCCGATTGCAAGTCCGTTCATGCAGAATACAAACGGAACAAAAAGATAATCGAGGGCGATATATCTCATATATTCCGAACCTACCCTGATTACTTCTTCGTTTGTATCAAACAGAGAAATAATCTGCTGCGGGAAAAGCTCAACTATGATGAATACAAATACTGACATTGCAAAGGCAATTCCTATGCCTGTAAACATCGTTTTCTTTGCTCTGTCAATCTGACCTGCACCGATATTCTGACCTGCCATTGAAGAAACTGCGCTGCTCATTGCAAGAGCAGGAAGAACCGCAAAGGAGTTGACCTTGCCGCCAATACCCTGACAAGCTGATGCGATATCTGCATTCGGAAGTGAGTTTACAAGTGCGGTAAGAGTAAGGAACGAGAAAGAAACAACAACCTGCTGAACAGATGAGGGCAAACCAAGTTTAACGAGCATTTTTGCTTTTTCCTTATCAATTTTGAAATCCGACTTGGTATATCCCACAAAGAAATGGTTTTTAACGAGATAAATCAACGAAAGAATAACGCTTAATGCCTGAGCGGCAACCGTTGCATACGCTGCACCTGCGGCACCCATGTTGAAGGGACCGACAAGAATGATGTCACCTATGATATTTACTATTGTTGCAATAAGAACGAAGTAAAGGGGACGCTTTGAGTCACCCATGCCTCGCAGGATTGCACTGATAACGTTGTATGCAAACATAAAAACCATGCCGGCCATGCATATGTTATAGTAGTTTACTGCTTCCTGATAAGCAACCTCGGGAGTGTTGAGCAGTCTGAGAAGAAAATCGCCGAGCAGCAGCATTCCAACGGTAAAAATAACGCTGAGTATCATATAGATTGTAAAAAGCGTACCGATGGTTTTTCTCTGTTCGTCAAATTTCTTTGCTCCGCCGTACTGCGCTATAAGCACCGTACCGCCAACGGCAAGTCCGAATGCGGCACCCGTAACAAGAATGTTAATCTGGCTGCCGATGTTAACACCGGTTATGCCGTGTGTACCGCAGAGTCTGCCGACGATTATCATATCGGCAACGGAATAGAATGCCTGAAGCAGGTTTGAAAGCAAAAACGGGATTGAAAACTTTATAAGCTGCTTACCTACGCTGCCTTGTGTTAAGTCCTGTCTGAATTTATCTGCCACTATTACTTTTCCTCCTGGTTTTTGGGTTCTTTCATTGTAAGAGAAATTCTCTTTTTAGCCGCATCAGCCGCAATTACCCAAACAGTAACAATCTGACCGACTTTGAGAACCTCCGAGGGATGCTTTATATATTTATTGGTTATCTGAGAAATATGAACAAGTCCGTCCTGATGAACGCCGATGTCAATAAATGCACCGAAGTCAATAACATTTCTGACCGTTCCTTTAAGCTCCATGCCCGGAACAAGATCCTTTATATCCATAACATCCGTGCGGAGCATCGGAGGAGGAAGCTCATCTCTCGGGTCTCTTGCAGGCTGAACAAGCTCTTTGACGATATCCTTAAGAGTAGGGACACCGATACCGAGCTTTTCGGCAACCTTATCCTCACCGAGTGATTCAACAGCCGAGGTGATATCCTTGATTTTTTCTGTTCCGATATCATCGAGTGAATATGAGAAAAGCTTGAGCAAATCCTTTGCTGCCGAGTAGCTTTCGGGATGAACGCCGGTATTATCAAGGATATTCTTGCTTTCGGGAACTCTTAAGAAGCCTGCGCACTGTTCAAATGCCTTTGCGCCGAGCTTCGGAACCTTCTTGAGCTGTGAACGTTCTTTGAATTCACCGTTTTCATCTCTGAAATCAACGATGTTTTTGGCAACGGTTGAATTGATGCCGGAAACTCTTGAAAGCAGGGGAGCGGATGCCGTATTAAGGTCAACGCCGACGGAGTTAACAGCATCTTCAATAACGCCGTCAAGCGCAGCGTCAAGCTCTTTGGGCGGCATATCGTGCTGATACTGACCTACGCCGATTGCCTTCGGGTCGATTTTTACAAGCTCTGCGAGAGGGTCCTGAAGACGTCTTGCGATGGAAACCGCACTTCTGAGTGAAACGTCATACTGCGGGAATTCCTGCGCTGCAAGCTTTGAAGCGGAATAAACGGAAGCACCTGCTTCGCTTACCACCATATAAGAAACTTCGGCATCAATTTCACGAAGCACTTCTGCCGCAAAGATTTCAGTTTCCTTTGAAGCTGTACCGTTGCCGATTGAAATGCAGTTTACGCTATGCTTTGCTATAAGCTTTTTAATAAGCTCTTTTGCCTGATTTCTCTGTGCATCGGAGTGAGTAACGTAAATAACTCCCGTGTCAAGCACTTTTCCTGTGGGTGCAACAACCGCAACCTTGCAGCCTGTTCTGTAGCCGGGGTCAAGACCGATGACAACCTTGCCTTTTACGGGGGGAGCAAGAAGAAGCTCTTTTGTATTAAGGGCGAAAACCTTTATTGCGCTTGCAGCGGCATTTTCCGTGAGCATATTTCTGATTTCACGCTCAATTGAAGGATAAATCAGTCTGTTATATGCATCTTCTCCCGCTTCACGCACTGCTTCCGTGCAGGGTGAGCCGTCGGGGTTAAGAGTTGCGCTTGTTATAACGTTTGCAGCCTTTACCGCATCAAGAGTAACGCTGACTTTGAGGAACTTCTCCTTTTCTCCTCTGTCAATGGCAAGAACTCTGTGACCTGCAATTTTGTTAACGGGTTCGGAATATTCGTAATACATTGTGTATACGCTGTCAGCATCTTTATCTGCTGCAGTTGATGTAACAACACCTATAACGCTGAAAAGGTTACGAAGTCTGCGGCGGATATCAGCATCGTCGGAAATGTTTTCCGCAATAATATCAAGCGCACCCTTAAGTGCATCCTCTGCTGTTTCAACACCCTTTTCGGAGTCGATAAATCCTTCGGCAAGCTCAATGGGTGTTGCGGAATCCGCATTCTGTGCATAAATCGCATCTGCAAGCGGTTCAAGACCCTTTTCCCTTGCAACGGATGCTCTTGTTTTCCTCTTCGGACGGAAGGGTCGGTAAATATCCTCAATTTCAGCAAGAGTTGAAGCCGCATCAAGCTTTGCGGCAATTTCGTCTGTAAGCTTTTCCTGTGCTTCAATTGAAGCACGAACTTCTTCACGGCGTTTATCAAGGTTTCTTAAGTATTCAAGCTTTTCGGAAAGCTCTCTGATAACCTGATCATCAAGAGTGCCGTGAGCCTCTTTTCTGTATCGGGCGATAAAAGGAATCGTGTTTCCTTCATCGATAAGTTTAACTGTGTTTTCAACCTGCCATTTCTGGAGGCTGAACTGCGTGGTAAGCTCCTGAATAATATCCATTGTTTTCTCCTTATTTTTTTAGCTGTCTGATGTCTTTTCCGAGGAATAACAGAGAAACGTAATTGCCTATTATTCTGGAAGTAACTCTTTGTGTGTATTTATCTTCAAGCTCCGTTTCGGTAAGATTCGTGCTTATGATAACGGGCTTTGAACGGTTTATTCTTGTGTTAATAATATTATAAAGTGCAGAGGTTGTGAAGCTTGTAACGAACTCCGAGCCGAGGTCATCAATTATAAGCAGATCGCAGTCGAGAAGCTCTTTTTCTCTTTCGCCGTTACCCGAATAGCTGAATTTTTCTCTTTCAATTGATGTGAAAATATTTTGCGCCGAGTCATAAATAACATTATAGCCTTTTTCTGTAACAACATTTGCTATTGCAAGCGAAAGATGTGTTTTGCCGAGTCCCGTTGCACCGTGCATATAAAGGCTTTCGGATTCGCCGTCAAAATCCTCTGCATAGCATTTGCAGTATTCGGCAACGCTCTTCATTCTGCTCTGCGGTGAAATTCCGAGATTTGGGTCAACGGGCAGGGGATAGTATGAAATATCAAAATTTTCAAAGCTGCATTTTGCACTTGCAGAAACAGATGCAAGCTCCTGCTTTGCGGTTTCTTTCAAAAGCTCTTTTCTGCATTCACAGACATATCCGCCCGAAAATCCCGTGTCGCCGCATTTTTTGCAGGTATACGGTGTTTCGAGATAATCTTCGGGATACCCGTTTGAGGCAAGGAGATTTTTTATACTGTCCTGAATTGCAAGGTTAATCTGCGAAAGCTGCTTTATATATTCTTCTGCGTTTTCACCCATGCCGATGCCTTTTATAACGGCAAGTCCGGTTTGGGCAAGCTCTGCTTCGTATTTGGTGATTTCGGGAATCTTTTCCGAAATTTCAAGCTTTCTTGCAAGCTGAATACGCTCGGCTTTCTTGCGCCTTTTTTCAAGAGTCTGTGCAGCTTTTATATATGTCTGATTGCTGTAGCTCATTGTTTCTTCTTCCTTTCGTATTTCAGCTCGCCGTGAAGCGACTGCTCTTTGAATCTATCGAGGTCATAAGATGCCTCAATTCCGCTTTTTGGTTTTGCGGCGGGCTTCTTATCCTTTTGCTCTGCAGCGGCTTTTTCGACATCTGCAGGAGTATTATAGCCGTTTGTATGCCAGTTCATAAGAATTTTATCTATGTAAGCCATGCTGAGCTTCGAGGTGTGATTTGCCATTTCTTCATAAGCAAGAAGAATCATATTTATGCTGAATTTCCATTCGCTGCTCCATCTGCGCAGGTATTCAGTCTGCTTAACAGTGGGTCGGGGATTGGTTATGCCTGCATTCTGTGCAAATTCCTTCCATACGGCATTTGACTTTTTGAGAATCGTAATCTGCTCTGCGGCTTTATCAAGGGTATCTATTTCTCTTGTGCCCCAATCTCTGCCTACCGCTTCAAGATACGCATAGTTTGATTTGCCTATTGAAACGCAGTAGTCAATCATCATAAAAAGAACTTCCGTGGGCAGACCGTAATGGTCGTGAAGCAAAAGAAGAGTACACTGACCGTCATATCCGATGGTCTTTCCGAGCATCTGCTGTGCCTCATTGAAGAGATGACCGATTTCAGGTGACTCTTCAATTCTTTCAAGAATTTCTCTGCTTGACGGCTTTGACGGCACAACGGAAACAGCAGAAATTTCAGGCTTCTTTTCTTCTTTGACTGTTTCTGTTTTTTCGGAAACAGAAGCAGGTGCAGGAGCGGCAATTTCGCCGTTTTCGGAAAGCACTCCCGTCAATACCCAATACTGAAGATAGTCGGCGGCATCGGAAGAATTTATTTTAAGAGCCTTGCACATCTCATCAATGTCTGGATTATCCGTTGAGTTGCGGAGAATCCAGAGCAGTACTCTAAGCTGGTCGCCGTTTGCAAGTCGGATATGCTTATCCACAATATCCGTAGGCACGGCAAATATTGACTTGAAAACCGAAGGGTTAACAGAATAACTCATAAAAATTCTCCGTTTCAAAAAATACAGTAACTTATATTATACATAAAATTCAATTAAAATGGAACAGAAATTCGCAAAAAAATCGGGTTTGTGAAATATTCTATATTATAATGTAATAAATCACAATACATTGTGTTACTGTGCATTGTCAAACACAATAATGTCGGCAAAAAGTACAAAAGGAGAAGAAAAAGAGACTGCCGAAGCAGTCTCTTAATCATTGCGTTTTAAAATCAAACGGCTCTTGTAACCTTACCGGAGCGAAGGCATCTTGTGCAAGCATGAACTCTCTTGGGAGTACCGTTAACAACAGCCTTAACTCTCTTTACGTTGGGCTTCCATGTTCTGTTTGAACGTCTGTGTGAGTGGGAAACCTGAATGCCGAATGACACATCTTTACCGCAGAAATCGCATTTTGCCATGTGTCACACCTCCTTTGTTTACTCATTAACAGATGATATATTAACAGATTGCAGCGCAAATTGCAAGTGTTTTTTTTATTTTTTTATAGTAATTTTCAAATAAATCGTACCTTTGCAAAAAATATTTAAAAATACTATTGCTTTTTTGAAATTAATGGTATATAATGCATACAGAACATTTGTTTGATAGGACTTTTTGGAGGTATAAAAGATGGCAGATAAAAAGAAAGCTCTTGAAACAGCACTTG
>CAZJOH010000105.1:0-7841 GCA_964547575.1 uncultured Clostridium sp.
AATCGCTGGGCACTTATGAGAAATGAGCACAGCGAAAATTTATGTGAGCACAGCTTTGAGGTGGCATCAATCGCCCATGCTCTTGCAATCATAGGCAATCGCCGCTTCGGCAAGAATCTGAATGGCGAAAGAGCGGCTTTTCTCGGGCTTTATCACGATACACCCGAAACCCTGACGGGTGATATGCCGACTCCTGTTAAATATTACAGCGACGAGGTGCGCCTTGCGTATAAGACTGTTGAGGAAAACGCATGCAGAAGCCTTATTGATATGCTCCCCGAGGAATTCAGGGAGGATTACAGGGCGGCGTTTATTCCCGAAGAAAGTGATGCGGAGCTCTGGAAGCTCGTGAAAGCGGCTGACAAAATCAGTGCGCTTATCAAATGCATCGAAGAGAAAAAAGCGGGCAACAGCGAATTCGTAAAAGCAGGCGAGGGCTTGCGTGAAGCGGTTGAAAAGCTTGATTTACCTGAGGTTAAGGTTTTTATTGAAGAATTTTTACCTGCATATGAAATGACACTTGATGAATTGAGATAACTATATTCCGAGCAGTTTTCGTGCGTTTTCGCCGAGAACTGCTTTTTCTTCTTCCTCGGTAAGACCGAAGCATTTTATAAGCTCAATGTCCTGAGAGGGTGCATTCCACGGCGCATCGCTGCCGAAAAGGATTTTATCTGCTCCGTGGATATCGATAATTTCCTTTGCGTATCTCGGAGTGATTGTGCCGTAGCAATAAGCGGTGTCAAGATAAACGTTTTTGCCTGCAAGATGCTTTCTTGTTTCGGGAAGTGACCATATTCCGCCGAAATGAGCGGCAACAACGGGTGCGTTACCGAAAATATCAAGAATGCTTGCAAGTGCCTCGGCGGTGCAATGAACGGGTTCGGGATAGCCGATGTCAAAGCCACAATGAAAAAGCGTTATAAGACCGAGAGAAGCGATTTTTTCATATATCGGGAACAACTTTTCGTCATTAACAAAAAAGCCTTGATAATCGGGATGGAGCTTCACACCCTTGATGCCGTTTTCGGCAAGCCTTTCAAGCTCTGCGAGGGCATCGTGGCTGTCAGGGTGAACGCTTCCGAAGGGAATTATGCCGTTAACCTCTTTTAGCGAAATCGCAAAATTATTTACGCTTTCCTGCTGGCGGGGATTGGTTGCGATATTCAGCACAACGGAATAATCAACACCGTCACCTTTCTGAAGTGAAAGGAGTCCGTCAACCGTGCCGTCATGGAAAGGTCTTGTTATTCCCGAGCGAAGACGGAGAATCTCAATTGCCTTCGCCGCAATTTTATCGGGAAAACAATGGGTGTGGAAATCTATAATCATTAAAATCATCGGCTTTCTTTTGTTTGTTTTTACTATTTTACACCGAAAAGCAAAGTATATCAATATGTAAAAACCAAAGTTTTAATATAATTCAAAAACTTATTATAAATTCGTATTGCTTTTGTTCCAACTTTGGAATATAATGATTACAACAATTGCTTGAGGTGAATATTATGTTAGCTTTTATGACTGCGAATGAAGCTGCTGAAAAATGGAATATTTCTCACAGACGAGTTATAACTCTTTGCAGAGAAAATCGAATCGACAACGCAGCGATGCTTGGAAATATGTGGATTATTCCTATTGATGCTACTAAACCAGAAGATGCAAGAACCTTGAGATACACAAAAACCGAAGATAAATCCGTTAAACCCTTTGTGAAATGGGCAGGCGGAAAAGGTCAGCTTCTTAAGGAAATTGAAAAATATTATCCTTTTGCAGATTCCAATTTCACAAAATATGCTGAACCCCTTGTCGGCGGCGGTGCTGTATTATTTGATATTTTGAGTAAATATGATTTGAAAGAAATCTATATCAGTGATATAAATGCAGAATTGATGAACGCATACAAGGTTATCCGTGATGATGTTGATAGTTTGATTGTTATGCTCAATAAAATGCAGGATGAATTTGTACCTTTAGATGATGAAAGCAGAAAAGATTACTATTATATTCAAAGAGAAAGATTCAACTATCTTAAAAGTACAAACATATTTAATATCGAAACTGCGGCACTATTGATATTCCTTAACAGAACTTGTTTTAATGGTCTTTACAGAGTAAACAAAAAAGGTCAGTTTAATGTACCTATGGGTGCTTATAAAAATCCTTTGATTTGTGATGAAAAGAATTTGTTTGCAGTTTCTGATAAGCTCCAACACGTTCATATTGTTTGCGGAGATTACAGAGAATCGGCAGATTTCATTGATGAACACACCTTTGTTTATTTTGATCCTCCTTACAGACCTTTGACTGAAACATCCGGATTTACCGCATATACTGAGGCTTTATTTGATGATGAAGCACAGAAAGAGCTTGCGAGATTTGTTGATGAAATGGATAAAAAAGGTGCAAAAATTGTTGTAAGCAATTCCGACCCTAAAAACGCAAATGAAGATGATGATTTCTTTGATGAAATCTATGCATTACATAACATAACAAGAGTTGATGCTGTAAGAATGATTAACAGTAATAGCAAAAATAGAGGCAAAATCAAAGAACTTTTAATTTCAAACTTTTAAGGAGAATTGATATGAGAGATTTTAATACTTGGCTGTCAGGATTTCGTGACAGTATAGCTGACTACGGATATTATGTTGATTTTGAAAAGGTACACCGTAACATTGACAGCATAAAAGTTGAATTAAATATTCTCAATTCATTGATTGGCTCGAAAAGTATTGAAAGTGACTTTGAGAAGTTGATAGCTGATTACCCTAACGTTCTTAAATGTATCCCTCTTCTTTTGGCTGTAAGAGCAAATGAAATTTATGCCATTGATGATGATGGTGCATTTACATATACATTTAACAGACCAACTCTTTCTGTTGAGCAATACAAAACCTTTATGAGAAAAACAGGTCTGTTCGATTTGATTGAAAATCATATAATCAGCAATCTTGTTGACTATGCAACAGGTGTAGAAACCGGTATGGATTCTAATGGTCGCAAAAATCGAGGCGGTCATTTAATGGAAGATTTGGTGGAAGGCTTCATTAAAAAGGCTGGATTTATTAAGGATGAAAATTATTTTAAGGAAATGTATATTCATCAAATAACCGGCAAGTGGGGTATAGACTTATCTGCTATTTCAAATCAAGGCAAAATGGAAAAACGTTTTGATTTTGTAGTTAAAACAGATGATATGATTTATGCCATTGAAACTAATTTTTATGGCAGTGGCGGCAGCAAGCTGAATGAAACTGCAAGAAGCTACAAAACTCTTGCTTGGGAAACCGAAGAAATAGTCGGATTAACTTTTGTTTGGTTTACTGATGGTAAGGGGTGGACAAGTGCCAGAAACAATCTTGAAGAAACATTTGATGTTATGGAACACATATATAACATCAAGGATTTGGAGAATGGCATAATTGGTGAGGTTTTTAAATAATGGATAAAAAAATAACCAGATGGGAGCCAGAAGATTTTGAACTTGAAATGACAACTCATTGGTCATTTCCAAAACGTGGAGATTGGGCTACTCACGATGCAAAATGGCGTGGTAACTGGTCGCCGTATATTCCTCGAAATATAATACTCCGATATTCGCAAGAGGGAGATATGGTTCTTGACCAATTTGCCGGCGGAGGTACTACTCTTGTTGAAGCAAAACTACTCAACCGTGATATTGTCGGTGTTGATGTAAATGATGTTGCTCTTGCAAGATGTAAGGAAAAGACAGATTTCGAACATGAAGGTGCAAACGGTAAAGTGTATATCCGTAAAGGTGATGCAAGAAATCTTGATTTTCTTCCTGATGAAAGCATTGATTTAATCTGTACTCATCCGCCATATGCTGATATTATTCAATACAGCGAAGATATTCCCGAAGATTTATCTTTACTGAAAGTAAAAGATTTTATAAAAGAAATGAACACGGTTGCTACTGAAAGCTACCGTGTTTTGAAAAAAGATAAATTCTGTGCTGTTCTTATGGGTGACACCCGCCAGAAAGGTCACATGATTCCGATGTCCTTTGATGTAATGAAAGTCTTTCAGGATGCAGGATTCAAGCTGAAAGAACTCATAATCAAAGAACAACACAACTGCAAAGCGACGGGTTATTGGAAAACAAACAGCATTAAGTACAATTTTTTGCTTATTGCACATGAGTATTTGTTTATTTTCAGAAAAAAATAAAATAATACTTGATATTTATATAAATATGTGTTAAAATAGCCACAGTAAGATTTAGTGTTTGGTAAAGAGTGGGGTGACCCGCTCTTTTGTTTATGTTAAAATCTTTTTGATAATTAAGAAATAAAGGAGAGTCAACTCATGGCAAAAGGTAAGGGCGGAAATACCGTAGCCGCTGTTTGGGAAATCGCAGAGCCCATCGCCGAGGAGCTCGGTCTTGTTATCTGGGATATCCGTTTTGTTAAGGAAGGCGCAGATTGGTTCTTGCGTATCTTCATTGATAAGGACGGCGGAGTGGGTATTACGGACTGTGAAAACATGAGCAGAGCAATTGATAAGCCTCTCGATGAGGCAGACCCCATTGAGCAGAGCTACTGCCTTGAGGTTTCGTCACCCGGTCTTGAAAGAGAGCTTACCCGTGAAGCTCACTTTGAGGTTTGCAAAGGCGAAAAAATCAAGGTTAAGATGATAAGAGCGATTGAAGGCAAGCGTGAGTTCTCGGGAATTCTCGAGAGCAGCGAGGGCATGAGCATTGTTCTTCGTCTTGAAGACGGCAGCGCAATGAATATCGAAAAGAAAGAAACAAGCTATATCAAATTGGATGATTTTAATTTTTAATACTGAAAGGAATGGTCAGAAAAATGGGCAACAATGAATTTTTCGAGGCAGTCAGACTCCTCGGCAAGGAAAAGAAAATATCGGAAGAGCTTCTTCTTGAAAGCATTCAGAAGGCTCTTGTAGCATCAATAAAGAGAGATTTCAACAATAAGGACATTGTTTTCTGTGAAATAGATGCAGAGAAAAAGGACATGAGAGTATTTGTCCGCAAGAATGTTGTTACCGAAATCGTTGACCCTGACGAGGATTTGACCGTTGAGCAGGCTCAGCGCTTCAAAAAGAATGCCATGGCAGGCGATATCATCGAAATCGACCTTGAAACAAAAGAAGTAAGCCGTATCGCAGCCGAAAAGGGCAAGCACATTCTCCGTCAGGCTATCCGTGAGGCCGAACACGGTCAGATAAGAGAAGAATTCCAGAGCAAGACTCAGGAAATTGTTACCGCTAAAATTTCTAAGATTGACCCCGTATCGCTTGATGCTATCGTTGAAATCGGTAAGGTTACCGAAAGACTTCCCAGAAGTGAGCAGCTTCCCAATGACAGCTTTGCAGAGGGCGATATTATCAAGGTTTATATTGCTGAAATCAGAGAAGCAACAAAGGGTCCCAAGCTTCTTATTTCAAGAACACATCCCGGTCTTGTAAGACGCCTTCTTGAAAGCGAAGTTCCCGAAATCTTTGACGGCACCGTTGAAATCAAATCGGTATCCCGTGAAGCAGGCTCAAGAAGCAAGATTGCCGTTTACAGCGCAGACGAAAATGTTGACCCCATCGGCGCATGTATCGGTCAGAGAGGCGCAAGAATCGGCAAGGTTATCGACTTCCTCGGCGGCGAGAAGCTTGACCTTATCCGTTACAGCGATGACCCTGCAGAATATGTTGCTGCAGCTCTTGCACCCTCGGATGTTATTTCCGTTACAATCATCAGCGAAGAAGAACGCTCATGCAGAGTTGTTGTTCCCAACGACCAGCTTTCACTTGCAATCGGCAACAAGGGTCAGAATGCCCGTCTTGCCGCAAAGCTCACAGGCTGGAAAATCGATATTAATCCCGAAACAGAGGAAGAAGTTATCAACTTCGACGAATAATACATTATAGTGACAAGGAGCTGAACCGATGCAAACCCGCCGGATTCCAATGAGAAAATGCACAGGCTGCAACGAAATGAAACCAAAAAAAGAGCTTGTAAGGGTAGTTAAAAGCCCTGAAGGCGAAATATCGCTTGACTTAACGGGCAAGAAGCCCGGCAGAGGTGCTTATGTGTGCCATGATGCCGAGTGTCTTGCAAAGGCAAGAAAAGCAAAGAGGCTTGAAAAGGCTTTCTCCTGTGCGATTCCGGACGGAGTTTATGAGAGAATGGAGGAAGAGCTGAAAAATGACGGATAATCCTAAGCTTCTTTCTCTTCTCGGCATGTGCCGCAGAGCCGGCAAGCTCAGCTGCGGGCATGACGCCGCAGTGGGTTCGGTCAGAAGCAAAAGCGCAAAGCTTTGTCTGCTGAGCAGCGACGCTTCTCAAAGACTGAGAAAAGAAATCGAGCGTGAAGCAGTTTTCGACGGCAGAGAAATTCCCGTTCGTGAATTGCGTTCAACAATGGAAGAAATAGGCAATGCCACGGGTCTTAAGTCCGCCGTGGTAACAGTCAATGACGAAGGCTTTGCAAAATCTATGCTTGGGCTTCTGAACACAACAGGGGAGGTTAACCTATGATTAATAAATACAGAGTACATGAGGTTGCTAAAGATTTTAATATCAAGAGCAACATTGTTGTCGATTTGCTTGCAAAGTATTTCGACGGTCAGAAAAAGCATATGACAGCTCTCGAAGAAGATGAGCTTGATATGATATTTGAAACATTCACCAAGGAATACGAGGTATCAGACCTCAACGAATATTTTGAGTTTGTTCCCGCTTCCAAAAAGGCAAAGGATGCTTCTGCCGAAGAAAAAACAGAAGTTAAGGAAGAAAAGGCAGAACAGCCTGCTCCTGCAAAGAAAGAGGAAGCAAAGGCTCCTGCAGCTCCCGAAAAGAAGGAGCAGAAGAAAGAGGCTAAAAAGGAAGATAATAAGGAAGTAAAGGAAAAGAAGTCCGAGAAGCCTGCTGATAAAAAGCCCGTTCAGGCTCCCCGTGACCAGAAACCCGGCAAGCTTCCTCCCATGCCTCAGAAGCAGAAGCCCGTTGAAAAGAAAGAAAAAGAAGATAAGCCCATGCAGTCAAGAACAAAGGGCGAAATGAGAACAATTGACACAAGAGCTGACAATGTTGATCTTGAAAAATATAACGAGAGATATGAGAATATCGCTCCCGAAAACAAGACAAAGCAGCATGCAAACTCCGTCAGCAAGCAGAAGATAAAGCAGAAGAGCCAGCAGTACAGAAAGCAGGGCGGCATGCGTTCCTCACGCCGTGAAACAGAGGCTGAAAGACTCAAGAGAATTGCGGCTGAAAGAGCAAAGAAGCCCCAGATGCAGCTTAAGCTTCCCGAGGAAATCACTGTTGGCGAGCTTGCCGCAATGCTCAAGATGACCGCTGCCGAAGTTATCAAGAAGCTCTTTACTCTCGGTCAGATGGCAACCGTTAACGAAGTTCTCGATTACGAAACAGCTGCAATTGTTGCCGAAGAGCTCGGTGCAAAGGTAGAAAAAGAAGTTGTTATCACAATTGAAGACAGAATCATCGACGACCATGTTGATGATGAAAAGGACCTCATTGCAAGAGATCCTGTTGTTGTTGTTATGGGTCACGTTGACCACGGTAAAACATCACTTCTCGATGCTATCAGAAATACTTCCGTCACTTCAACCGAAGCAGGCGGTATTACACAGCATATCGGTGCTTACAGAGTTGATCTTAACGGTCAGAAAATCACATTCCTTGATACTCCCGGTCACGCAGCCTTCACTTCAATGCGTCTGAGAGGTGCAATGGCAACGGATATTGCAATCCTTGTTGTTGCCGCTGATGACGGCATCATGCCCCAGACAATCGAAGCTATCAACCACGCAAAGGCAGCAGGAGTTCAGATTATCGTTGCCAT
>CAZJOH010000106.1:0-7742 GCA_964547575.1 uncultured Clostridium sp.
TCCTCGGGGCTGCTGCCGTCAAGGTTGAGCCAGTCGCCGAAATGCCAGCTTCTGCTCCAAAGACCGTTATCGCTGCGGTCTTCGATATGCTCAATATAATTCTTCATGCTCTCAAGGGATTCTTTGAGGATATCCTTGTTTGCATATGTGAGATAAAGCTGCCACGGGCAGATTGTTGCGGCATCAGCCCATGCGGCAGAGCAGTCATCGTGCTTGACAAAGGCATCGGGGATAATATGAGGAATTGTGCCCCAATCGGTCTGGTCTGCACGTAAATCGCCGAGCCATTTAAGGAAGAATTTTTCAACATCGTAGTTGTATGATGCGGTTTTTATGAATACCTGTGCATCGCCCGTCCAGCCGAGACGTTCATCTCTCTGCGGGCAGTCGGTGGGAACATCAAGGAAGTTGCTCTTCTGACCCCAGATGACATTTGAAAACAGCTTGTTTACTCTTTCATCGGAGCATTCAAAATAACCTGTGCGCTTCATATCGGAATGAACAACTATTGCGGTGAAGTTTTCTTTCTTTACCTCGTCGCTCCAGTTTTCAAGTCTTATATAGCGGAAGCCGAAGAAATTATGCTGTGACTTGTGAATATGCTCCTTGCCGTCGCAGATAAAGATTGCCTGAGCCCTTGCGCTTCTGAGATTGTCGGTGTAGAAATTACCCTCGGCATCAAGCACCTCTGCGTGGCTGATAACGGCTCTTTCGCCCTTGTTACCCTTGATTTTAAACTCAACATAGCCCGTCATGTTCTGACCGAAGTCGAGAACCGTTTCACCCTTCGGAGTGATAATGATTTCCTTGGGAGAAAGACGCTCCTGCTCAATAACCTTTTCGCCTTCTCTGTCGATGAGGCACTTTTTATCGTGATTGATAACTATTGCATTTGAGGGAGCAATATCCTTATATGCAGGGTCATATACATAGCCGTTATAGAAGCTTGAATAAATATTTCTGCCGTTTTCGGTTTTCCAGTCACCGCCTGAAGCGATGATTCTCTTTTCACCGTCGGCATATTCGAGAGTGAGGGCAGCTATGGTTGCTGTTTCCTTGCCGCCGAGCTCGGGGTCGCCCTTCTGCTGATTCTTATAGTTCTGAATTTTCCAGCCCGGAGCAACGGCGAGCACGATTTTGTTATCACCCTTTATCATTGAGGTGACATCGTAGGTTTCAACCTGAAGACGGTTGCGGTATGATGTCCAGCCGGGAGCAAGAATATTATCGCCGACTCTTTCACCGTTGATATGAACTGTATAAACGCCCAGAGCTGTTACTTCCAGACTTGCGGAAACAAGCTCTTTGCCTGAAGCAAACTCTTTGGTATAATAAATTTCGCAGTCGCCCGAAGGCTTTGCGCTTTTAATCCATAATGCATTGAGAATATTTTTCATTTTATACCTCCTTAAGCTTTATGTTTTAATATTATAACAGTTTCAGCTGTTTTGCAATAAAAATTTATAATTATGCACTTGAATTAATTATTGCATACTGATAGAATAGTCACGAAAGGAATGATGAAATGAAACGCATTTTAAGCATAGCTCTGATTTTTGCACTTTTGTTTTCGCTTGCAGCTTGCAGAAACATAGATGAGTTGAAAAAAGAAACAACAACCGCTGTGCCGACAACCACTGCCGCACCTCCCGTTGTCAATGAAAAAAAGCAGGTGAAGGAATTCAAGGATGATAACGGCAGAACGGTTTATGTTGTTGATGTTGTTCTTCCCGAGATTTCTGAAAATCTTGAGCAGAGTGTTATTGACTATGTAAACGGCGTTACGAATAAATTTTTCGAGGATGCCTGCGTTCAGGCAGAGAAAAACATAGCCTCAGCCGCTGAATTTATGGACGCCAACAATTCCGACAAGCCCTGGAAAAAGACGATTTCTTTTGAGTCAACATATATCAGCGGATATTTTGTAAGCTTTTTAATCAGCGAAAGCATGTCGTATTACGGCTCGAGCGATAACGACCCTTCGGTTTATGCGAAATGCTTCCATGTTCAGGAGGGCAATCCCTTGAATGCGGCTTATTTTACAGATAATCCCGATGTTCCCGAAATTGCATTGGGATATATTGCGGATTTGCTCAGAAGCAAAGCGAAAAACGGATTTTACGAAGACGGTCTTGAACTCAATGAAACAAAGCTTGCAACCTTTGATGAGGCAGTCAGCGTTGAGAATTTCTATCTTACCGAAAACGGCATGGCGTTTTATGTGAGCAGAGGCGCAATTGACCCGTATGAAAACTCGGGTATCTATAAAGCGGAATTTACATGGGATGAGCTTTCGGGACTTTTCAATAAGCCTGAATTGTATTAAATAGGAAAAAGGACTGTTTCACTTGTTCAGAGAAACAGTCCTTGATTTTTATGCAATTAAAATCCGCCGCCGACGGTGACGATATAATCAACAGAGCCGTAAGCGCTTTCAACCGTTGCGCTTATGGGGAATCTTACAGCCGCAACATAGAGATTTGCAACGGTAATGTCAATGGTATAACTCCATGTTCCTTTTTCGATTATGCCGTTTTTATTGATTTTAACCTTGATGGTGGGGTTTGAATAGCGAAGCTTTATGTCCGCATTTTCAAAGTCGATGCTGAGCTTTCCCTCAAGGGCTTCAGCAACCGCAGAAATATCACCCAGAACCGAAATGGCGTGACCTACGGTGCCGCTGTATCTGTCAGCATGTATGCCGTCGGTCTGCTCCTTCATTGTCATTTCAACAACGATGTAATCGCCGCTTTTGTATGCCTTTGCTGTTTGTGCATCTTCGGCAACAATTTTTTCGTATCCGCCTGTGATGCCGTCAAACTCTGTTTCGCTGTCCTCGAGTGCTGAAACAAGAACGGGCGTTACCCATTCAACAAGAGTTCCGAGGATACCGTCGCCGTCATTTACAACCATTTCGCTGAGAATCTTTTTCTCAACCGATTTCTGCGATTTTGAGTTGATAGCGGCGTTTCTGTAGAACTCAACAACCTGTTCCTTTGTCCATGTTGAAGGGTCGGATTCGGGAACGCTTACGGGTGCGAGAGTTGTTTCGGGTACGGTAGTACCTTCTGTGCTTGCAACAACATTTTCGGTTGTTTCTTCAACGAGCTTTGTTACGGCTTCGCCCGAATCGTTTGTTACTGCTTCGCCTGCGCTGTCCGTAACAATTTCTGTTTTCTGTTCGGGCTGAGTGCTTTCGTTATTGCATGATGCAAAAGCGAAGAGCATTAGGAATGCCGTAAGAACGGCTGTGATTTTTTTCATAATATAGTCCCCCTTTTCGGTATTATGTATTTTAACTCAAAAATTGCCATGTGTCAACGATGCTGTGATTATTTTCGTACATTTCCGGGCAATTGCATTAAAAAAAGGAGCTGCTCAGACAGCTCCTTTTCTGCTATTCCTTATGATTTTTAATGCATTCTTTATAATGGTTACCCTTATGCTCGAAATCTCTGTAAACATTGTAGCTTGAAGCGGCGGGGGACATTATGCAGCTTTTGCCTTTTTTCGTAAACCTGAAAGCAGCATCTACTGCTTCTTCCATGGTGTTTGCGATTATGAGGTTTTTGGTGCAGCCTCTTTCGAGAAGTGCGTTGCAGATATTGACTCCCGTATCAGGCATGCCGATAAGATTCCTTACCTTGCATTTTTCAAGATATTTCTCGAATTCCGCATATTCAATGCCTCTGTCCATGCCGCCGAAAATGAGAGTGTCAACATCTTCAAGTGCTTCAACAGCGCATTCAACTGCATGGGGAATTGTTGCGATGGAGTCGTTATAGAATTTAATACCGTAGTATTCACCGATGGGCTCCATTCTGTTTTCGATACCTGCAAAGTTTTCAACCGCTTTAAGAATATCGTCGTCACTTACGCCGAGACAACGGGCAACGGTTGCTGCAACGCAGACATTCTGCCTGTTATGTACTCCTTTGAGGCGCTCGTTTACGGCTGCTGCTGCAATAATAAGCTCATCGCCCTTTCCGCCGTTTTTGCCAACCTTTATAACCGAAGGAAGAGCCTTTGAAAAATTATAGTATCTGTCAAAATCCTGTTCGGAATTACAAATAAAATAATCGCAGCCGACTTGATGGCGAATAATATTCAGCTTTGCGGTAACGTAGCCCGAAAAGCCGTTGTAATGGTCAAGATGCTCGGGGTAAATATTCGTCATAACCGCAATATGAGGCGAAGCGGTGGTATATTCAAGCTGATGTGACGACATTTCGATAACCGCAATTTCGGCATCGCCGTTTTCGAGAGTATCAAGCACGGGAATGCCCATGTTGCCGATAAGGCAAGCCTTTCTGCCCGACTGCTTTATCATTTCATAAATCAGCGTTGAGGTGGTTGTCTTGCCTTTTGTGCCGGTTATACCCACACATGTGCATTTTGAAAAGCGCAGGAAAAGATCCGTCTGGCAGGTAACCTCGGTCTCACGGGGCACCATAACATCACGGAAGGAAATTCCGGGAGTTTTGATAACCGTATCGTATTTCTCAATTGCTTCAAGATAGTTTTCGCCGCAATGGAGGGTAACATTCGGGTCATCAAGCTCTACCTGACGCATATCTGCAATGCCGATTTGCTTATCGGGCAGGCTGCGCCTTATGACGTTGTATGTTGAGCGTCCTTCTCTTCCGAAGCCGAGAATAAGAACGCTGCGTTCTTTGAAATATTCAATCAACTGATGAAACATATCTGTGCATCCCTTCAGCCGCAGATGCAGTTCTGCGGATTATCCAATCAATTATAACAAATATAATCAATATATTCAAGCAAAACAAATCGGAATTTGTTATCCCATAAAAACTCTTTTTATTTCGAGACAGTCTTTCTGACCGATTTCACCCACTCCGATAAAATTACCGTCGGGATCGTAAACTCTGAAATAACCGAGCGTGCGTGGATATTTCAGCCTTTCAAGCGAAAGCTCGCCGCCGTTGCGGAAACGTTTTGCCTGCGCCTCGGAAACCCTGATTACGGGATATTCCTCCAACGCACGGTCAACGGGAATAAGATAATCTGAGAGTGTTCCGCTGTTCACAGCTTCCTCAAGCTGCTCAAGGGTAACGGCGCTTTCTATCCCAAAGCCGTTTGCTTTTATGCGGCGCAGTTCGGTCATTACCGCTCCGCAGCCGAGAGCTTCGCCCAAATCTGAAATAAGTGTTCTTATATATGTTCCCGACGAGCATTCAACCTGAATTTCGTATTCGCCGGTCTCTTCGTTTTCTGAAAGAATACCAATTGAGAAAACCGTTACCTGCCTTGCTTCTCTTTCAACCTCTATGCCCTGCCTTGCGAGGTCATAGAGCCTTTGTCCGTTAACGGAAACCGCCGAATACATCGGAGGAAGCTGGCTGATATTGCCGATAAAATCTTTGATTTTTTCTTTCAATTGCTCCGCCGAAACATTGACCTCTTTTGTTTCGAGAATCCTTCCCGTTATGTCAAGAGTGTCGGTTGTAAGTCCCAATCGGAACGCCGCACGGTAAGCCTTGTTGTGGCTTGGCAGCAGTTCAATAAATCGGGTTGCACCGCCGAGCATAACGGTTAAAACTCCCGTTGCCATGGGGTCGAGAGTACCTGTATGCCCGCATTTTTTCTCGCCGCATATTCTGCGCACCCTTGCAACTGCTCCAAAGGAAGTTATACCCTCCGGCTTATCAATAAGAATAATTCCTGTCATAGAGTACCTTTCTATTCGTTAAACAAATTCACGTCATTTTTATAAGGGTTTTCACTGCCGTTTGCATCGTAATATGCCTGCGGTAATTTCGGATTCGGATTCATAACCGCAAGCGAAGTGTCAACAGCGGCACTCTCTCCTTCACGCAGAAGCCTTCCGACGATAACGAGCCTTGCATCCGAAAAATCGTAGCAGCAGGTGGAAAGAGTCAGAATTTTATCGGTGGGATTAATATCAACACCCGTTGAATAAAGCTTTCTCTTATCAACCTCTGCAATGTAGTTTGCAAAGTTTTCGTCTGTTGTATTTGTGAAAACATAGTTAAAGAAATTGCCGTTATCGTCATCTCTGTCGCTGTTTGTGATAAATGCAGCGTAGATTTTGAATGTGTAATCTCCGTAAATCGTGCTCATACCGATAAGCGGAGATTTTTTGAAGCCGTCAATTGTGCGGTACTGCTCGAGAGTACCGAAAATTTTGTCGTCACGGCGCATATTGTGACCGTAAATGATCGTGTTGCGGTCAAGCGAACGGAGTGAATTTCTGAAATCAAAAAAAGGAACGCCGTAGGAGGTGCTGTTGCCGTAGAAATCCTTGCGCTCGTATTCTTTGTTATCATCACCCTGAACGACGGCATAGTTAATGTTCATTTCAGGTATGGAAATCCAGCCTGCAAAATCACGGTTAGTCGCATACAGCTCTGCAAACGAAGGGTTCATGCCTGAGGGGAAATCAATATCGGGATATTTGCTTGTGATTTCCGACCACGGGTTAACGGCACTGTCAGGCGAGGTTGTCTGCACCATGGAAGCTATTTCGGAGGCCTGTTTTGATTCTTTATACGGTTCAATGAGATAGCTGTTTACCAGTATTCCGCTGCTGATAAGGAAGCAGACAATTGCAAAAGCGAGCGTTATTCTGCGGATTAATTCGGAATGCGGCAATTTTTCTTTGGAGGCTTTTTCACCTTTGAGGGCGGAATAAAACTCCGAAACGCCTGAATATCTTTCCGATTTGTCGAGAGAAAGACCCTTTTCGATAATTGCTTTCTCATGCTCGGGAAATTTCGGAGGGAATCTTAATTCTCTGCCCTGCGTTCTCTGCGCAGCACTCGGAGGCATAAATCCCGTTGCTGCTTCGTAAATCATTGCCGCAAGTGCGTAAACATCGGTAAATGAGCCGCATTCTTTTGCACCGAGCTGTTTTTCGGGCGCATCAAACTGAGAATAACTGTTTTTCGGGGGAAAAGTATAGCCCGCAACCGAGGTGATTTTTCCGTTATCGGTTACTATTGAATACGGAGAAAGCGAGCCGTGCCATTTGCCGATTTTTTCAAGAGCGACAGCACATTCAATAACGGGCTTTATAAGCTGAACAGCCTTTGGAAACGGCATGGCTTTCCCTTTGCCGATAAGTGATGACAGCGGAGTGCCGTTATCAATCGAATTCACAAAATAGAAGGTGGAGTTTTCGGCAAAGCAGTCGATAAAATTCAACGCAGTTTTTCCCGAAGCGGCGCAGAATTTTTTGTAGTGATTATAATAGACTGCGATTTCTTTGCTGCCTCTTTCGGAACATTGCTGATCATGATATTTAATTATAAGTTCGCCTGTATGGCGGTAAACGAGCCTTTCGTTGAGATATTCCGAGATTCTGACTCTTTTTGAGGTTTTTGTGTCGAAGGCGTAATACGAAACAAAAACTTTTTCTTTTGAAAAAACACCGCCGAGAATATAGCGGTTATTGAGCTTTGTGCCCGTGGGCAGGCAGTTTTCAAACTGCTTTTCCATAACTCCGCAGAAGCCGCAGACCGTGCAGGATGTTGCGGAATCGGGGCATTCGCTCAGGCAGTAAATACAGCGTTTCATATTAGCCTCCTTTCATAATTATGTTGAAAAACAGAAACAGTTATGTTATTATTATCGTATCAAATTTTAGTGGTGATTATATATGAAAAACGGATTTTTTGCAATGGTTTCAAGAATGAAATATATCAATCGCTGGGCACTTATGAGAAATGAGCACAGCGAAAATTTATGTGAGCACAGCT
>CAZJOH010000107.1:0-7332 GCA_964547575.1 uncultured Clostridium sp.
GAATCCGAGACCGAAAAGTCCGCCTGAACCGATGGCATAAAGTGACTGCAGGCTCTGCCAGCCCGAACCGGTAGCTTCATCGCTTGTAAGCTCTTCGCCTGTGAGAAGCTTGAGCCATATACGGATTCTTTCACTTGCGTAGCCTTCAAGGAATTTATCCGCATTCAGAACAAACCATATTCCGGCAATCAAAATCAGGGCAATAATTCCCGCATAAAAATACCATGGGATTTTTATGCCGCCGAAATACATTGTTGCTACGCCGATACCGAGAATAAGAAGAGTTCCCGAAACATGGTTCTCTTTATAAACAAGAATGCACACAAGACCGATTATTGCTATATAAGGAGCCATCATCCATGCCGTTTTTTCTACAAGCTTATGATACCTTTCCATACTGAAAGCAAGGAACATTATTATGGCAAGCTTTGCGATTTCCGACGGCTGAAACGTTCCCACAAAAGGAACGGAAATCCAGCGTTTAAACTGCTCCTTGCCCGGAATAACCGCAGGGTTCAGAAGAACATATATCAGCAGGAACAAAGAAATAATCAGAATTACCGTGGAGCTGTCCCTGAAAACATCCGTCTTTATGCGTGAAACCGCAAGCATCAGTGCAAGACCGAAAACCGCATATAACGCCTGCTTTTTAACATAAAAATAAGGGTCGTTTTCAGCATCGGAATCATACCATGCGTTTACATAGCTTGCTGAAAACATCATGATAATTCCGATTGTAAGAAGTGCAATAACAAGAGCCAGAAAAGTTATATCCATAGAACCTTTTGAAAACAAGTCCCTGATTTTTTTCTTACCCGAAAATATATCTTTCACGAGATAAAACAGCCCGAAATGAGCAAGTATCTCCTGCTTCAAAATCCCCTCTCCTTTCTAAATCAGAATGTACCCTCCGTAATACATTACTGCAACAGCCGCCAAACAACCGACAGCATTGACTGCAGTAAAAGTCAGAGTGATTTTTTTATCGCTCCAACCGTTTAATTTCAGATGATGCTGAACGGGCACAGACTTAAATAAGAGTTTGCCGCCCGTTTTTTTATAGTAAATAATTTGCAGAATATCGGAAACTCCGACAACAAAATACGAAAGACCCGATAAAAATATGATAACAGGACATCCGATTGCATATGAAAGCACAACAACCGCTCCGCCCAAAAACATAGTTCCCGTTTTGCCTGTCAGAATCTTTGCGGGGCTTCTGTTCCATAGAAGGAATCCGATACAGGAGCCCGACAGAGCGGCAGACATCACAGAAAAGCCGAAAAGACCTTTCATGGCGGCGATTATTCCGAGCGAAACTGCAGCCGTCAAGGTCACACTGCCGCATAAGCCGTCAACCCCATCCGTTATGTCGACGGCATTAACTGCGGCATATATCAGTAAAATTCCGATTATCCAATAAAAAAATCCCGGCTCCGTATTTCCTGCAAAGGGAATAAACATATACGGTTTTCCGTTCATACCCATATAAAGCGCCGTAAGATATGCAAGACTTGCAAAAAACTGCATTACGGTTTTCTGCTTTACCGTAAGTCCGAGATTCTGCCGTGTTTTGATTTTGAAATAATCATCAATAAATCCTATGAGAGAAAATGATACAACCGTAAGCAATCCGCCCCAAAGCTTTGTGTACATTTCCTGACCTACAAGACTTCCCGAAGAAACTATGTCGCCGCCTGCAATTTTATCCGTTGCAACAGCAAGAATAACAGCCGAAACCGTACCGATAACAAGCATTATTCCGCCCATAGACGGTGCAGCCTGTTTTACTGCTTTGTTTTTTTTGCCTGACAAAGCAAAGCTCTGACCGAATTCAAGCCTTCCTATCCACGGAATAAAACTGAAGCCTGAAACACCCGTTACTGCAAGACCTGCTATGCCTGCCACGGCTATTACTGCGATAACGCTCATTTTTCAAGTGCCTCATATATGGAATAGATAACATCCTCAAGCTTCATGCCTCTGCTTGCTTTGAAAAGCACTGCATCCCCTTCTTCAAGGACAGATACAAGTTCATCGGAAAGTTTTTTCTTATCATCAAAGCTCTTTACACAGGGAATTTTTCCGTCGGCGGCGCCTTTTGCTGTCTGTAATGAACGTTCGCCGTAAGTAAACACGGCATCAATGCCGTTTTCGGCAGCCTTTAATCCCACGCCGTAGTGAGCAGTTTCGCTTACTGCTCCGAGTTCAAGCATATCGCCGATTACGGCAATCTTACGCTTTACATTCATGCTTCCGAGCACGGCAAGCGCAGCCGCCTGCGAATCGGGGCTCGCATTGTAGCAATCCTCGATAAAGGTTATGCCGCATTTTTTATTGATTCTCTGACGCATTCCTGAAGGAACATAATTTTTCAGCGCTTCAAAACCCTCAAGAGGCTCAATGCCGAAAAACGAACCTGCAGCAACAGCCGCCAACGCATTATACACATTGTGGCGGCCCGGGAAAGGCAGGCTCACCCTGCCCGACCCGCCATTGAAACCGGCAGTCAACTCGGTTTCATCTTCTTTGGAGGTTATTTCTAATGCCTTAAACATTGATTTTTCGTTATCAATACCGTAATAAGTCACGGGATGCATACCCGGACGAACGGTAATAAGCATATCGTCATCGGCGTTGAGAATAACAGGTGCATCATCCTTCATTCCGTGAAGAATTTCAAGCTTTGCAGAGAGAATGCCTTCTCTTGAACCGAGCTTTTCGATATGCGAAACTCCGATATTGCTTATAATTGCAACATCGGGCTTTACGGCTTTGGTCATTCTTGAAATTTCTTCAAAGCCGCTCATTCCCATTTCAATAACCGCTGCCTCATGAGTCTTTTCAAGTCTGAAAAGAGTAAGAGGCACACCGATTTCATTATTGAGATTCCCCTCGTTTTTGAGGGTATTATATTTTGAGGACATAACCGCATGGGTCATCTCCTTGGTTGTTGTTTTTCCTACACTGCCCGTTATGCCGATAACGGGAATTTTGAAAAGGCTTCTGTAATATCCCGCAAGGTCAAGAAGCGCCTGACGGGTGCTTTCAACAAGAATCTGATTTTCTCCCAGACCGCAGTCTTTTTCACAAACAACAGCCTTTGCACCGTTTTCAATCGCCTTGGCAGCGAAATCGTGACCGTCAAAATTCTCACCCTTAATTGCAATAAAAAGACTGCCGGGAGTTATTTTTCTTGTATCTGTGCATACACAGTCAAATTTTCCTTCGAGAACCGTCGATGATTTAACTGCTGCCGCAGCCTCTTTAAAAGTTAAGGGTAACATTTACTCACGCCTTTTCGGAAAGTATTTGAGCAACTTCTTCTCGCTCATCAAAATGAATCTTACCGCTTGCAAGTATCTGATAGGTTTCCTGACCCTTGCCTGCAAGCACAACAATATCACCTGCATTTGCAACATCAAGTGCTTTCTTTATTGCACCTCTGCGGTCGCTGTCAACAATAATCTTTGCGCCGCCTTTGCCGATGCCTGCCGTAATATCTTTGATAATTGTTTCGGGGTCCTCACTTCTCGGATTATCAGAAGTAATAACAGCAATATCGGAAAGTCTTGCTGCTATTTCACCCATAATCGGACGCTTTGTTTTATCCCTGTCGCCTCCGCAGCCGAAAACACAGATAATCTTTCCGTCGGTTATTTCACGGACACAGCCGAGAACATTTTCGAGACCGTCGGGAGTGTGTGCATAATCAATAAGAATTGTGTAAGGTACGTCGGAAGGAACAACTTCCATTCTGCCCGGAACCCCTGTGCAAAGCATAAGCGCATCAAGAACAGCCCTGAAATCCATTCCCATTTCGATCAGACATACAGCTGCACCCATTGAATTATAAACCGAAAATTTACCGGGCACCGCAAATTTTACTCTGCCGATATTTTCGTTGCTTACAAGTTCGTACTTAACACCCGACGAAGAAATGCGTATATTTTTTGCCGAATAATCACATTTATCGTTATTGACCGAGAAGGTGACCTTTCTGCAATCGAGTCCGTCTGTCATAAACGGAGCGCTTTCATCGTCGATATTGATAACAGCAAGAGATGAATTCTCAAAAAGCTTGCGTTTTGCCGCCTTGTAATTTTCAAACGTGCCGTGGTAATCGAGATGGTCCTGAGTAAGGTTTGTAAATATAGCCGCCTCAAAGTGAACACCGTCAACTCTGTGTTGGTCAATAGCCTGCGAGGAAACCTCCATTACGCAGTATTCGCAGCCTGCTTTCACCATTTCATCAAAAAGTCCGAAAAGCTCATAGCAATCGGGAGTTGTAAGCACGGCCGGATATTCCTTATCGCCTACAATATTCTTTACCGTGCCGATAAGCCCCGTCTTGTGACCCATTCCGTCAAGAATTGATTTGAGAATAAAGCATGATGTGGTTTTTCCGTTTGTTCCCGTAACGCCGATTATTTTCAGCTTTCTTTCGGGATGACCGTAAAATGCAGCGCAGATATGAGCATAGGCGCTTCTTGTATTTTCAACAAGAATCTGATTTTCAAGACCGAGATCCTTCTGAACCACAACAGCCGCAGCACCTTTTTCAAGGGCCTCCGCAGCCTTTGTATGCCCGTCAAAATGTTTTCCCTCAATGCATATAAAAATGCAGCCTTCACTTACCTTTGCCGAATTATCGGTTATAAAAGTTATATCCCTCTCTCCGAAGCTTATACTTTTCCCCAAATCCGCTGCAATCATGTTAAGCTTCATCTTCTGTCCTCCTAATTGCGTGATTTTAATTAACCCGCATAGTCATTTACGTCCGTATCGGACTTAAAATAAACTGTAATTGTTTTACCGTATTCAACTTCCGCTCCGGGCTCTTCGCTCTGGTCATAGGAGACAAGCTCTCCCGCATTCAAAGCATTGCCCGATATTTTGATATTTAATCCTGCCGCAAGGGCATATTTGTTCGCCTGAGAAACCGTCATCTGCCTCAAATCGGGCACGGTTACGGTTAATCTTTCGGCTTCATTATCCGTATAAAGCACCACTATACCGTTTTTCGGCATCGTCTGCTGATATGCAGGCATCTGCGCAGTAACCGTTTCGCCGTTGCCTACGGTTTTAACCTCATAGCCATCCTGCTTAAGCATCGCTCTCGCCTCACCGATTGTCATACCGATAAGATTGGGAGCGGTAACATCAAGCATTGCAAGCTCTTTTTCGGTATACTGTCTTTCAACATTAAGATATTCAAGTGTTTTTTCAACAACCTGAGCAGCAACGGGGGCACAAATCTGACCGCCGTTAATCTGTCCGACAGGCTCGTCAACAAGAATAAGCACAGCAATTTCAGCATCGTTTGCGGGAGCAAAGCATCCGAAGGATGAAACATACTTACCCTTATTACCGAGCTTCTGCGAGGTGCCCGTTTTTCCTGCCACTCTGTAGCCCGATACATAGGCGTTTTTACCTGTACCGCTTGAAACAACAGCCTCCATCATTTCGGCAACGGTCTGTGCGGTTTTTTCCGAAATGACCTGTCTTTTAACTACGGGCTGAGTTTCTTTTATAACATTACCGTTTTCGTCAAGCTGCTTCGCAATAAGATACGGAGTCATAAGCTTTCCGCCGTTTGCAATTGCACTCATTGCGGTAATCATCTGTATGGGAGTAACCTGGAAGGACTGACCAAACGATGAACTTGAAAGCTCGACGATTCCCATATCCTCAAGTGCATGATAGGTTACGCCCGCAACAGGAGTGCTCTCCGCAGGAAGGTCAATTCCCGTTTTTTCAGTGAATCCGAAAGCTTCAAAATATTCATAGAATTTCTCCGCACCGAGCTTCTGACCGACCGTAATAAAGAACGGGTTGCAGGAATTCATAAGTCCCTGCTGGAAGGTCTGCATTCCGTGACCTATTCTTTTGTGGCATTTGATAGTCCAGTCGGAAACCTGAATTTTGCCCGAACAGCTGTATGTTGTTTCAAGAGTTGCAACATTTTCTTCAAGACATGCTGCTGCCGTTACTATTTTGAAAACCGAGCCGGGTTCATAGCTGTCGCTGACAATAAAGTTTCTCCACTTTGAATAAAGAAGACTGTTACGTGCCTGACTTCTTTCAGTCGAATCTTCATATTCATCAATCGCCGCCTGCTCGGATTCGGTAAGGCTCTGGGGATTGTTAAGGTCATAGTTCGGCATGGATGCCATAGCAAGAATTGCACCCGTATTAACATCCATGACTATTCCGTAAGCGCCTGCACCCTTTGAGTCTATATACGCCTGCTCAAGAGAATCCTCCAGATATCGCTGGATAACCTCGTCTATCGTCAGAACAAGACTTGTACCCTGGGTTGCATCGTAATAAGTTTCAAATTCCTGACTCATAACATCGCTTTTGCCGTTCTGCGCAGTTATGATTCTGCCGGGTGTGCCGGTGAGGATGCTGTCATATTTAAGCTCGATTCCCGACCTGCCGATATCATCCGTTCCGGTGAATCCGATAACGTTTGATGCAAGAGTGCCGTAGGGATAATATCTCTTGACATCGGGGTCAATTCCGATTGCCGAGCTGTAATAAATCTTCTTCTCTTCCTTTTCAAGCACGCCGTCATCGTTTTTCTCGAAAACGTCATATTCATAAGCTTCGTTCAAAAGATTGGCGATTTTCTCTTTTTCTTCGTACTCTATCTGTCTTTTGATAACAAGGTAGGCATATCCGCTTTTATCTGCTTTGTCCTTTATGCTTTCAAATTCAACACCCGTAATTTCAGAAAGCTTGCGGCAGAGATCATTTTTGAAATCCTCATTCTCCGTAAGTGTTTTTGCATTGGGCTTTATATAAACCTTCCAGACCGATGCACTTTTGGCCAGCACCGTTCCGTTTGCATCGTATATTATTCCTCGCTGTGCCGATATTTCTGTATCGTGGAGCTGATTTTTCTCCGCCTGCTCTTTATACTGCTCACTGTCAACAAGCTGAATCCTTGCAAGATTGACAGAGGTTATGCCGAAAATGCCGACCGATAACAAAAGAAATACGGTCAGCGCTCTCAGAAACAGTCTTCTTCTCGGAGATACCTTATTCAAGCCTTTTTCTTCCTTTCTGCAAAAATAAATAAACGCTGTCCCAAAAAACAGCATGCAAAATCCACAATTCCCGACAAACTCCGCATCGGAAACGATTTCTGCATCCGTATAATTGAGACAGCCTTGACTATAACTTCTTTATGTATATGCCGTTCACAACCGTGCATATGCAAGCAAAGCGGACAAAAACGCCGCCGTTATTTTCAATCGGCTGATTTTGCCTCTTTATTCTCCACAGCTTTTCCGCCTGCTACAACAACCCGGTCGCCATCCGTAT